>DMYQ01000042.1:8269-9419 GCA_003482555.1 Janthinobacterium sp. | reverse complement strand
GGGCGTAACGACCATCGAGATTGGCCAGCGGCATCATCAAGCAAGATGTCGGCCGTCTCGAAGTCGGGATCCCAGGCCGGTTCGCCGCAAATCCAGGCGCCCGAGCGCAGATAACCCTTGATCAGGGGCGGCACTTGCGGCTTGTGCGCCGCCTCCAACTGGTGGATGGGAAAAGGCAGATGGGGCGTGACCCGGTATTCGGACGGCGCCATGTGCTTGCCGGCCAGGGCCTGGTAGACCGCCACCGCGTTATGGCCGCCGTCGGCCAGGCTGATGCTGGCGCAGCCGACCAGGTAGTCGCAGCGCTCACGCCGCATGTATTCGGCCAGGCCCGACCAGAGCAGCATGATGACGCTGCCGCCCCGGTACTTCGGATGGATGCACGCCCGTCCCGCCTCGACCATGCGCGCGCGCACATTGTTCAAGCGCCCCAGGTCGAACTCGTTTTCGGAATACAGGCGCCCGATCTTGCCGGCGCGGGCCGCGCTCAGCACGCGGTAAGTGCCGACCACTTTCAGGGTGTCGGCGTCGCGCACGATCAAGTGATCGCAGTGCGCGTCGAATTCGTCGCTGTCGAGGCCATCGTCGCTCTCCAGCGCCGTCAGACCCATGGTTTCGATGAACACTTTATAGCGCAGGCGCTGCACTTCGCGCAGCTCTTCAGGAGTGCTGGCCACGCTGAGAACCAGTTTGGCCGAGTGGGCCTTGACGTCGACGTCGGCCGATGCGATTAAGGTTTGCATGCTTCATCCTTTTGATTGAAGAGACGAAGCAAGCGTACTTGTTAAATATGTCAGGGAAATGACAGCGTAGTGTCATTTCCATGACCTGCGTCAAACCTTTTTTGGACGCCCGGTTTTCAGTTGTGGCAGGGCCGCCAGCACGCTTTGCAGGGTGGCCAGGTCGAGTTGGCTGATCAGGGCCACGCCGATGCGCAGCAATTCGCTCTTTTTGATCTCGAAACCGGCCTTCAGGCAGGATTTCTTGACCTGGCCCAAGACGGCGTATTCGCCTTCGGGCATGGTGAAGCTGTCACGCACCAGTTTCGGCTTGCGCGCCTTGTCCTTGATGTCGGCGATGACATCGGTCTTGGCCGGCGCGGCCGTCTTGACGACGGCCTTGGCCGGCACTTTGGCGGCAGCCTTGACAG
>DMYQ01000042.1:0-8187 GCA_003482555.1 Janthinobacterium sp. | reverse complement strand
CTTGGCGGCGGCTTTGGCGACCGGCTTGGCGGCCACCTTCACGGCCGGCTTGGCGGCAGGCTTGGCAACGACGGGCGTGGCCTTGGCGGCGATCGGCTTGGCTTTGGCGGCGGCCGCTTTGCGCGGCGCCGGCTTGGCTTTGGCTGCGACGGGCGCGGCCGGCGACGGCGATGCGGATAGCGATGCGGCCGGCTTGACACGGGCGCCGCCCACCTTCGGCGCGGTGACGGTTTTCGGCAACTTGGCATTGATAGCCGCGCTGGTCGGGAAAGGCGTGTCCAGGCCGTTTGCGGCGGCTTTGATCGGGGCTTCTTTGTTCATGACTACTCCATCAAAATAAATAATATAAATAATATATACTATTTATTCAATGTTTGCTTGATCCGCATCAACAATCGAACGGGCAAGCTCAGGCGCTGGCGCGGATGCTGAAATCGACGCCAACCTCGTCCCACATCTCTTGTTCCTTTTCCATCCAGAAGGAAACGGTGGGATGGTGGGCCACCCAGTCGCGCTTGATTTCCAGTTCGATGCGGCTTTTCATGCGCAGGCGCAGTTCGCTGAAATCGGCCTCGATGCGGGCGTGCATGAACAGGATCGCCAGGCGCAGGGCCAGCACGGCCTTGGCGAAGTCCGGGTCGGCCAGGGAATCGGCGATTTTGCGCAGATTGCCCTTTTGCGCCATGATCAGTTTGCTCATGGTCTTTTGTTCGCGCGTCGTAAATCCCGGCAAATCGGCGTTTTCCACGATGTAGGCGGCGTGCTTGTGATAGCCGGTCTGCGACACCGCCATGCCGACTTCGTGCAGCAAACCGCTCCAGCGCAGGCATTTCGCCAGCCCGTCGTTGCCCGGCTTGAGCTGGGCGTACATGGCGACGGCGTGGTCGGCCACGCGGCCGGCGCGGCCCTCGTCGACGTGGAATTTTTCCATGTAGCCGCGCACCGACTGTTCGCGCCGGTCGCGCTTGGTCGAGCGCAGGTACAGATCCCACATCACGCCCATGCGCAAGCCGGCCTCGATGGGCGCCAGGGTCTCGATGTCAAGCTCGCGCACCAGGGCGATCAAGATCGCCAGGCCGCCCACGATGGTGCCGGCCCGGTCCGCGCGCAAGCCCGGCATGTCGATGCGCGCCACTTGCCCGAAGTCGATGAAGCGTTGCTTGAGGGCGTCCAGGCTGGGCCCGGACAGGTCGCCGCCGCCGAGGCCGTTCTTGGCGATGATGTCGGCGATGGTGCGGATGGTGCCCGAGGAACCGTAGGCATTCTTCCAGTGCTGCGGATGATAGGGCGGGGCCGCGTCCTCGAAATGGCTGCGCGCCGACAGGATGGCGGCTTCGAACGAGGGCGCGTCGATGCGTCCGCCGACGAAAAACGACAGGCTTTGCTTGACGGTGCCGATGGAAAAGGACTCGACCCGCTCGATGTCCTGGCCGCGCCCCAGTATCAGCTCGGTCGAGCCGCCGCCGATGTCGAGCACCAGGCGGCGCTCGCCCGGCACGGCCAGGGAATTGGCCACGCCCATGTAGATCAGGCGCCCCTCTTCCTCGCCCGAGATGATTTCGATCGGATAGCCGATGGCTTGCTCGGCCAGCGGCAGGAAGATGGCGCCATTGCGCGCCACCCGCATGGCCGAGGTGGCCACCACGCGCACCGCTTCGAGCTCGTAGGTGGCGAGGACGGCGCGGAAGTTTTTCAGACAGGACAGCGCCGTCTGCATGGCGGCCGGGCTCAGATTGCCCTGCGCGTCCAGGCCGGCGGCCAGGCGGATCGGATCGCGCATGCTCTTGAGCACGCGGATCGTCTCGCCGTCGTGCTTGCCGATGTGAAGACGAAAACTATTGGATCCCAGATCAACCGCAGCGTACATACCAGCCTCTTATCGTCAAACCTTACCTTGAAGCTTTTCAGCAGTCCCGGCGCAGCATCGCATATTTAAAATCATCCAGCCTACACCCATCCCATGACGGGCGCGTGACATATTACTCGCACGGCGCGCCTGGAAGCTTCTACACCTCGAGCGGGCCGGCGACGGCGGCGCCGGCGACCCGGTTGCGCCCGGCCCGCTTGGCCGCCCGCAGGGCGTCGTCGGCGCGCTGAAACAGGCTCACCGCGCTATCCTCGGCGCGGATGGTGGTCACGCCCAGGCTGGCCGTGAGTTGCAGCACGGCCCGGTCGGCCTTGACCGGTATGGCCGCCACGGCGGCGCGGATGCGCTCGGCCACCATGAGCGCATCGTCCATATTGGTGCGCGGCAACTGGATGGCGAATTCAGCCCCGCCCAGGCGGCCCATCAGATCGCTGTCCCGCAACTGGCTCTTGCAGATGTCGACCATACTCCTGAGTACCATGTCGCCGACCGGGTGGCCATAGCCGTCGTTGACGCGCTTGAAGTCATCCAGCTTGAACAGGATCAGGGCGGTCGGCGGGCCGGGGCGGCGCGCCAGCGCCATCCACGGCGCCAGCGCGTGATAAAAGCCGCGCCGGTTCGGCACGTCCGTCAAAAGGTCGACGATTTCCAGGCGCGCCAGTTCGCGCTCGGCCTTTTCGCGCGCCAGCAAGAGGTAGCCGAAGCCGTTCATGAGCATCATCAGGTAGAGCGCGCCCACGCCGGCCACCTGCATGGCGGCCGGGCCGATCCAGAACCAGCCGTCCGGGCGCGCCAACCCCAGCACGCCGCGCCCCATCAACAGGGCCGCCAGCGCGACCATGCTCAGGGCCAGGAAGCGCCGCAGCATGGCGGCCGCGGCCCAGTCCAGGCACAGGGCGGCCGCGCCAGCCAGGAAAAAACCGCCCAGCAGCAGCGCGACGAGGGCCCCGCGCACGGTCGGCGCCACGGCGTAGCACAGCAGGGAGGTGGCGATCGCCAGCGCCAGCGCCGGCGGCATGAAACGGCGCCAGCCGCCGCGCCCGGCCGCTTCCCACAGGGCGCCGGCGTCCAGCGCCACGCCCGCGAGCAAGAGAGCGCTACCGGCCGGCAAGGCCAGGAAGTCCGGGATCAAGCCGCGAAAGTACAGCAAGAACCAGGCCGTGGCCTGGCATTGCTTGGCCAGCGTCCAGGTCGACAAGGCGCGCGGCTTCAGATTTCCATATTGATAAAAAAACAAGGTCGCACACAGGCTCAGATTGCCGAGCGCCAAAGCCAGCACCAGGGTCTTTATATCCATGTCGGCGCGCTCGGCGAGCCCCCTTTAAATTTCATGCTCGACGTTACTGCTGCCGTCGCCGATCTTGCTGGCCCAGGCCAGCACGAAGAATTGCTTTTCGTCTTCGCTGGGGGTTTCGTGCCAAAAGACGATCAGGGTACCCTTGTGGTCGTGAATCTGCGCCACTTTTTCGATGAAACCGTCGTTGCCGGCCTGGTCGGCCAGGGCCGCCGTGTAGCCGTAGACGCGAGTAAGCCGCTCGATCCGGTCCGGCTCGGTAAAGCTGTTCGTTGCGGTAATCGTAGGGTGGTCCAAAAACATAAGCTTGTCTCCATGATGACCGCCGCCGCCGTCGGTCCAGCGGCGAAGTATAGGTGTTCCACGCCCGCCGTGGCCGATTTCCGCCGGATTTCCATGCCGCCGCCGCAAAAAGCGGCGGCCGAATCGGGTATGCTGCGCGGGTGGCCGTTCGCGGCCCGGTCATGAAGAGCTTATCAGAATTTTTTGCGCCCAACAAAATATCCGCCATGCCATCGTCACGCCTCCCGCCCGCCCCGTCCGCGCCCGCCGCCCCGCCCCTGGTGCGCACCCGCGGCGACCGCCGCACACTGGAGTTCGCGCCCGGCATGATCCAGAGCGAAATGCTGCTTTCGCGGCCAGACCAATTGGTGCTGCGCTATGCCCGCGCGATGATGTGCTTCGTGCTGTTCCAACCGCGCCCGCGCGACATCGTCATGGTCGGCCTGGGCGGCGGTTCACTGCTCAAATTTTGCCACCGCCACCTGCCTTGGGCCCGCATCACGGTGCTGGAACTGCGCGCCGACGTGATCGCCCTGCGCGAGCAATTCCTGATTCCCGCCGACGACGCCCGCTTGCGCGTCATCCACACCGACGCCGTCGCTTACCTGGCGGCGGCGCCGGCCTGCGCCGACGTGCTGCTGGTGGACGGCTTCGACGCCGACGGCTTGCCGCCGGCGCTGGGCAGCGCGCGCTTTTACGCCGACTGCCGGCGCGCGCTGCGCCCGGACGGCGTGCTGGTGGCAAACATCTTCAGCTACGACCCGCGCCACGACGCCATGCTGGGCCGCATCGAGACGACCTTCCGCGGCCACGTCTGCGGCTTCGACGGCATCGCTGGCAACAACCACATCGTCTTCGCCGTCAACGGCGACGCGGCGCGGCCCTCGCGGGCGACGCGGGTGCGGCGCCTGGTGGCGTGGCGCCGTTTTGCCGGCCTGGGCTTTTTGAACCGCCTGCTGGCGCGCCTGCTCGTGCGCCGCCTGAGCCGGCGCGGCGCGCCCCCGCGCTGAGGCGTTTGTTGCAAATTCACACGGACCGGCTGCCGTGCGCCGCCGTTTTATGACACACTGGAGCCAATGCGCCAGCCTCGGCCGCGCCCACCAGGGATTCCCCATGCAGCATCGCCGCCCGCCATTTGCCTTTTCCGCGGCCACCGCCCTCACCCTGTGCGCCGGCCTGGGCGTGACGCTGCTGCTGTTCGCCGCCGTCAGCGGCCTCGAGCACGACAAGGTGGCGCTGGAATTCCGCCAGCGCGCCGCGCTGCGCGTGAGCGCGCTGCAAAAAGGCTTGGACGATGTCGTCGAAGTGTTGACCGTGACGAATCGCCTGTTCAGCACCGTGACGCCGCTCACGCGCCAGCAATTCCATAACTTCACCACGCCGCTGCTGGCGCGCTATCCCTTCATCCAGGCCTTCAATGTGCACCGCGCGCTGACGGACGCCGAGCGGCCCGCCTTCGAAGCGCGCCTGCGCCTGCTGCACCCGGACTACGTCATGCATGAAATGCGCAACGGCGCCTTCGTGGCGACGCCGCGGCGCGAGCACTACTATGTCGTCGACTACCTCGAACCCCTGCCCGGCAACGAAGCCGCGCTGGGCCTGGACGTGACGCCCAACCGGGCCACGCGGGACGCGCTCGAGCGGGCCCTGCTGAGCGGCCAGGCCAGCGCCACCGCGCTGTTGACCCTGGCGCAAGAGACGACGGCGCGCAACGGCTTCATGATACTCATGCCGATCTACCGCCCCGGCGCGCCCGTGGACAGCGCCGCCGAGCGGCGCGCGGCCTGGATCGGCGACACGGCGGCCGTGGTGCGCGGCACGGCGCTGGTGCACAAGATCTTGCGCGGCGCCGACCTGCTGGGCGATGCCGCCTTGGAATTGAACGTCTACGCCGGCGCCGGCGCCGCGGACTTGATTTACCACCGCGGCCGCGCCGTCCCGGCGGGCGCGCCGGCGTCGAGACTGCCGGCCTGGCTGGCCTTCGATTACCGCGGCCTCTACGAGCGCGGCTTCGAGGCCGCCGGCCAGCCCTGGCGGGTGCGGGTGGCGGCGCTGCCGCGGCCCTTCCTGGACGAGCACACGGGCTCGCTGTCCACCCTGCTGGGCGGCATCCTGTTCAGCTTGTTGACGGCGGCCTTCGTCCACTCCCTGGCGCAGCGCTCGCGCCGGGTGCAGGGACTGGTCGACGCGCGCACCGAGGATTTGAAGCGCAGCAACGACAGGCTGAACGAGGATATCGGCGCCCGCAAGCGCACCGAGCGCGCGCTGCACGAGAGCGAGAAGCGCTTCCGGCGCTTGCTGGCCCTGTCCTCGGACTGGTACTGGGAGCAAGACACACACTTTCGCTTCACCAATATCACGAGCGGCTTCAGCGATAAATCGGACATGCCGATGGAGCGCTTCCTGGGCTTGACGCGCTGGGACAACCACCCCGAGATGCGCAACTCGCACTGGGGCCGGGCCCACATCGCCACGGTGCGCGCCCACCTGCCCTTCGCCAACCTGGAATATGCCAGCCCCGACCGCCATGGGCAGACGCGCTGGCTGAGCATCAATGGCGAGCCCCTGTTCGACGAGCGCGGCGAATTCAAGGGTTACCGCGGGACGGGCGCCGACATCACCGAGCGCAAACTCTCCGAGCAGCGCATCCGCCACATCGCCGACCACGACGTGCTCACCGGCTTGCCCAACCGCGCCCTGCTGCGCGAGCGCCTGGAGCAGGCGACGGCGCGCGCCGAAGCCGCCGGCGAAGCGCTGTGGGTGCTGTTGATCGACCTGGACCGCTTCAAGTTCGTGAACGACAGCCTGGGCCACAAGGCCGGCGATTTGCTGCTGCAAACCGTGGCCAACCGCCTGCAAGCCTGCGTGCGCGAAGACGACACGGTGGCGCGCCTGTCGGGCGACGAATTCGTCGCCATCCTGGGCGAACGGGGCAGCCACACCCTCGACATCGACGTGGTGCGGCGCCTGATGCGGGCCGTGGCGCAGCCGGTGGCGCTGGAGGGCAAGGAATTCGTCGTCACTTGCAGCGTCGGGGTGGCTTGCCACGCGCCGGCCGACGCCGCCCACGACTTGATCGAACAGGCCGACGCGGCCATGTATTGCGCCAAGAAACAGGGGCGCAACAATGTCCAGTTTTACCTGCCGGCGATGAACGAGGAAGCGCGCGAACGGCTGCGCATCGAGGGCGCCCTGCGCTGCGCGCTCGAGCGCGGCGAATTCGTGCTGCACTACCAGCCCCAGGTGGACTTGAAGAGCGGGCGCGTGATCGGCGTCGAGGCGCTGATCCGCTGGCANNCACCCGGAACTGGGCATGGTGGCGCCGAACCGCTTCATCGCGCTGGCCGAGGAAAGCGGTCTGATCGTGCCGATCGGGGCCTGGGTGATGCGCACCGCCTGCGCCCAGAACCAGGCTTGGCGCGCGGCCGGTCTGGGCCGGCTGCGCATGGCCGTGAACCTGTCGGCGCGCCAATTCAACGAAGCCAATCTGGTCGATTCGATCGCCGCCGCCCTGGCCGACAGCGGCCTGGAGCCGGACTGCCTGGAACTGGAATTAACGGAAAGCCTGTTCATGGGCGACATCGCGCAGGCGCTGGGCCAGTTGCGGGCCATGAAGGCGCTGGGGGTGCAACTGGCGATCGACGATTTCGGCACCGGCTATTCCAGCCTGGCCTACCTGAGCCGTTTCCCGATCGACGTCTTGAAGATCGACCGCACTTTCGTCAACGACATCGCCAGCGAGGCGGCCGACGCCGCCATCGTGGTTTCCATCATCGCGCTGGCGCACAACCTGAAGCTGCGCGTGATCGCCGAAGGGGTGGAAACGGAGGCGCAACTGGACTATCTGCGGCGCCACGGCTGCGACGACATGCAGGGCTATTATTTCAGCCGCCCCCTGCCCGCCGCCCAGTTCGAGGAACTGTTGCGCGAGGGCCGCCGCCTGGCGCCAGCGCCGCCGCAGCCGCATGCGCGCCTGGTGGCGCGCTGAACGGGCCGACACGCGCCGCCGCCCGGCTTCGCCCGGGTTCGCCTGACCGCGCTTACTTGGCGCTTACTTGGCGCCGCTGGCGGCGCGGCGCGACAGCCTGCGCAATTTCGCCTGGGCGAAGCGCAATTCCTGCTCGGGCGTTTGCAATTCCAGGGCCGGCACCGCGACCGGCTTGCGCTCGGCATCCACGGCAACCATGGTGAAATAACAGCTGTTGGCGTGACGCACCAGGCGCTGCTGGATGTTTTCCGTCACCACCCGGATACCCACTTCCATCGAGGTATTGCCCGTGTAATTGATGGATGCCAGGAAAGTCACCAGTTCGCCCACGTGTATCGGTTGCAGGAACAAGACCTGGTCGACCGACAGGGTGACGACGTAGCTGCCGGAATACCGGCTGGCGCAGGCGTAAGCGACGCTGTCGAGATATTTCAGGATGGTGCCGCCGTGGACATTGCCGGAAAAATTGGCCATGTCGGGCGTCATCAGGACGGTCATGGAGAGCTCGTGGGCCGACCAGATCATGGGTTTTTCCATGGCGACTTTCTATGCGGGGGTGGGACGATGGCGGGGCGCGGCGGGCGCTCCCGTCGTTTACAGGCCGAGGTTGCCGATATCGAGCAGCGATTCGCGGCCCTTGTCGCTGATGTCGTGGCCTGTGCCTTCGGCGCGGGCGACGATATGCCCCTTCTTGCCGAGGAAATAGGCGACGTCTTTTTCCAGCGCCGACAGCGGATCGGCCGCGACCGCGCGCAA
>DMYQ01000075.1 GCA_003482555.1 Janthinobacterium sp. | reverse complement strand
GTCTTCGATTTTCTTCAGACCGTGTCGATGCAATTGATGGAAAGGCTGGACGGCATGGCCGAGTCGACCATCAATGACGCGGCCTTGGCCGAACTCGCGCTGCTACAAAGCCAGGAGGACTGCCGCCAAGGCGTGTACGTGCTGCACTACGACGGCGCGCCCGTGTACCAGGGGAAGGCAAACGACGTCGCCGACCGATTGTCCCAGCATTTTGAAAAACTCAAGGGACGCCGCGGCATCGACCCGTGTCGCGTGGGATACAAGGCGCTGTTGCTCGACAAAAGCATGGGCACGGCCGCCAACGAAGACTTACTCATCTCCATGTTCAAAAAGAAGCACGCGAACATGTGGAACGGCGCCGGCTTCGGGCCGAAAGATCCCGGCCAAAATCGCGACACCACCAAACCCGGCTGGTTCGACACGCGCTTTCCGATTGTCGCCGACTTCCCTATCCTGCTTTCATTGGACGCCGCCGGCGGCGTCGAACTCGCGGTCTTGCTCGCGCAAATGAAAGCGCGGCTTCCCTACGTGTTCCGCTACGCGGTGCCGGCCGAAGACTTGTCGCGCCACATCAAGCTGAACGAGGTAAAACACGACGCCCGCGGTTTGCTGCAAGCGGCGGTAAGCTTTCTTGGCGCCGGATGGAAGGGGGCCGTCATCAGCTACGGCATGGTGCTCTATAAAACGACGAAGGCTTATCCCTACGGAGAAGAAGTGACGCCGTGAGCGGCCCGGGAGGAAACGCCCGAGCCACCGCCAGCCCACTCAAGGGCGCCGCAACAACTCGCATACGCCGTTGGCGACAACCGCCGCCAATTTGACCGGCACCGCATTACCCAGTTGGCGCATGGTTTCCGACCACGACCCTTCAAAAATAAAGCTGTCCGGGAAGGTCTGGATGCGCGCCGACTCCCGCACCGTGAAGTAACGCACCGAACCGTCATGCCGGCGCAGCATGTTTTCACCGCCGGGCACGCCATGGTCGCCCGCTTTCAAGGCTTTCGCCGGCTCGTCCATCGGACTGCCGGTGTGCCCGGCGTATGACCGGGCGCCGGGTTGAAACTTGTGCGCCTGGACCGTTTCGCGGCCGGGATGCTTTTCCGGGTCCGGCAAGTCGGAGATGGCGTCGCGCACGGTTTCCCACGGTAGCGCCAGCGTGGCGGGATCGGCGTCGGCCAAGGCGCCGAGTTTACGCTCCAAGCCTTCCGCTCGGGCCGGACGGGCTTTTTTGGCGACCTTGTGGCGCTCCCAATAGTCGCCACTGCCCCACTGGGACAGCAACAAGGCGTCGTGGCTATGCGTCTCGGCGGGAAAGGTCCAGTCCAGGCCGAGGTCTTCGCGAAAGCCGACGATGAACACGCGCATCCGCTTTTGCGGCACGCCAAAGTTCGCCGCGTTGACCAATTGTTTTTTCACCCGGTACTCGCTTTTCGCTCCCTTCGCCTTGTGGCGTTCAAGCCTGGCCAAATGATCCAACCACTCTTCCCCGACCTTCGGTTTCTGGGACGGGTATTCAAGCTGCAACAAGATGTAGTTGAAATAGCTGTCGAAGGCGGCCCGCGTCAAGCCGCGCACGTTCTCGAAGACAAACGCGCGTGGCCGAACCTCGCGCACCGCGCGTATCGCCTGCGGGAACATGTCGCGCTCATCCAGAAAACCGCCATGCTTGCCACCCATCGAAAAGGGTTGGCAAGGCGGTCCGCCGGTGACCAAGTCCAAGCCCGCATGAGCGCCATACAGGAAGTTTCGGACATCGCCCTCGGTCACGTCCGGCCAATGACTCATTGGAGCGACCAACTTCAATTTATTGTTGCGCAGCGTTTCGCAAGCGTGCGGATTCCACTCGACGACGGCGCGATGGCCCACGTTTTGCCCGGAAAAACCCATGGCAAGGCCGCCTGCGCCGGCGAACAATTCAATCGATTCAAGCCGCATGGCGCGCCTTCGCCAAGTGGGTGCTGGAGCGGAACGCGGTGGCGCTCCGACCTTGGATGTAAGCGCGCCGGGCGCGCCGGGACAGGCATTGGATACGGGACTTATTCAAAGCTCTACTTTTCCGGTGATGATGATTTTCTTGCGCGAAGAACCGCGCGGCGCGGCCGCCCCAAGTGACGAGCGCGGTCCGCCAAGTTTGTCGTAGTATAAAGCACCGCGAAGCGGGTGCCGCTGCACCCCCCCCCATCATTGTACTGTATTTATATACAGCATCCAAGGAAGCCGGCCCCGGCTTCGCCAATAAATTCCGCTGGAAATCGGCGCCGCCCCGGCCCTTACTCTCGCCAACGGCGCCCGCTCCATCTTGCGCGGAAACCGCGCCGCGACCTGGAATGGAGTGCGCGGGGATGGCGGGGAACGGCTGTGACTGACTCGGTGGACGTCAAGAGGAGAAGCGAAATCATGTCCCGGGTGCGGGGCAAGGACAGCAAGCCGGAAATGCTGGTGCGGCGCCTGGTGTTCGGGGCCGGTTATCGCTACCGCTTGCACGTGGCCAAGCTGCCGGGAAAGCCGGACTTGGTGTTCCCGGGGCGACACAAGGTGATCTTCGTCCACGGCTGCTTCTGGCACGCGCATCCGCACCGCGGCAATGCGCGCATGCCCAAGTCGCGGATCGATTTCTGGTCGCTGAAACTGCTGGGAAATCGCCAGCGCGACGAACGCAACGACGCCGCGCTGTCGGCAATGGGGTGGAACGTGCTCACCGTGTGGGAATGCGAACTGGCCGACCACGCGGCGCCGGGCGCGAGGATTTGCGCGTTTCTGAAGTCTCGTTCCGGCGCCCGCGTCAAATAGAAATCCCACTTCATCGCCCGCCCCCCATTGAACATTTGACAAGCGGGCCAGCCTTCGGGATACTCCGAGGCAGATGCACCAACCTTTGTCGGCGGAGAGCGACATGCAAATACGAAAGCTGATCCTGGCGCTGCTGTGCTGCGCGGCGTGGTTGACGGCGCGCGCCGACGTCGGCGTGACGGCGCGCGCCATCAAGATCGGCATGGCGAACGCGACCAGCGGACCGGCGGCCGGCCTGGGCCTGCAATTGCGGGCCGGCGCCAACGCCTACCTGGACAAGGTGAACGCGGCCGGCGGCGTCAACGGCCGCGCCATCACCCTCGTCAGCGTCGACGACGCCTACGATCCACAGCAATCGGCCAAGGCCACCCGCGCCCTGATCGACACCGACAAGGTATTCGCCCTGTTCGGCTACGTCGGCACGCCCACCTCGACGGCGGCCGTGCCGATCGCGACCAAGGCCGGGGTCCCCTATCTGTTTCCATTCACGGGCGCCGAGTTCCTGCGCGCCCCCGTGAACCCGGTCGTGTTCAATTTACGCGCCTCTTACTTCGATGAAACCGAAGCCCTGGTAGCTTACCTGAACGGTACGCTGGGCCTGAAAAAGATCGCCCTCTTCATCCAGGACGACGAATTCGGCGAGGCTGGCAAGGCCGGGGTCGCCCGCGCCCTGCAAAAGCGCCACTTGAGCGCGACCATGGAAGTGCGCTATCCGCGCAATACGCTCGACGTCGACGCCGGCCTGGAACGCATCAAGCTCCTGGCGCCAGAGGCGGTGATCTTCATCGGCACCTACCGGCCGCTGGCGGCGCTGGTCAAAAAGGCCAGGGCGGCCGGCGTCAAGACGCGCTTCCTGACCGTCTCCTTCATCGGCACCAGCGAATTCATCAAGCACGCCGGCGCCGCCGCCGACGACGTCGTCATCAGCCAGGTGATGCCTTCGCCCGACGACGTCGCCAATCCCCTGGTCAAGCAATACCAGGCCGACGTGGCGCCCGCCGCCCGCAACTACGGCTCGCTGGAAGGTTACGCCGACGCCCTGGTGCTGGTGGAAGCACTCAAGCGCTGCGGCGGCGATCCCAGCCGGGCCGGCTTGCTGCACGCGCTGGAACGGCTAGCCATGACGCTGGGCGGCATCCCCGTCGCCTTCAGCGCCAGCGACCATCAAGGCATGGAACGGGTCTTTTTGACCCGCGTCAAGGATGGGAAGACGGGGCCTGTCGACAAATTCTAGGCCGGCGGCACCGTTTTCCCCCATTATTTCGCGAAATTGCGGAAATACCCTTGCATTGGCGCCGATACTGTACAAAAATACAGACTGTTTATATAGACAGCATTTCACTATGCGCGACCAATGATCAAGCTCACCGCACGGCAAGAACAAATTCTTAATCTGATCAAGGATGCGATCGAGAACACCGGCTTCCCGCCGACCCGCGCCGAGATCGCCAGCGAACTGGGTTTCAAGTCGGCCAACGCGGCCGAAGAGCATTTGCAGGCGCTCGCGCGCAAGGGCGCGATTGAAATTTCGCCGGGCACCTCGCGCGGCATCCGCCTGATCGGCGCGTCCGTGGCGCCGGCCGCGCCGCGCGTGCCGGCCGCGCTGATGATGTCGCTGCCCCTGATCGGGCGCGTCGCCGCCGGCTCGCCGATGCTGGCGCAGGAACACGTGGAAGCGAACTACAGCGTCGACCCGGCCCTGTTTTCGGCCCGCCCCGATTATCTGCTGAAGGTGCGCGGCGAGTCGATGCGCGACGCCGGCATCATGGACGGCGATTTGCTGGCCGTGAAAAAAATCGACAGCGCCAAGAATGGCCAGATCGTCGTGGCCCGCATCGGCAACGACGTGACCGTCAAACGCTACCGGAAAACCGGTTCGCTGATCGAACTGCTGCCGGAGAATCCCGACTTCAAGATCATCCGCGTCGATCCCGAGGCTGACGAGTTTGCGCTGGAAGGCTTGGCCGTCGGTTTGATGCGCACTTGGAACTGAGCTG
>DMYQ01000136.1:2338-4356 GCA_003482555.1 Janthinobacterium sp. | reverse complement strand
TGTCCCAGTTGCGGGCCAGTTTGCTGACGTCGGCAGCGGCGGAGGCGACCGCGTCCAGGCTGTGCCGCGTCTGTTTGGTCAGCGCCGGCAGTTGTTCCAGGGTCGGACCCAGTTGTTTCGGGATGGCGCCGAATTCGCGCGCCGCGCGGCCCACCTCGTCGAAGGCGGCCAGCATGGTCTTTTGGTTGGCGGGGCTGAGCAGTTCGTTCACCTTGGTGGTGGCCAGCTCGGTCTGGTCGAGGATTTTTTTGCCGCGCTTTTCAAGCTGGTCGAGAAAGCCGGGCCGCAGTTCGATGCGGGCCGGGCGCTCGGCGCTGCTGGCCAGGCGGGGCGAGTTGAGCTGCTCGTCGTCGAGCTGGACGTAGGCGATCCCGGTGACGCCCTGGTAACCCAGGCTGGCGAAGGTGCTCTGTGTCACCGGGGTGTCCGGGTTGACGCTGATGTGCACCAGGATCTGGCCCGTCACGCGCGGGTCGAAGTCGATGGCGTCGACCTTGCCCACTTCCAGGCCGCGGTAGCGCACGGCCGCCTGCGGGTTCAGGCCCGGCACCGACAGGGTGGTGGCGATCAGGTAGGGCACCCGCTCGACCCGGTCGCGGTTGAACCAGACGCCGAACAGCACGGCCGCCACCAGCAGGGTGATGGTAAAAAACCCCGTCATCAAGGCATGCGATCTGTTTTCCATTAATGCTCCGTTTTCTGGCCAGTGCGGCGTTCGTCGAACACCGCCAGCGCGCGCTGACCGCGCTCGCCGAGAAAAAATTGTTTGATGAAGGGATGGTCGAAGCGGATCACCTCGCGCGTCGGGCCGATCGCGATCACGTGCTTTTCGGCCAGCACCGCGATCCGCGTCGACAGCGCGAACAGGGTGTCGAGGTCGTGGGTGACCATCACCACGGTCAGCCCCAGTTCGCGGTGCAGCGACTGGATCAGGGCGACGAAGCTGTCCGACAGGTCGGGGTCGAGGCCGGCCGTCGGCTCGTCGAGGAAGAGCAGCTTCGGCTCCAGCGCCAGCGCGCGCGCAAGCGCGACCCGCTTGACCATGCCGCCGGACAGGTCGGACGGCATCTTGTTGGCGTGTTCCGCGCCCAGTCCGACCATGTTCATCTTCAGGAGGACGGCGTCGCGCACCAGGTCTTCGGGCAGGGCGTGCAGCTCGCGCATCGGCTGGGCGACGTTGTCGAAGACGGTCAGCGCGGAGTACAGCGCGCCCTGCTGGAACAGCATGCCCCAGTGGTTGCGCAACTGCTGCAACCGGGCCGAATCGGTCTGGCTGATGTCTTCGCCGAACACGCGCACGCAGCCGCGCGTGGGGCGCTCCAGGCCCAGCATCTGGCGCAGCAGCACGGTCTTGCCGGTGCCGGAGCCGCCCACGATGGACAGGATTTCGCCACGCACGATGGCCAGGTTCAAGTCCTGGTGCACGACGGTGCGGCCGAACTTGGTCCACAGATTGGTGATGTCGACCACGGGGGCGTCGCCGTCCAAGTTGAATGCGCTGTCGCCGCCGCAGGATGCGCTCACTTCCGCCATCAGAACCCCACGCCGTTGAAGACCACCGCGAACACGGCGTCGGCCAGGATCACGACGGTGATCGCGGTGACGACGGAGGTAGTGGTGCCGCGCCCCAGGCTTTCCGTGTTGGCCTTGATGCGCAGGCCGAAGTGGCAGGACACCAGCGCGATCAGGGTGCCGAAGACGCAGCCCTTGCCCAGGCCTATCATGTAGTTCGCCAGCGGCACGGCGTCGGGCAGTTTCTGGATGAAGTAGCGGGCCGACAGATTGAGTTCGATCTTGGCCGCGACCATGCCGCCGATCAGGGCCATGGCGTCGGTCCAGATCACCAGCAGCGGCATCGAGATCGCCAGGGCCAGCACTTTCGGCAGCACCAGGCGGAAGCCGTGCGAGATGCCCATCACCAGCATGGCGTCGAGTTCCTCGGTGACGCGCATGACACCCAGTTGCGCCGTGATCGAGGAGCCGGAGCGGCCCGCCACCAGGATCGCCGCCAGCAGCGG
>DMYQ01000136.1:0-2261 GCA_003482555.1 Janthinobacterium sp. | reverse complement strand
TGCGCCGACAGGTAAGACAGGACCACGCCGATGAGGAAGCCGACCAGAGCGGTGATGCCGAGGGCCTGGAAGCCGGCGTGGAAGATGTTGGCTGAAATTTCGCGCCATGGCCCCTGCAGCGGTCGGCGCGCAAAGCGGCCGATGTCTTGCGTGACCTGGCCGACCAGGGTGGTGAAGCTCAGCAGATGTTCGAAGAAGGACAGCATGGCGAAGCCGAGCACCATCACCGAGGTCAGGCGCTGGACACGGGCGCGCGGCACTTCCAGGTTGCCGGCCTGCTCGATGCGTTTGAAGAATTCTTCCTGGGTCGGCGCCAGTCGCAGGCTCTGGGGCCGGGTCTTGCCCCAGGTATTCCAGAACAGCTGGGCGCCGATATGGTCGAGGCTTTCGATCCGGCTCAAATCCCAGGCCACGCCGGCCTTGCCGCGCAACGGCGTGAGCTGGGCGCTGAGGGTTTTCATGGCATCGCCCTGGGCCAGGGCGTGGACTTGCCAGGTGCCGCTGGCGCTGACGGACTGCGCCTCGGCGCCGGGGCTGAGAGTGAGGGTAGGCTCTTGTGAAAGTGGCATGCGGTCAGTTTAAGGGAGATTCGGCCGCGCCGCCACCGTTGTTCTTTGAGCCAGTCGTTCAGGCGGCCAGATGGCGGGCCTGGCGCGCCGGAAGTGGCGCGGCGGCACCCGCGACCAAGGCGCCCGCGGCCGCCGCCGGCGTCTTCGCCTTGGCCGTGCCGGAGTCATTGCGGCCGGCGTAATCGCTGGCCAGCAGCAGGTTCGCTTCGAGCACGCCCATGCCGCGCGTCTGCAGCCATTGCGAGACCAGGCCGGCCAGGCGATCGAGGGCGATGCGGTGGGTGGCGTCGGTCTTCGCGTACAGCCAGTCGGAAAAGGCCATGAAGTTCTCGAAGGGCGCCGCGCCCATCACGGCCAGGACGGTGTTGGCGAAGCGGCCCGAGTTGGCCACCAGGTCCCAGTAGCGGGCGAAGCGCACCAGGCGCTGCATGGTCATGAAGTCGATCTCGCTGTTGGCCAGGATAGTGTAGGGCGGATGCGGATCGAACACCAGGCCATAGGCGGCGGTGTGGCGGATGATGGGCGTGCCGCGCAGGCGTTTCAGGATGCCGAACTGGATTTCGTGCGGCTTCAGCGCCACCAGTTTGTCGAAGCCGATGGCGAAGCTGGCCACGTCCTCGCCCGGCAGGCCGGCGATCAGGTCGACGTGCAAGTGGGCGTGCGAGTGCTCGATCAGCCAGCGGATGTTTTCGGCCGCCTTCTGATTGTCTTGCTTGCGGCTGACCAGGGCTTGCACCGCGGGGTTGAAGCTCTGGATGCCGATCTCGAATTGCAGCGCGCCGGGCGGGAATTTGCTGATGCCTTCCTTGAGCGCGTCCGGCAGATGGTCGGGCACCAGTTCGAAGTGGGCGTAGACGGGATCGTCGGGATTGGCTTCCAGCTTATCGAGGAAGAACTGCATGATCTTCAGGCTGGTCTTGATGTTCAGGTTGAAGGTGCGGTCGACGAATTTGAACAGTCGCGCGCCGCGCGCGTGCAGCGCCTCCAACTCCGCCAGGAAGGGATCGAGGCCGAAGGGCCAGGCCGTCTTGTCCAGCGCGGACAGGCAGAATTCGCACTTGAAAGGGCAGCCGCGCGACGCTTCCACGTACAGGGTGCGGTTCTTGATGTCGTCGTCCGTATAGAGGGAGTAGGGCAGTTTCAGTTCCGCCATCGGCGGCTGCACGCCGGCGTGGATCTTCATGAGCGGCTTGGGCCCGTTCAAGATCTCGCCGCACAGCTTGGGAAACGTCACGTCGCCCCAGCCGGTGATCAGGTAGTCGGCCGCCTGGACGATGGCTTGCTCACCCGGCTCATATGAGACTTCCGGCCCGCCCAGCACGACGATCACTTCCGGCGCCACGCGCTTGAGCATGGCGACGACCTTGGTGGTTTCCTCGACGTTCCATATATATACGCCGAAACCGACGATGCGCGGCTGCTTGAGCAGGATGCGTTCGACGATCTCGGTGGTCTTGGTGCCGATCACGAATTCCTGCAGGCGGGTTTGTTCCTGCAGCGCTCCCATGTTCGCCAATAGATAGCGCAAACCCAGCGAGGCGTGGGTGTAGCGGGCATTGAGGGTGGAGAGCAGGATGGTCATGACGGGCTTTAAAAGCGGGGAAAGCAGCCATTTTACGCCCCCGTGGACAATTTCCCCTGATAAAGCTTGCTTACCGGGCGGGATTTGGCTATAGTTCGCCTCCCCAATGA
>DMYQ01000241.1:17497-22199 GCA_003482555.1 Janthinobacterium sp. | reverse complement strand
TATGCCTTCTGGCGTATGCCTTCCGGCGTATGCCTTCCGGACAACCGCCGCTTCCGTTCGTCCATTTTTTCGTTCGTTTTCTTCGTCCCTCGTCAGCGCGGATATAGCGCGCCCAGCACTCTTCCGCCATGCGCCCCCGTCACCGCCGCCAGATTGCCGGCCGCCCGCTGCGTGAAGCGCTGGGCCAGCCAGGCGAAGGCCAGCGCCTCGACCCGGTTCGGCGGCACGCCCAGCGCGGCCGTCGATTCCACCGTCGCCTGTCCGCCCAGGGCCGCCACCAGTTCGCCCATTAAAGTGGCGTTGTAGGCGCCACCGCCGCAGATGTAGACGGCATCGGCGCGCGGCCCGTATTCCAGGATCGCGCGCGCCAGCGTGAGGGCTGTCAGCGCCGTCAGCGTGCGCTGGACGTCGACCGGGGCGGCGCCGGCAAAGGGCGCCATGCGGGCGTCGAGCCACTCCAGGTGAAACAGGTCGCGACCGGTGCTTTTTGGCGCCGCCAGCGCAAAGTAGGGTTCTTCCAGCAAGACCGCCAGCAGGGCCGGGATGCTCGTCCCGCTGGCGGCCCAGGCGCCGTCGGCGTCGTAGGCGCGCGCCTTGTGACGGCTGATCCAGGCATCCATCAACACATTGCCGGGACCGGTGTCGAAACCGATCACGCTGCCGTCACCGTGCAGCACGCTGATATTGCCGATGCCGCCGATATTGGCGACGACCCGGGTTTGCCCCGCTTTGCCGAACTGGGCCTGGTGAAAGGCCGGCACCAGGGGCGCGCCCTGGCCGCCGGCCGCCACGTCGCGGCTGCGGAAGTCGGCGATCACGTCGATGCCGCTCAACTCGGCCAGCAGGGCTGGATTGTTGGTCTGGCGCGTGTAACCGAGTTCCGGGCGGTGGCGTATGGTCTGGCCGTGGGCGCCGATGGCGCACACGGCGGCGCCGCCCAGGCCGGCCTCGGCCAGCAGCGCCTCGACGCAGTCGGCGTAGCGCCGCGCCAGCAGATTGGCGGCCAGCGCCTCGCGCTCGATTTCATTCGGGCCGGCGCTTTGCAGCGCCATCAGGTCGGCCCGCAGCGCGTCCGGAAACGGCAGGTAGGCGGCGGCCAGGGTGTGGGTGCTGTCGGGTGCGAAATCGACCAGGGCGCCATCGACGCCATCCAGGCTGGTGCCCGACATCAATCCGATATAAATAGCCATGCGCTTGTCCTTGCTCAATGAGTGCGAAAGCGTATTTTGCCTGAGGGCGTGGCCTTGTGCGCGTTTTACTGGCCAACGGTTTTACTGGTAACGCCGCGCGGCGCAAACGGGCGCGCGCAAGCCCGCGAGGCGATAGTCTTTTACATGAGGGGGAAGGGGCGCCGCCACGCGTCGATCGACGCGGGCGGCTGGCGCCACTGGAAACCGCGGACTAGCGGGCGGCCAGGGCCGTATCGGTGGGGCGCAGCAGGGTGAAGCGGTGCCTCATATCGTTCGACACCAGACGGAAGCGGCTCAACTCGGCGGAAGACAGCGGTGCCTGGGCCAGCACGTTGACGGTCATCGGGTCCTTGGCTTCGTTGTTGACGCGGAATTCGTAGTGCAAATGGGCGCCGGTCGACCAACCCGTCATGCCGACGTAACCGATGACGTCGCCCTGGCTTACTTTCATGCCTTTTTTGAGGCCGGCAGCGAAGCCGCTCATGTGGGCGTAGGCGGTCGAATAATTCGCCCAGTGCTTGAGCACGACGATATTGCCGTAACCGTTTTGCACGCCGGCCATTTCAACCACGCCGTCGCCGGAGGCATGGATCGGGGTGCCGATGGGGGCCGCGAAATCGACGCCCTTGTGCTGCTTCCACTCGCCGGAAATCGGGTGCAGGCGCATCGAAAAACCGGAGGAAATACGGGAAAATTCAAGCGGGGATTTGAGGAAGGCTTTTTTCAGGGACTTGCCGTCGAAGCTGTAGTAGCCGCCGCCCTGCTTGCTGGCCGGATCTTCGAACCAGACCGACTGGTAGGTGGTGCCGCGGTTGGTGAATTCGCCGGCCAGGATGCGGCCGGCGCGCACCATTTCGCCGTCTTGCCAGAAGGTTTCGTAGACCACATTGAAATGGTCGCCGCGCTTCAAGTCGCCGCGGAAATCGATATTGGTGGCAAACATTTCGACGATCTGGGCCGAGATGCTGTCCGGCAGGCGCACGCCGTCCGGGCTGGAATCGGTGGCCGCGAACAGGGTCGAGGTGATGTTGCGGGCGTGCATTTCGACGCGCCGTTCAAGCTGCACGGCCTTGGTCGTGGCGACGAAGGTGTCGCCCTTGCGCGACACGAGGATGTTTTGGATCGGGATGCCCTTGGCGTCGACCAGGGTGGCGCGCAACCATTGCAGATGGCCGTCTTCGCTCGTCTGCGCCTGTACCCGCTTGCCGGGTTTCAACTGCATGACGCCGTGGGCGATCTTGTCGGTCTTGATGAAGGTGGCGGCGGCCGCGTCGTCCACGCCGAGACGGGTCAGCAGCGCGGCGAGGGTATCGCCACCGCGGATCTTTTCTTCGTGGATGAATTTTTGATCCTGCCCTTCCAGCGTGGACAGTTGCGAGGACAGGTTCGGCAGGGCCAGGTCTTCGGCGACGGATTTGACGGGCAGATCCGAGGCGTCGGGAGCGAGCGGGACGACGCCGGCGGCGCCGAAAGCGCACACCGCCAACAGCAGCGCCGAAGCGCTGACAATGCGCGTTTTGCGCGTCGAAACCAGCCGGGAGTACAAGCGTGAGCTCGTGAATTTATGGTTAGGGTTCATGCAATCAGTTAAAATTTGCCGCTTGAACGATGTGCTCTTTATTGTTGTTATTATGTTTCGTTTTCATCCGGCAAGATTGATGGGATCGGTGATTATAACAAACTCTGGCAGCCCGCTCCCTTTTTGCGATTTTTCGCTTTTTCTTTCGACGCGCTTTAGTGAACCCATTAGTGAACCCATGACCACCACCACCGAGACCACCGCATCATCCAAGAAGGCCGCCGCCGCGTCCGCCGCACTACCACTGTCGGACAGGGTACAAGAAGCGCTCGCCATCACCAAGCGCGGCGTTGACGAACTATTGATCGAAAGCGAATTCGCGCAAAAATTAGCGCGCTCGGAGTTGAGCAATGTTCCCCTGCGTATCAAATTGGGCATGGACCCGACCGCGCCCGATTTGCACCTGGGTCACACGGTGGTCTTGAACAAGTTGCGCCAACTGCAAAACCTGGGCCACCAGGTGATCTTCTTGATCGGCGATTTCACCTCGATGATAGGCGATCCGTCCGGGCGCAACATCACGCGCCCGCCCCTGACCAGGGAGCAGATCGAAATCAACGCCATGACTTACTTCGCGCAAGCGTCGCTGGTGCTGGACGGGGCCAGGACGGAAATTCGCTACAACTCGGAATGGTCGGATCCGCTCGGCGCGCGCGGCATGATAGCGCTCGCTTCCCGCTACACGGTGGCGCGCATGATAGAGCGCGACGACTTCACCAAGCGCTTCAAGGAAGGCGTGCCCATCTCGGTGCATGAATTCCTCTATCCCTTGATGCAGGGTTACGATTCGGTGGCCCTGAAGGCTGACCTGGAACTGGGCGGCACGGATCAGAAATTCAATTTGCTGGTGGGGCGCGAACTGCAAAAGCAATACGGCCAGGAACAGCAGTGCATCTTGACCATGCCGCTGCTGGAAGGCTTGGATGGCATTGAAAAAATGTCCAAGTCGAAAAACAATTACATCGGTATCACCGAGCCGGGCAACACCATGTTCGCCAAGCTGATGAGCATTTCCGACGTCATGATGTGGCGCTATTACGAATTGCTGTCCTTCCGTTCGATCGCCGAGCTGGCGCAATTGAAGGCGGAAGTCGAGGGCGGCAAGAATCCGCGCGACGTCAAGGTCGCGCTGGCGCAGGAAATCGTGGCCCGCTTCCATTCGCAGCAGGCGGCCGACGAGGCGCTGGCCGACTTCGTCAACCGCTCCAAGGGCGGCATCCCGGACGATGTCGCCGAGATCGCCCTGGGCGGCGCGCCGCAGGGCATCGGGCAACTGCTGAAACAGTCCGGCCTGTGCCCGTCGACGTCGGAAGCGATGCGCATGGTCGAGCAGGGCGGCGTGCGGGTCGACGGCGTCGTCATCAGCGACAAGGCCTTGAAGCTGGACGCCGGCACCTTCGTGCTGCAAGTGGGCAAGCGCAAGTTCGCGCGCGTCATCCTGAGCGTATGATAGGCTTGCTGCAGCGCGTCAGCGAAGCGCGCGTGGTGGTCGACGGCCTTGCCGTCGGCGCCATCGGGGCCGGCTTGCTGGTCTTGCTGTGCGCCGAGCGGGGCGACACGGAAAAGGAAGCCGACGCGCTGCTGGCCAAGTTGCTGGGCTACCGCGTCTTCGGCGACGAGGCCGGCAAGATGAACCTCAGCGTCGTCGACGTGGTTGGCGGCTTGTTGGTGGTGCCGCAATTCACCCTGGCGGCCGACACCAAGTCCGGCAGCCGGCCCTCGTTCACGCCGGCCGCCAGCCCGCAGGATGGCTTGCGCCTGTTCGATTATTTTGTGGGCCGCGCGCGCGCCCGGCATGGCGTGGTGGAAACCGGGGTCTTCGGGGCCGACATGAAGGTGTCGCTGACCAACGATGGCCCGGTGACTATTTGGCTGCAAGTGCCGCCAAATAAAGCCATCAAATAAGCCGGAAAATGAGCCGGCAAATGAGCCG
>DMYQ01000241.1:0-17427 GCA_003482555.1 Janthinobacterium sp. | reverse complement strand
CAAATGAGCCGGCAAATGAGCCGTTCTTGCGCCGCATCAGACGCGCCGCGCGAGGCGTCCGTAAAAATAGTCTTATAAAGCGGGGTTCAGATGAAGCTGTGGAGCGATTCTTTCCGGGACGGCGGACTTATTTCCGTCGATAACGCCTTCGCCGCGATCGACCCGCTCACGCATGTGCGCCTGTCGGACAACCGCAGTCCGCACCTGGCCTGGGACGAGGTGCCGAACGGCACGCAATCGCTGGCCCTGTTTTGCATCGACGGCGACGCCCCGCAAGAGGCTGGCGACGTCAACCGCGCCGACCGCAGGCTGGCGCTGGAAACGCGGCGCGGCGAATTCTTCCACTGGAGCCTGCTCGACTTGCCACCCAAGCCGTGCGCGCTGGCCGAAGGCCGGTTTTCCAGCCAGGTGACGGCGCGCGGCAAGGCCGACGCCACGGTGGCTTTGATCTTGCCCGACGACGGCACGTATACCCTGCGCCAGGGTTTGAACGATTACACGGCCTGGTTCGCGGCCGATGCGGCGATGGCGGGCGACTATTACGGTTATGATGGCCCGTGCCCGCCGTGGAACGACGATCGCATTCACCATTACATTTTCCGGCTGTACGCGCTCGACGTGGCGCGCCTGGAACTCGGTGTCCGCTTCAGCGGCCGGCAAGCGCTGGCCGCCTTGTACGGGCACATCCTGGACGAAACGCAGCTGGTCGGCGCCTACTCGCTCAATCCCGAGCTGGCCTTCACCTTGAAAAAATAAAGCATGAGCACCACGATATTATTGATACGCCACGGCGAAACGGCGTGGAACGCCGAGCGCCGTTTGCAGGGCCACATCGACATCGCCCTCAACGACGAGGGTTTGCGCCAGGCCGAGGCGCTGGGACGGGCGCTGGGCGGCGAAGCGCTGACGGCGATCATTTCCAGCGACTTGCAGCGCGCCAAACAGACGGCGCAAGCCCTGGCCGGCCATCACCGCCTGCACATCCAGACCGATGCCCTGTTGCGCGAGCGCTGTTACGGCGCCTTCGAAGGCATGTTGTATGCAGACATAGCGCTGCGCTATCCGCTCGAGTACGCGGCCTGGCAGGCGCGCGACATCGACGCCGTGATGCCGGCCGGGGTCAGGGTGGCGCAAAGTTTTCGCCAGTTTTATGCGCGCGCCGTGGGCGGCATCGAACGCTGGGCCAGCCGCTACGCCGGCCAGAGCATCGCCATCGTCGCCCATGGCGGCGTGCTCGAATGCGCTTACCGGGCGGCGGTCGGCATGTCGCTCGACAGTCCGCGCGACTTCCAGGTCAAGAATTCCAGCGTCAACCGCTTCACCTTCGAGGACGGCAAGCTGAGCCTGACGAACTGGGGCGATATCGACCACCTGGACACGGCCGCCTTCGACGAGCTGAGCTGAGCGGGCTTGAACTTGCTTGAGGCGGGCTTGGGCGGGCTTGACCGCGCTTGATCGCGCTTGAGTCGGACCCGGGTGGGCCGCCGGCACCGCCTTTTACCACAGCCGAGCTCGCCTTTCGCGCCTGGCCGATAAAATATAGTGCTTATTATTTGAGCACAAGCTCGGTTAAAATAGCAGGTTCCGCCATCCCCTCCAGGTTTCGCTCGTGCAAATTGGCCCATATATTTTGCGTAATAATGTATTTGTCGCCCCGATGGCCGGGGTGACGGACAGGCCTTTCCGCCAGTTGTGCAAGCAGTTGGGCGCCGGTTACGCCGTGTCGGAAATGGCGGCCTCGAATCCGCGCCTGTGGGCCACGGAAAAGAGTGCGCGGCGCACCGACCACGACGGCGAAATGGAACCGAAGGCGGTGCAGATCGCGGGCGCCGACCCGCGCGATCTGGCCGATTGCGCCAAGTTCAATGTCGACCGCGGCGCGCAAGTCATCGACATCAACATGGGTTGTCCGGTGAAAAAAGTGTGCAATAGCTGGTGTGGTTCGGCCCTGCTGCAAAATGAAAGCCTGGTCGAAAAGATATTGCACGCGGTGGTGAGCGCCGTCGACGTGCCCGTCACCCTGAAATTTCGCACCGGCTGGAACCGCGAAAACAAGAATGCCTTGCGCATCGCCCGCATCGCCGAGCAGGCCGGCATCGCCATGCTGACACTGCACGGGCGCACGCGCGCCGACGGCTACAGCGGCGAGGCGGAATACGAGACCATCGCCGCCGTCAAGGCTGCGGTCGGCATCCCGGTGGTGGCCAATGGCGACATCACGACCCCGCACAAGGCCCGCCTGGTGCTCGAGCAGACCGGCGCCGACGCGGTGATGATAGGACGCGCGGCGCAGGGCCGGCCGTGGATTTGCCGCGAAATCGCCCATTTCCTGGCCACGGGCAACTTGTTGCCGGCGCCCCTGGTGGACGAGGTGCGCACCCTGATGGATGAGCATTTGCGCGCCCACTACGCGTTTTACGGCGAATTTCTCGGCGTGCGCACGGCGCGCAAGCACATCGGCTGGTATGTGCGCGATTTGCCGGGCGGCGAACAATTTCGTCAAAAAATGAATTTGCTGGAATCGACGGACGAGCAGTTGCTCGCCGTCGAGCAGTTTTTTGAATCGCAATGGCATTTCGGCGAACGGTTACAATACCGCCTCGCTGAGGACGTCATCGCGGCATAGCAAGACAGGCGAGCGCTTGCCGTCACGCCCTACCCGGGCGAGGCGAGCGTCATGACACATCAATTAGCCGAATGAATCGTAAAATGAGTAAAGAAAGCATCCAGGAAGTCGTCCAGAAAAGCCTTGAAGATTACTTCAACGACTTGGGCGAACAGCAAGCGTCGAATATCTATGACATGGTCGTGCTGACCGTGGAAAAACCGATCCTTGAAGTCGTCATGACGCGCGCCGACGGCAACCAGTCGCACGCGGCGCAAATGCTCGGCATCAACCGCAACACCTTGCGCAAGAAGTTGCAAGAGCACGGCTTGCTGTAAAGCGCCTCGCAAAGCGCCTCGCGAAGCGCCCCGCGAAGCGCCTCGCGAAGCGCCCCGCAAGGCGCCTGCCGCGCGCGCGCCGCCTGTGCGGCGGCGCCGGCCCCGGCCCGGCCAAACCCCGCTGTACCGTCCCGAACATTCAACCAACTAGCCCACCGCCATGATCAAACAAGCTCTCATCTCCGTTTCCGACAAGACAGGCGTACTCGACTTCGCGCGCGCGCTCTCCAATCTCGGCGTCAACATTCTGTCGACCGGCGGCACCGCCAAATTACTGGCCGAAAATGGCGTACCGGTCACGGAAGTGGCCGACTACACCGGTTTTCCGGAAATGCTGGATGGCCGCGTCAAGACCCTGCACCCGAAAGTGCATGGCGGCATCCTGGCGCGCCGCGACTTCCCCGAGCACATGGCGAAGCTGGTCGAACACGACATGCCGACCATCGACATGGTGGTGGTCAATCTGTACCCCTTCCAAGCCACGGTGGCCAAGGATAGTTGCACCCTGGAAGACGCGATTGAAAACATCGACATCGGCGGCCCGACCATGCTGCGTTCGGCGGCCAAGAACCACAAAGACGTGGTGGTGATCTGCGACCCGGCCGACTACGGCGTGGTGCTGGCGGAAATCGAGGCGGCCGACGGCGTGGTCGGCTACGATACGAAATTCATGCTGGCCAAGAAAGTATTCGCCCACACGGCGCAATACGACGGTGCCATCACCAACTACCTGACCAGCCTGGGGCCGGACAAGGAACACGCCAGCCGCGGCGCTTACCCGCAAACGCTGAACCTTGCCTTTGAAAAAGTGCAAGACATGCGTTACGGCGAAAACCCGCACCAGAGCGCCGCCTTTTACCGCGACCTGGTGGCCACCGAAGGCGCGCTGGGCAATTATCGCCAGTTGCAGGGCAAGGAACTGTCGTACAACAACATCGCCGATGCCGACGCCGCGTGGGAATGCGTGAAGAGCCTGGGCGGTTTCGACCAGAGCGCCGCCTGCGTCATCGTCAAGCACGCCAACCCTTGCGGCGTGGCCCTGGGCGCCAACGCGGCCGAAGCCTATGCGCGCGCGCTGCAGACGGACCCGACCTCGGCCTTCGGCGGCATCATCGCCTTCAATACCGAGCTGGACGGCCCGACCGCCGAGCAAATCGCCAAGCTCTTCGTGGAAGTGCTGATCGCGCCCTCGTTTTCTTTGGCAGCCAAGCAGATCCTGGCCGCCAAGCAAAACGTGCGCATGCTGGAAATTCCGCTCGGCAAGGGCGTGAACGCGATGGACTTCAAGCGCGTCGGCGGCGGCTTGCTGGTGCAGTCGCCGGATACCAAGAACGTCGCCATCGGCGACTTGCGGGTGGTCACCAAGTTGCAACCGACCCAGCAGCAATTGCAAGACTTGATGTTTGCCTGGCGCGTGGCCAAGTTCGTCAAGTCGAACGCGATCGTCTTTTGCGGCAATAACATGACCCTGGGCGTGGGCGCCGGCCAGATGAGCCGCATCGACTCGGCCCGCATCGCCTCGATCAAGGCGCAAAACGCCGGCCTGTCGCTGAGCGGTTCGGTGGTTGCCTCGGATGCCTTCTTCCCCTTCCGCGACGGCCTCGACGTCGTCGTCGACGCCGGCGCCAACTGCGTCATCCAGCCGGGCGGCTCCATGCGCGACCAGGAAGTGATAGACGCGGCCAACGAGCGCGGCGTCGTCATGCTCTACACCGGCACCCGCCACTTCCGCCACTGATCGGCGCCGCAACAATGGGGTCAGGTCTCGCTTTGTCGCTTTTGTGGATGGCCGTCAAGCCTTCTTGCAAATCCGTCAGCGCTCGGCCTGAGCCCAAAGGTACAATCGGGCAATGATTATTTTAGGTATAGACCCTGGCTTGCGCACGACAGGTTTCGGCGTGATCGACAAGCAGGGCAACAAGCTGCGTTATATTGCCTCCGGCACCATCAAGACCGTCTCCGACGGCGATTTGCCGGCGCGCCTGAAGATCATCTTGCAGGGCATCACGGAAATCGTCGCCACTTACCGGCCCGACTGTTCCGCCATCGAAAAAGTCTTCGTCAACGTCAATCCGCAATCGACCTTGCTGCTGGGGCAGGCCCGCGGCGCCGCCATTTGCGCGCTGGTCGGCGCCGATCTGGCGGTGGCGGAATACACGGCGCTGCAAGTGAAGCAAGCCGTGGTCGGCCACGGCAAGGCGGCCAAGGAACAGGTGCAAGAGATGGTCTCGCGCCTTCTGTCCCTGCCCGGACTGCCCGGCAGCGACGCGGCCGACGCGCTCGGCGTTGCCATTTGTCACGCCAACAGTCATGATGCGCTGGCGTTGATCAGCGCGCTGGTGCCCGGCATGGCCGGCTTGCGCATGAAGCGCGGGCGCCTGGTCGGCTAGTCCCCATTCCATTGCATTTCCAGACAAGGTCGCACGATGATAGGTCGTCTCTCCGGTATTTTGCTTGAAAAAAATCCGCCGCAATTGCTGGTCGATTGCCAAGGCGTGGGTTATGAAGTCGACGTGCCGATGAGCACGTTTTACAATTTGCCCCATGTGGGCGAAAAAGTGGTGCTGTTCACGCACCAGGCGATCCGCGAAGACGCGCATTTGCTGTTTGGCTTCGGCAATGCCGAGGAGCGGGCCGTGTTCCGCCAGTTGATCAAGATCACCGGCGTGGGCGCGCGCATGGCCCTGTCCATCCTGTCGGGCCTGACGATCGCCGAGCTGGCCCAGGCGATCACCCTGCAAGAGTCGGGCCGCCTGGTGAAGGTGCCCGGCATCGGCAAGAAGACGGCCGAACGTTTGCTGCTGGAATTGAAGGGCAAGCTGGGCGCCGATCTGGGCGCGGGCGGCGCGCGCGCGGTGCCGGACGCGCAATCGGATATCTTGAACGCGCTCGTCGCTTTGGGGTATTCTGACAAGGAAGCGGTGCTGGCGCTGAAAAACGTGCCGGCCGGCAGCGGCGTGTCGGACGGCATCAAGCTGGCGCTCAAAGCACTCTCCAAGGGTTAATCGATGAGCATTCAAACGGATAATTTCAGCGAGCAGCGTCTCATCGACGCGGCCCCCGCCTCGTCCAATGAAGAGGCGATCGAAAGGGCGCTGCGGCCCAAGCAACTCGATGAATATGTCGGGCAGGAAAAGATTCGCGGCCAGCTGGAAATTTTCATCACGGCGGCGCGCCAGCGCAAGGAAGCGCTCGACCACACCTTGCTGTTCGGCCCGCCCGGCCTGGGCAAGACCACGCTGGCGCACATCATCGCGCGCGAGATGGGCGTCAACCTGCGCCAGACTTCCGGCCCCGTGCTGGAACGCCCAGGCGACCTGGCGGCCATCTTGACCAATCTGGAAACGAACGACGTCCTCTTCATCGATGAAATCCACCGCCTCTCGCCCGTGGTCGAGGAAATTCTTTACCCGGCGCTGGAAGATTACCAGATCGATATCATGATCGGCGAAGGCCCGGCGGCCCGCTCGGTCAAGCTCGATCTGCAACCGTTCACCCTGGTCGGCGCCACCACCCGGGCCGGCATGCTGACCAACCCGCTGCGCGACCGCTTCGGCATCGTCGCCCGGCTGGAGTTTTATAGCGCGGCGGAATTGACCAAGATCGTCACGCGCAGCGCCGCGCTGCTGAAGGCGCCCATCGACATCGACGGCGCGCGCGAAATCGCCCAGCGCGCCCGCGGCACGCCGCGCATCGCCAACCGCCTGCTGCGGCGCGTGCGCGACTACGCCGAAGTCAAGGGCAATGGCGACATCACCAAGGACGTGGCCGACAAGGCCCTGGTCATGCTCGACGTCGACACGGTCGGCTTCGACGTGATGGACCGCAAGCTGCTGGAAGCGGTGCTGTTCAAATTCGGCGGCGGCCCGGTCGGCATAGGCAACCTGGCGGCGGCCATCGGCGAGGCGGCCGATACCATCGAAGATGTGCTGGAACCCTATCTGATCCAGCAAGGCTTCTTGCAGCGCACGCCGCGCGGGCGGGTCGCCACGCCGGCCGCCTACGCCCACTTCGGCGTGGCGGCGCCGCGCACCGGCCCGAACGGCGAACTGTGGAGCGTCTGACGTGGGTTTGCAAATCTGGGTCGACGCCGACGCCTGTCCGGTGGCCGTCAAGGACATCCTGTACCGGGCGGCCGAGCGGCTCGAACTGAGCCTGACCCTGGTGGCGAATCAGGGCTTGCGGGTGCCGGCTTCGCGCTTCATCCGCACCGTCCAGGTGGGCGCCGGGGCCGACGTGGCCGACCGCGAAATCGTGCGCCTGCTGACGGCGGGCGACCTGGTCGTCACCGGCGACATCCCGCTGGCGGCCGAGGTGTTGAAGAAGGGCGGCCACGCCCTCAATCCGCGCGGCGAGTTTTACACCGACGACAATATCGCCCAGCAATTGACGATGCGCGCGTTTCTGGAAGAGTTAAGGGGAGGGGGCGTCGACACCGGCGGCCCGGCGCCGTATAGCCACAGCGACCGGCAACACTTCGCCAATCAACTGGACCGGCACCTGCGCCGGCATGGTTGTCATTTTCAGAAGACGACCGCACCATTTTGTTGGCCCAGACGGCGACTGTGCACACGATTCCTGACTTACTTTTGTCAGTAGCCGCCTTCACCATCATCGACTATGCTGAATACTCCTATGCACAGAAGTGAGGTGCCGGCGTGGCAACAGAAATACAGCGTATAGCCTAGCAAGGGGTCTTGACACTGCCGGATGCCGCCTGGGAGTTGGCACGACAGCGAATGGATATCGTAGTAACGATCAAATCACGAATTCGAAGCTGGAAAGAAGTTTTACGGTCTCTGGTAGCTTCTGCAGTAATAACCTGTCGAGGTATTCTCGTGCGCTATGAGGAGGAGCTTTCAGGGATGCTCGTTGCCGCCGTGCTGCTTCGAGAACTGCAGCTGCGTCGATATCCCAAAGATCAGTGATGAAATCATCAGGATGCAAGGGTTCAATATTGAACTGGCCAAGGATGTTTGTTGGAAAGTCTTTTAGGTTAAAAGTAACGATAACGGAAGCGTTACATTTGATTGCAGCCGCAAGCACGTGCCGATCGTCCACATCTGGTAGCTGGAGCCCCTCAATAAGGCTTTCATAGCCAGTCACAAGGCCGTCAGGCACAGCTTTATCCATCAATGCAGACGTCCGATCCAATTGTGCTTGTGTAAGATCGGAGCGATTTGCGAGAAGATTACGCTTCCACTCGTCATGGACAAGAGCTGACCAGCGCGCTCGGTACGCGCCAGTCAGCGCAAGATGCATCAAAAAATCACGTAGCGGCGCGGGATATAGCACATTTGCGTCATAGAAAGCTGTGAACGAGGAATACCTCATTCGTACCCCATTCCAAACTCCTGGGCTTGCGTGGCCAGCTCATCCATGGCTGAATAACTCGTTTGCTCACGCTGTTTCTTGTAAGCCATCAGATCAGCGAACTTGATCCTACGATGCTTGCCTGTTTTGGTGAAAGGTAACGCACCATCATCTAACAGCTTCACTAGATGAGGCCGTGAAACGTTGAGCAAGTCAGCACCTTCTTGACTGGTCAGTTCAGCGTGAATTGGAACCACTTTAACGGTATTGCCCAAAGCAAGTTCACTGAGAATTTCGCCAAGTAAACGTAGCGCAAACGTAGGCATTTCAATGACTTCTCGCTGTTCCGTCTCGTTAACCAGTTCTATGCGCTGGGTCTCGAACTTTGTCGAAAGAAATGCTGCCAATTGGCGACTTGATTCTACAGCCGCGATAATTTCCTTCTCATCGGGAAGAACTGTGCGGTCAAGGGTGGCGGTGGTCATGGCTATCTCCAAGTATTGTGTTTTGGGTTGCATTGTGCACCCGTGAGGTAATTTTAATCGAAATAAACGAAAAACGCAATATACGAAACGAACTGTGAGAGCGATTCACCGCAAGCCCGGTAAGTTCCACCATGCCAACACTATTGAGGGCGACACTTGTACGAAAACGATCGGTTACGTACAGGGTACGTTTCTGATGTACGAAAAATAGGTATCTGTATTATCGGACATGCCCTACAATTGGTACTCCCATTTCGTACGGATTTTGCCCATAATGTCGCGCACTTTCATTTATGCAAGGGTCAGCACGGTTGATCAGAACACGGACAACCAGATTCACGAGATCGAGTCTGCTGGCTTTGCCGTTAACAAACGTCGGATCGTGTGCGAGAGCATAAGTGGCAGCGTTGCGGCCGCTGAGCGTCCCCAGTTTGCTCGGTTGCTCGACCGCCTGGAGCCTGGCGATGTGCTTATCGTTACCAAGCTAGACAGGCTGGGCCGTAACGCCATGGACGTGCGTGCCACGGTAGAGCTGCTGGCGGCGGATGCTGTCCGCGTGCATTGTTTGGCGCTCGGCGGCGTGGATCTGACCAGCGCTGCGGGCAAGATGACCATGAGCGTGCTTAGTGCAGTTGCTGAGTTCGAGCGCGACCTATTGATAGAGCGCACCCAGGCGGGTATCGCACGCGCGCGCGCCGAAGGGAAGACTTTGGGCCGCCCACCGGCGCTAACGAAAGTGCAGCAAGTCGACGCAATCGCCAGTCTCGCTGCGGGGGAGTCCGTCGCCAAGGTAGCCCGTGACTTTGGTACGACACGCCAGTCCATCATGAGAGTACGGGCCAGACATATTTCAGTCGATGCAGCCGACTCCTGACATTCGAGCAGTCGCCTTCTGAAAATGACAATGGTATATAGCAAAAATGGGGTCACCCCAAAGTTGTGACCCCAAAGTTGTGGGACGGGAAGTCGCCGCTTATTCCTGGCGCACCCAGGTTTGCGAACGGCCGAACATGGGCAGGCCGATGTAGCCGCGCACTTTCAATTTCTTGCCGTTTTCTTCCAGGTGCATCTTGCTCTTGTAGACCTTGCCGTTGTCGGGGTCGAGAATCTCGCCGCCGGCGTATTCATCCCCTTCTTTTTTCAAGTCCCACATGAATTTCAGCCCCAGGATGGGTTGGTCCTTGTTGACGCCCTCGCATTTGTCGCACTTCGGCGCCTGATCCTGGTCCGGCGCGCGGAACAGTTTTTCCAGCTTGCCTTCCAGCACGCCGTTGCTCTCGCTGATGCGGATCAGGGCCTTCGGCTTGCCGCTCACGTCGTCGATGTTTTTCCACAGGCCGACAGGGGAGGCGTCATCGGCCCAGACCGCGGCCGATGACATCGCCAGAGTGACCGCCAGCAAGCTTGCTTTTACTAAAGTACGCATCGTTTTGTCTCCAATATGGTTTTTGATTGGGATATTTCTCTTATTCGATGGGTAGTTTAGCAAACTGTTCACGCATTTTTTCTATCGTTGCAGAGAAACTGAGCAAACGCTCGGTTTCTTGCGCGACCACTGCCGCCGGCGCCCGCGCAACGAAGCTTTCATTGCCCAATTTGCCATTAACCTTGGCAATTTCTGCCTCGATTCGCGTTATTTCTTTGGATAAACGTTCGCGTTCGGCCTTCACATCGATCTCCACCTTCAGCATCAGCTTGGTGGTGCCGACCACGGACACGGCCGCCGGCGACTCCGGCAGGGCGTCGACGATGTTCACTTCCGACAGCTTGCCCAGCATTTGCACATAGGGCGCAAAGCTGTGCAGGGCGGCCTTGTCGACGGCATTGGCGGCCTCGACTATCAGCGGCACCCGCACCGACGGCGAGATTTGCATTTCGCCGCGCAGGTTGCGGGTGGCGTCGGTCAGCGCCTTCAATTGCTGCATCCACGCTTCGGCCGCTTCATCGATCTTCGCCGTGTTGGCCAGCGGATAGGCTTGGCGCATGATCGAGTCACCGCCTGCGTCCAGGGTCTTGCCGGCCAGCGGGGCCACGGTTTGCCACAGCGCCTCGGTGACGAAGGGAATGATGGGGTGGGCCAGGCGCAGCACCACTTCCAGCACCCGCAGCAGGGTGTGGCGGGTGGCGCGCTGCTGGCCTTCACCGCCGTGCTGGATTTGCACCTTGGCCACTTCCAGATACCAGTCGCAATACTCGTCCCAGACGAATTTATAGATGGAGGCGGCGATATTGTCGAAGCGGAAGTCTTCGAAGCCCTTGGCCACGTCCAATTCCGCGCGTTGCAGCAGCGAAATGATCCACTTGTCCGCCTGCGACAGTTCGGCTTCGTTCGGCGTGCAATCCTTGCCTTCGGTATTCATCAGCACGAAGCGGGTGGCGTTCCACATCTTGTTGCAAAAGTTGCGGTAGCCTTCGCAGCGGCCCAGGTCGAAGTTGATATTGCGGCCCAGCGAGGCGTAACTGGCCATGGTGAAGCGCACGGCGTCGCTGCCGTAGGCGGCTATGCCGGACGGGAATTCCTTGCGCGTGGCCTTGGCGATCTTTTCCGCGTCGCGCGGGTTCATCAAGCCCGTGGTGCGCTTGGCAACCAGGGTTTCCAGGTCGATGCCGTCGATCAGATCGATAGGGTCGAGCGTATTGCCTTTCGACTTGGACATCTTTTGGCCGCTGGAATCGCGCACCAGGCCGTGTACATAGACGGTGTTGAACGGCACTTTCCCCGTGAAATGGGCGGTCATCATCACCATCCGGGCGACCCAGAAGAAGATGATGTCGAAGCCCGTCACCAGCACCGATGAAGGCAGGAAAGCCTTGATGTCCGGCGTTTCCTCGGGCCAGCCCATGGTCGAAAACGGGATCAGGGCCGAGGAAAACCAGGTGTCGAGCACGTCGTCGTCGCGCCGCAGCGCTCCCGTGCTGCCGGCCGCCAGCGCTTTCGCCAGCGCTTCGGCTTCGGTCTTGGCGACAAAGATGTTACCGGCCTCGTCGTACCAGGCGGGAATCTGGTGGCCCCACCACAGTTGGCGCGAGATGCACCAATCCTGGATGTTGTTGAGCCACTGGTTGTAGGTGTTGCTCCAGTTTTCAGGGACGAACTTGATTTCGCCGCTGGCCACTTTTTCCAGGGCCGTTTCGGCGATCGACTTGCCGGGGAAGAAAGTGCCTTCCGGCGCCGGCTTGCTCATCGCCACGAACCACTGGTCGGTCAGCATCGGTTCGATGACCACGCCGGTGCGGTCGCCGCGCGGCACCATCAGCTTGTGCGGCTTGACCGATTCCAGCAGGCCGAGCGCGTCGAGGTCGGCCACCATCTTCTTGCGGGCCACGAAACGGTCCAGGCCGCGGTACGCGGCCGGCGCGTCGTCCGTGATCTTCGCGTCCAGGGTCAGGATGCAAATCTTTTCCAGATTGTGGCGCTGGCCGACGGCGTAATCGTTGAAATCGTGGGCCGGCGTGATCTTCACGCAGCCGGTGCCGAATTCCTTGTCGACATAGGTGTCGGCGATGATGGGGATTTCCCTGTCCGTCAGCGGCAGTTTCAGCATCTTGCCCAGCAGCGGCAGATAGCGCTCGTCGGTCGGATCGACCGCCACGGCGACGTCGCCCAGCATCGTCTCGGGACGGGTGGTGGCGACGGTCAGGTGGCCGCTGCCGTCGGCCAGAGGGTACTGAATGTACCACATCGTGCCGTCTTCTTCCTCGGACACGACTTCCAGGTCGGAGACGGCCGTGCCCAGCACGGGATCCCAGTTCACCAGGCGCTTGCCGCGGTAAATCAAGCCTTGCTCGAAGAGGCGCACGAAGACGTCGGTGACGACCTTGGAGCGCGGCGCGTCCATCGTGAAGTATTCGCGCTTCCAGTCGGGCGAGGTGCCCATGCGGCGCATCTGGCCGGTGATCGTGGAGCCGGATTTCTCTTTCCACTCCCACACTTTTTCCACGAATTTCTCACGTCCCAAGTCGTGGCGCGAAATCTTTTGCGCGTCCAGCTGGCGTTCGACCACGATCTGGGTGGCGATGCCGGCGTGGTCGGTGCCCGGTATCCAGGCCGTGTTGTGGCCCAGCATGCGGTGGTAGCGGGTCAGGCCATCCATGATGGTCTGGTTGAAGGCGTGGCCCATGTGCAGGGTGCCCGTCACGTTCGGTGGCGGCAGCTGGATGGAGAACGATGGTTTCCCGGCATCGAGCGAGGCGGCGTAGTAACCGCGGTGCTCCCATTCTGTGCGCCAGAATTGTTCAATGTCGGCGGGCTCGAAAGACTTGGCTAATTCCATGATTTGGCGTGTGATTTTGCGAAAACACCCATTATAGTTGAGAGGCGATTGCCCGCGCCCCTGAACGGTCCGTATTTTCGCCTGAAGCTCGCTCAGGCGCGTCGGCCGTCTCGGCACATTCCAGCGGCAGGCGGCGGCCTTCGCGCAGCAATTGTTCAAAGGCCTGGGCCGCCAGCGGCCTGCTGAAGAAATAACCCTGCATGTGGTCGCAACCGTGGGCCCGCAGGAAGGCCAGTTGCTCGGCCGTCTCCACGCCTTCGGCGATCACGCTCAGGCGCAGGCTGTGCGCCAGTGAAATGACGGCCAGCACGATGGCGGCGTCGTCGTCGTTGCCGCAGATATCCTTGACGAAAGATTGGTCGATCTTCAACACATCGATAGGGAAGCGCCGCAGATAGGACAGGCTGGAATAACCGGTGCCGAAATCGTCGATCGAAATGTGGATGCCCAGGCCCTTGAGGCCGCGCAAGATGGTGATCGCATGTTCGACATCGCTCATCACCATGCTTTCGGTCAATTCCAGCTCCAGGAAGCGCGCTTCCAGCCCGCTTTCCCGTAAGGCGTCGGCGACCGATTCCAGCAGCGCCTTCTGGGTGAACTGGCGCGCCGACAGGTTCACCGCCACCCGCAAAGGCCCCAGCCCGGCCTGCTGCCAAGCCCTGGCCTGGGCGCAGGCGTTGCGCAAGACCCAGGCGCCGATCGGGATGATTAAGCCCATTTCCTCCGCCAGGCCGATGAACAGCGCCGGCGCGATGCGGCCCAGTTGCGGATGGTTCCAGCGTATCAGCGCCTCCATGCCGACCACGGCGCCGCCACCCAACTCCACTTGGGGCTGGTAATGGAGTTCGAATTCGCCCCGCTCCAGCGCGCGCCGCAAGTCGCTTTCCATGCCCAGGCGTTCCAGGGTGCGGTGGTTCATGCTCGCATTGTAAAACTGGAAGGTGTTGCGTCCCAGCTCCTTGGCGCGGTACATGGCGATGTCGGCGTGCTTGGTCAGCGTTTCCGCCGTATCGCCGTCGGCCGGGTAGACCGCCACGCCGATGCTGCAGGTGAGGAAAAATTCGTGTTCCTGCAGGGCCAGCGGCTGCGCCACGGCTTCCATGATGCCTTCCAGCAGCGCCAAACCCTCGTCGCCGCGCCCCGGCAGCACCAGCACGAACTCGTCGCCGCCAAGGCGCGCCACCGTATCGGCTTCGCGCGTGGCCGCCTGCAGGCGCCCGGCCAGGATCTTCAGCAGAGCGTCGCCGGCTTCGTGGCCGAGGGTGTCGTTGACGAACTTGAAACGGTCGAGGTCGACGAACAGCACCCACAGCGGGCCGCCGTCGCGGGCGGCGCCGGCGATGGCCTGGCTCAGGCGCTCGCGCAGCAGATTGCGGTTGGCCAGGCCGGTCAGGGTGTCGTGCTTGGCCTGGAATTCGAGTTCCGCCTCGAAGCGCATGACGGCCGTGATGTCGTACTGGGCCACCACGAAATGGCTGACGGCGCCGCTGTCGTCGTCTTGCACCGGGGCGACGAAGAAATCGTTCCAGTAACTGCTGCCATCCTTGCGGTAGTTGCGCAACAGGGCATGGCCTTCGCGCTTGTCGCGCAGCGCGGCCAGGATTTCTTCCATGTTTTGCTGATCTTGCACATTGCTCTGCAGGCATTCCAGGCTGCGCCCGACGACGTCTTCGGCGCTGTAGCCGGTGATGCGCTGGAAGGCCGGGTTGACATATTCGATCGCATACTCGGGCCCGCTGGCGCTGCAAATGATGATGGCGTTGGCCGACACTTCGATCACCCGCTCGCGCAGGCGCAACGATTTTTCCTTGCTCAGGTGCAGGGCCAGGTCTTCCGCCAGGCGCAGGTTGGCGCTCTCGAGGGCGCTGCGCTCGCCGATGCCGCGCTCGAGCAGGGCCTGACGCGACACCACGGCGTAGACATAGGCCGCCGTTAGCAGGCTCGACAAAATACCGCCCAGCAGGGCGAACAGCGAGCCATTGTGGCTGGCCGTGAACAGGGCGGGGGTCCGTTCGACCCGTATATGCCAGGCGTTGCCGGCCACAAGGAAGGAAGCGCCGGCGGCTGGCGCGCGGTCGAACAGCAGCCAGTCGAGGGGCAGGAGCGGGGTGGTGGTGGCGGCGAGGGCGCCATTGCGGAAGGCCAGGTGGCGCGCCTCGGCGCGGTCGGCCGCGTAAATGCTCACCGCGATGCCGGGCGCGTCCAGCAGGCCGCCGGCGCCGAGGATGGTGTCGATCAAGTGGTCGACCCGGAACACGACAGCCGTCTCGCCGATGGCGGCGCGGCCGCGCGCGGCCACGGTGTCGAGCGGCGCCCCCTGCCAGTAGACGGGCGCCAGCACCAGAAAACCCGTGTGCCAGCCTTTATGTTGCGCCAGTTGCAATAAGCCGGTGGCGGCCACCTGGCCGTTGGCGCGCGAGCGGCGGCGCGCCTCCTGATATTCGCGGGTGACGGCCGTGTCCAGCCCGAGCGCCGCCTCGTTGCCCTCGGCCGGTTCGATATAGTCGATGACGGTGTAGTTGTCGCGGATGGGGGCGCGCCGCTGTTGTCCGTCGACCATTTCCGTGATGTTGAACTCGGGGAAGCGGCGTCGCATCGCCGTTTCATAGGCGCGCCGGTCGGGCTGCTGGATCAGGCGCTGGAAGCTGAGCGCCTCGATTTCCGGGTAGCGCTGCAGCAGCGGCGCGGTGAAGGTGCGGAACTGGTCGCGGCTGACCACGCCCACGCTGCGAAACAGTTGATTGAGCACCATCAGTTGCTCGACCGCGTCGCCCAGGCCGCTGCGCACGGCGGCGATGCGCAACTGGGCGTCTTGCGCGAATTCCAGCTTGCGCGTCTGCGATTCGACCCGGCGCACCGACGCGAACAGCAGGGCGGTCAGCGCCAAGCCGCAGGCGAGGGCGATCAAGGCCGACATCGAGACTGAAAAACGCACTCTGCGGAACAGGTTTTGCATGGCGGCCCTTGAACGATGCTGCGCGGTTGAATCGTTCCATGATAGGACGCGTTGTATCCAATGGCAACAAGCCAGCCAAGTCTGGACGCAACTGTGTACGTTTGCGTACACAGGATTCTTATGTTCGCTAGCGTACGGACGACGTCTTGCCGCGCACGCTACATTCAAGGCCGGCATGGGGACGTGTTACCCTGTGCCTCGGCGACTTCGTTCGACGCCATTTTCATTATTTCCCCGCTGACGACTGGAACCAGGATCACCGACATGCCCCGTGCGCACGACCCGAACCAAAATCACTTGCTGGCCGCCTTGCTCGACGCCGATTTCGAGCGTCTGGCGCCGCACCTGGAACTGATACCGATGCCGCTGGGCGACGTGCTCTACGAGTCCGGCGGAAAATTGCAGCACGTGTACTTCCCCACCACCTCCATCGTCTCGCTCCATTATTTGCTGGAAAACGGCGGCTCGTCTGAAATCGCCGGCGTCGGCAACGAGGGCGTGCTGGGCATTTCCCTCTTCATGGGCGGCGACAGCACGCCCAGCCGCGCCGTGGTGCAGACCGGCGGCCACGGCTACCGCCTCAAGTCGCACGTGTTGATGGAAGAATTCAACCGGGCCGGCCCGGTGATGCGCCTCTTGCTGCGCTACACCCAGGCCCTGATCACGCAAATGTCGCAGACGGCCGTCTGCAACCGCCATCATTCCGTCGAGCAACAATTGTGCCGTTGGCTCTTGCTGACCCTGGATCGCCTGCCGACCAACGAGCTGACCATGACCCAGGAATTGATCGCCAATATGCTCGGCGTGCGGCGCGAGGGGGTGACCGAGGCGGCCGGACGCTTGCAGGGCTATGGCTACATCAGTTACCGGCGCGGCCATATCACGGTGCTGGATCGGGCCGGCCTGGAAGCGGATGTGTGCGAATGCTACGGCGTCGTCAAGAAGGAATTCGCGCGCCTGCTGTCGGACGTGCGCCAGCGGCAAGTCGCGGCCACCTAGACGCGGGCTGTCAGGGCCGGGGCTGGCGCTGCTTCTCAGTTGCTTCTCAGCTGCTTCTCAGTTAATCAAGGTTTGAATTTATGTATACAATACACAAAGCACCGATAGAGCGCCTCTTGCTGCTCGCTTGCGCGCTGACCTTTGCCGTCCTGCTGCTGATCGGTGGCGTGGGCCTCAATTATGCCGTGCCGCCGCTCGCCTTCGACATGGTTGCGGCCAGCACCGTGCTGCTGCTGGTGGTGCTGGGCCTGTTGTTCTGGCGCATACGCAAGCTGGGCGCGCGCGTCCCCGGCGAGCCGGCGCGCGACGTGTCGGAGTCGCTGCTCAAGGCGGGCGCGCTGCAGGATGCGATTTTCAACAGCGCCAATTTTTCTTGCATCGCCACCGACGCCCAGGGCGTGATCCAGATTTTCAAGTGTGGGCGCCGAGCGCATGCTGGGCTACGAGGCGGCCGACG
>DMYQ01000065.1:6067-7282 GCA_003482555.1 Janthinobacterium sp. | reverse complement strand
CGCAAACGGGCATCCAGGCTTTCCAGTAATCCAAACTAAAAAAAAGCCGCGGCCTTGCGGTCGCGGCGCTTGCGCCCGGCAACTCTGCCGGGCCTCTTGGCCAGCCTTTAAAACACGTAGCCTATGCCGACGCCCACGGCCAGTGGATCGAGGCGGATGTCTTGCGTCTGGCCCGTCGAAAAGTGCGCCTTCGTTTTCAGGTAAGTCTTGACCACGGCCACGTTGGCAAACCAGTGATCGTTGATGCGCAAGGTGCTACCCACCTGGAAGCTGGCGGCGAACTTGTTGTCCATCTCGAAGCTGGTGGCGGGGCCGCCCGTGTTGAGCAAGGCCGTCAATTGGCCGGAACCTTTTTCCTTTTGAAAGTACGCATAGGTCACGCCCGCGCCGACATAGGGACGCAGCATGGCCTTAGGCGCAAAGAAATGGTATTGCGCAAAAAGAGTGGGCGGCAGTGATTCCGCGCTGCCCAGCTTGCCCGTGCCCTGGATCGAGCCGGCGCCGATCAAGTCGTGCTTGTAGGGCACGCCGAGGTCCAGTTCCGCCGAAATATTGTCTGTCACGGCATACCCGAACGTGAAGATAGGCTTGGTGTCCGCGTTGACATCGGCCTTGGTACCCGGCAAGGCCGGCGCCGAGACGTCGCCGCTGTCGACCTTGGGTGTGATCTTGTTGATGCCGACGATGGCCGACCAGTGGCCCGCGCTTTGCGCCGACGCGCCCGAAGCGGCCGCCATCGCGGCGGCCACGGCCAGCACCTTGCATACGCTATTGAAACGAATATTCATTTTGTCTCCTGATTCATGATGTGCGGAAGCGTCGCCGCCCCCTTCGCTCTATGGGTGTGCCGCGCGGACGCCGGGCGCCCGCGCCATGGCCTTACAACCAACCTTTGACGACCAGCTTTTCAGACACATAACGGGCCAGCAACAAATAGTTGAACGGCGTCGGATGCACGGTGTCGGCGAAGGAGTAATGGCTGATGTCGCCCGCCTTCAGGTTGCTGGCATTGCAGCCGAGCGAACTGCTCAGGGGGTTTTTCGTAACATCATCGACGATGCAAGCCGGATCGGTGACATTGGTCAAGCCATACGGGCCCGGATTGACGGCTTGATCGTGGCTCACGGCATACACATCGACTACCAGCACTTTCGGCTCGGCGCCCAAGCCATCGTTCAACTGCTTGTTGAAGGCGTCGACCATGGCCATGATCAA
>DMYQ01000065.1:0-5854 GCA_003482555.1 Janthinobacterium sp. | reverse complement strand
TTGTTGACGGTGACATAGTTGGCGCCCTTGGCCAGGATCTGGGTTTTCACCAGCGCCACCAGTTCGCTGCCTGCCGTGCTCATGGCGGCCACCAGTTCGGGGCCGTGGGCGGTGGCGTAGGCGGCGCCGGCGCTGGCGCCGGCTGTGGCGCCGGCGGCGGCGCCGGCGGCCTGCGCGTCGGTCTGCGCCTTGGCCGCCATCACGCCGATCGCGGCCTGGGCCGTCGGGTCGCCATGGGCGGCCAGCAGCGCCGTGGCATTACCCTGGCCGGCGGCGGCGATCACGGCGGCGGTGACGATACTGGTCGGGGTATTGCCGCTACGCGCAGCTTCCGTTTGAATCGCCAGGCCGATCACCGGGCCGGCGGCGGCCGGATTGGTGGCGCCGGCGGCCAGAAAACCGGCCAGTTCCTGGGCGAAGGTGATACCGCCCACGCGCGCGCCTTCGGCATTGCCGGCGGCGGTGCCGGCGGCCGTCGCATCGTTTTTCAGTTTGGTCAGCAGGAAGAGCGCGTCGTTGCCGCCGGCCATGACAAAGACCATTTCATCGCCTTTGAACTTGCCGCCCACCGCCGTCAGGTGGTTTTGAATTTGCGTCACTACGGGCAGCGTCAGGGCGCCGATGGAGCTGCCCGTCAGTTTGTTGTTCGGTCCGACGGGGTTGGTCACGCGCGCGCCGCCCATGGCGTAGCCGTAGCAACCGGCGTGCAGCACGACCGGCACCGAAAAGCCCAGGCTGGCGTCGCCATCGAGGCCCGTTTCCGCGGGGCATGGTGCCGGCAAGCCCAGTTGCGCGGCCATCAGCTCGGTCCAGTTCTTGCCCGTCAAGGCGGGATTGATCGCCGTATTGTCGCCATTGATAGTGAATTTACCGCCGCCCATAGCCTTGACTCCGCCCACCTGATAAGTGCCGACGTCGGCCAGGCTGTCGCCAAAGGTCACCTGGGCGCTGAATTTTGTCTTGAGAGTTTGATCGCCGCTACCACTGCCACTGCCGCAACCGGCCAGAACAGCCGCCGTCAGCACTGCCAGCGCGAATTTGGTTTGATGCATGTTGTCTCCTAATGGATATATATTTTTATACTCTAAACGAACGGGTGTGCTATTCGCTGCTAATAATATGCCACCGTTCTCTTGCCATGTATAGAAGAAACATCATATATATGCAAGTTTTCCAGGCAGATGGGCCCGCCTCGCCAGGGGCCGCGCGCTATTGCGGCGCACAAAAAAAAAGACCCCGACGGGGCCTCACTCTTCGAGTAATTGTTGCAGAATGCCAAGTGAAGCGAAGGCCGCCCGCCGCAGGCGGTCATTCACCCCCAGCCAGGACGGATCGGCCGGTGGCGCCTCCACCAGGATCAGGTCGGCGCCCACGCGATCCATGGTGCGCAGGCTGGCGTACAGCGCGTGCGCGTAGCCTTCCGGCGTGGCCGGCAGACGCACGCTGGCGCTGGCCGGCGGCAAGTCGGAATAGTGAATCAGGGCCACGTGGCGCCCCAGATTGAGCAACTGGTTCAAGGTCTCGGCCAGTAAATCGCCGTGCTGCATCGCAACAGGAGTGGCTGGCGCGTAGTGCGCGTCCAGAGTGCCGGAAGCGCGTGGAGCGGCCCCGTCCGGCGCAGCCAAACGTTGTCCGATGACGACGGCGATGCTGTCGGCGCTGATATGGCCGGGCCGCAACAGCACCGGACCGTGGCTGGCCAGGCGCGACAAGTCGACGATGGTCGACTCGATGCCGACCTCGCTCTGGCCGCCGTCCAGGACGGCTTGCACCAGGCCGGCCTCGATTTCCGCGGCGAATTCCTGGCGCACGTGCAGTGCCGTGGTCGGGCTGACGTGGCCGAACTTGTTTGCCGACGGCGCCGCCACGCCACCCTTGCCGCCCTTGAAAGCGCGCAGCAGCGCCACCGCCACCGGGTGCGAAGGGCAGCGCAAGCCGACCGTGTCCTGGCCACCGGAAACGGCGTCGGGAATGCCGGCCGCCCGTTTCAGTATCAGGGTCAGGGGCCCGGGCCAGAAAGCGGCCACCAGTTGCCGCGCCTGCTCGGGAATCTCGGCCGCCCAGTAAGCCAGGTCGGCTCCCGGTGCCAGATGCACGATCACCGGGTGGTCGGAGGGGCGCCCCTTGGCCTGGTAAATGCTGGCCACGGCGGCCGGGTTTTCAGCGTCGGCACCCAGGCCGTACACGGTTTCGGTGGGAAAAGCGACCAGGCCGCCGGCTTCGAGAAGCGTGGCGGCCTGGTCCATTTCCGCAATGCCCAGATCGGCGCTTGCAGGAACTGTCATCGCATCGCGTCCGCTTATTGGGTCAGCAGGCGCAGCGCTTCGGCGTACTTGGCCGAAGTCTGGTCCAGCACGTCCTGCGGCACGCGCGGCGCCGGCGCCTGCTTGTCCCAATCCTGGGCGTCCAGCCAGTCGCGCACGAATTGCTTGTCGAACGAGGGCGGCGACATGCCGACCTGGTAGCTCGACATGGGCCAGAAGCGCGACGAATCCGGCGTCAGGATTTCATCGATCAAGTGGATGGTGCCTTCGGCGTCGAGGCCGAATTCAAACTTGGTGTCGGCGATGATGATGCCGCGCGTGGCCGCATACTCTGCCGCCTGCGTGTACAGATTGATGGCCGCTTCGCGCACCTGGCGGGCGATGTCGACGCCGACGATTTTTTCCGCTTCTTCATACGAAATGTTTTCGTCGTGGGAACCGGCCGGCGCCTTGGTCGATGGCGTGAAAATGGTTTCAGGCAGCTTTTGCGCTTCTTGTAGACCGGCCGGCAATTCGATGCCGCAAATCTTGCCCGTCTTTTGGTAGTCTTTCCAGCCCGAACCGATGATGTAGCCGCGCACGATGGCTTCTATGCCCAGCGGTACGAATTTCTTCACCACGATGGCGCGCCCTTCGACCTGGTCGCGCTCTTCGGCCGAGACGACGCTGACCGGGTCGATGCCCGTTTCGTGATTCGGCATCAAGTCGCCGAATTTCTTGAACCAGAAATTCGACATTTCCGTCAGCATCTTGCCCTTGTTCGGGATCGGGTCGTCGAGGATCACGTCGAAGGCCGACAGGCGGTCGGTTTGCACCACCAGCAATTTATCGTCGCCGACGGCGTAAATGTCGCGCACTTTACCGCGGTGCAAGAAAGGCAGGGAGGTCAGGTTTGTTTCGAGAATTCCAGACATGATGTCTCCTTAGTTCAGTTCAGGCAAGGTCGAGGTGCGCACTTTGTCGGCCTGGGTGGCGCGGAAAGCGATCAATTTGGCCTTCAAGCCGGCGTCGTGCAAGGCCAGCACGGAGACCACGGCCAGGGCCGCGTTGGCCGCGCCCGCCTCGCCGATGGCCAGGGTGGCCACCGGTATGCCCTTGGGCATTTGCACTGTGGACAGCAGCGAGTCCATGCCTTTCAAATACTTCGATGGGATCGGCACGCCGTACACGGGCAGGATGGTCGAGGCGGCCACCACGCCGGCCAGATGGGCGGCGGCGCCGGCGCCGGCGATGAAGGCTTGCGCGCCGCGCGACTCCATGTCGGCCAGCCACGCTTCCAGCTCTTTCGGGGTGCGGTGCGCCGACAGGGCGCGCGCTTCATAGCTCACGCCGAAATCCTTGCAGATTTGCGCCGCCTCTTTCATGGTGTCCCAATCAGAGGTCGAACCCATCACGATACCAACTACAGTTTTATCAGACATAGATCACTCACAAATGAAAACGCGCGGACCGTCGCCGCGCGTATGTTAAAACAACTTACTTGACGATTTGAGACAACTGGCCGGACTGGTAACGCTCGGCCATTTTTTCCAGGGGAATGACTTTGATCTTGCCGGCCTGGCCTTCGCAACCGAAGGACAGGAAGCGCGCCTTGCACACCAGGGTGGCCGCTTCGCGGGCCGGCTTGAGGAAGTCGCGCGGGTCGAACTTGCTGGGGTTTTCAAACAGGTATTTGCGCACGGCGGCCGTCATCGCCAGGCGGATGTCGGTGTCGATGTTGATCTTGCGCACGCCGTGGCGGATGCCTTCCTGGATTTCCTCGACCGGCACGCCATAGGTTTCCTTCATGTCGCCGCCGAATTCGCGGATGATCGCCAGCAGCTCTTGCGGCACCGACGACGAGCCGTGCATCACCAGATGGGTGTTCGGGATGCGCGCGTGGATTTCCTTGATGCGGTCGATAGCCAGGATGTCGCCGGTGGGCTGGCGCGAAAACTTGTAGGCGCCGTGCGAAGTGCCGATGGCGATGGCCAGCGCGTCGCACTGGGTGCGGGCGACGAAATCGGCGGCCTGGGCCACGTCGGTCAGCAATTGCTCGCGGGTCATGGCGCCGTCGGCGCCGTGGCCGTCTTCCTTGTCGCCCATCATGGTTTCCAGGGAACCCAGCACGCCCAGTTCCGCTTCCACCGTGACGCCGATGGCGTGCGCGAACTTGACCACTTCGCGCGACACTTCCACGTTGTAATCGTAGGAAGCGACGCTCTTGCCGTCCGCTTCCAGCGAACCGTCCATCATCACCGAAGTGAAGCCGGAGCGGATCGCGCCCATGCAGACGGCCGGCGACTGGCCATGATCCTGGTGCATGACGACTGGAATGTGGGGATACGCTTCCACGGCCGCTTCGATCAAGTGGCGCAGGAAGGCTTCGCCCGCGTATTTGCGCGCCCCGGCCGACGCTTGCATGATGACCGGGCTGCCGACGGCGTCGGCGGCGGCCATGATGGCTTGCACCTGTTCCAGGTTGTTGACGTTGAACGCTGGCAAGCCGTAGCCATTTTCCGCCGCGTGATCCAGCAATTGACGCATTGATACGAGAGACATGTGATACTCCAAACAATAGAAAAATCGGTGTTGCCGGCGGCCGCGGCCGCAAGAAGGCGGTTCGTTTACTTGAACTAGTCGAACTCGCCCACCTTGACGATCTTGAGGGCGTTGGTGCCGCCCACCTGGCCCATGGGCTCGCCCCAGGTCACGACGATCATGTCGCCCTTCCTGACGATGCCGTTACCGACCAGCAAATCCTCGGCCTGCTTCAGCACGGCGCCGCTGGTACTCTCCTGCAACAGATGGTAAGCCCGCACGTTGCGGTACAGGGCCGCCTTGCGCAGGGTCGCCACGCTGGGCGTGAGGGCGAAGATCGGGGTGTCGATGCTGTGCCGGCTCATCCACAGGGCCGTCGAGCCGGACTCGGTCAGGGCGACGATGGCCTTCACGCGCAAGTGATGCGCGGTGAACAGGGCGCCGTAAGCGATCGACTGGTCGATGCGGGTGAAGCGCACGTTCAAGAAATCGGCGTCCAGCTTGTTGTATTCGGATTGCTCGGCCTCGACGCAGATCGCGGCCATCATTTCGACCGTCTCGACGGGATATTTGCCGGAAGCCGTCTCGGCCGAGGTCATCACGGCGTCGGTGCCGTCCAGCACCGCGTTGGCCACGTCGGACACCTCGGCCCGCGTCGGCACGGCGTTGACGATCATCGATTCCATCATTTGCGTGGCCGTGATGGCCAGCTTGTTGGAAGCGCGCGCCATCTTGATCATGCGTTTTTGCAGGGCCGGCACGGCCGCGTTACCCACTTCCACGGCCAAGTCGCCGCGCGCCACCATGATGCCGTCGGAAGCGTCGAGGATTTCCTGCAGGGCTGGAATGGCTTCGGCTCGCTCGATCTTGGCGATCATCATCGGCTTGTGGTGATATTGCTCGCCGGCGATATTGGCCAGTTGACGGGCCATTTCCATATCGGTCGCGCATTTCGGGAAGGAAATGGCCAGATAGTCGGCCTGGAAACTCATGGCCGTCTTGATGTCTTCCATGTCCTTGGCCGTCAGCGCTGGCGCCGTCAAGCCGCCGCCCTGGCGGTTGATGCCCTT
>DMYQ01000271.1:2376-2994 GCA_003482555.1 Janthinobacterium sp. | reverse complement strand
GAAGCGCACACGATGATAGGCGCGGGCGGCACGGCCGGCCAGAACGACGCCGCCAACCTGCTGAAACCGGCGCTGGCGCGGGGCGAGCTGCGCACCATCGCCGCCACCACCTGGGGCGAATACAAGAAATATTTCGAGAAGGATGCCGCCCTGGCGCGCCGCTTCCAGGTCGTCAAGATCGAAGAGCCGAGCGAAGAACTGGCTTGCGCCATGTTGCGCGGCATGGCGCCGCTGATGGAAAAGCATTTCAATGTGCGCGTCTACGATGAAGCCATCACGGAAGCGGTGCGCCTGTCGCACCGTTACATCATGGGTCGCCAGCTGCCCGACAAGGCGATCAGCGTGCTCGACACGGCCTGCGCCAAGGTTGCCCTGGGGCAGAACGCGACCCCGGCCCTGATCGAGAACCTGGCCAAGAAGCTCGACCGCATCAATGCCGAAGTCGCTTCGCTGGAGCGCGAGGAAAGCAGCGGCGCCAGCCACAAGGCGCGCCTGCTGGAGTTGCGCGCCGCGCGCACGGCCGCCACGGGCCAGCATGCAACTCTGGCCGCGCGCTGGGAAACGGAAAAAGGTTTGACGGAGCAGATCAAGGCGGCCCGCATGGTGCTGGAAGCGGGC
>DMYQ01000271.1:0-2238 GCA_003482555.1 Janthinobacterium sp. | reverse complement strand
GCGCCGATGGTGCCGGTGCAGGTGGACGGCCACGTGGTGGCGGAAATCGTCGCCGGCTGGACCGGCATTCCGCTCGGCAAAATGGTCAAGGATGAAATCAAGACCGTGCTCAAGCTGAAGGATTTGCTGGAAGAGCGGGTGCTGGGCCAGACGCACGCGATGGAAGCGGTGGCGCAGCGGGTGCGCACCTCGCGCGCCAACCTGGACGACCCGAACAAGCCGAAGGGTGTGTTCCTGTTCGTCGGCCCGTCCGGCGTCGGCAAGACCGAAACGGCGCTGGCGCTGGCCGATGTGCTGTACGGCGGCGAACGCAAGCTGATCACGATCAATATGAGCGAATACCAGGAGGCGCACAGCGTGTCCGGCCTGAAAGGTTCGCCGCCCGGTTATGTCGGTTACGGCGAAGGCGGAGTGTTGACCGAAGCCGTGCGCCGCAATCCGTATAGCGTGGTGCTGCTCGACGAAGTGGAAAAAGCCCATCCGGACGTGCTCGAACTGTTCTTCCAGGTCTTTGACAAGGGCGTGCTGGACGACGCCGAAGGGCGCGAGATCGACTTCAAGAACACCATCATCATCCTGACCTCGAACGTGGCGTCGAGCACGATGATGCAAGCTTGCCTGAACGTGGAAACGAAAGACTTGCCGACTCCGACCGAACTGGAAGAGAAGATCCGGCCGCAACTGGTAAAAGCCTTCAAGCCGGCCTTCCTGGGCCGCCTGAAGGTGATTCCCTACTATCCGATCGCCGACGAGGTGCTGGTGCGCATCATTGGCTTGAAGCTCGACAAGATCGCGCGCCGCATCGCCACCAACCACAAGGCCGACTTCAGCTACGACGAAGCGCTGGTGGAAGCGGTGCTGGCGCGCTGCACTGAAGTTGATTCGGGCGCCCGCAACGTCGACAACATCTTGAATGGCACCTTGCTGCCGGAAATCGCGGAATCGGTGCTGGCGAAGATGGCGGAAGGGGTCGCCATGACCAAGATCAAGGTCAGCGCCAATAAGCAGGGGCAGTTCAAATACACGATTAAATAAGGTGGAAAATAAGGCGGCCAGTTCGCCGCCTAGCTGGCCGGCACACATTCCGACTGGCGGCCTGGATTGACCGGAACCGGAAAATTTGACTATAATACAATAATCGCAATTATTGCCTAGAAATACACTAACGATTTAATATTTAGCGGGTAAGCACAGGAAAACCACATGAGTAATCTACTTCGCAGCTTGAAAGACCTGATCAGCGACCGCCAGCACAACCGTATCTTGCGCCTGTCGTTTCCCAACAACGATGGGCCGCAGTGCGAATTCGTCGTCAACAAACTCGATGCCTTCGAAGGCTTGTCGCGCGATTTCAAGTTCACCATCGAAATCCTGTCGAATGATTCCACGCTGGCGCTCAAGGATCTCCAGGGCAAGTTGATGAGCGTGGAACTGGTGCGGCAAGACGGCACCCTGCGGTATTTTTCCGGTTATTGCTTCAGTTTCCGCCTAAAAAGCGCCGGCAATATCAGCTTTTACGAGGCCAAGCTGCGCCCGTGGCTGAAATACCTGTCGCTGAGGAACGATTGCTACATCTTCCATGAGAAGACCCTCAACGAGCAAGCCACCGACATCTTCGCCGATTATGCCAGCATCGCGAAATGGGACTTCCGTTACTGCGACAATCAGGTGCCGATGACGGACGCCGTGCAATATAACGAGACGGATTATAATTATTTAAATCGAAGGTGGGAATCAGCCGGCTTACACTCATTTTATGAACACTCCGCCGAGGGTCATGTTTTAATAATTTCAAGTAATTCCACCCGCGCCGAGCCGGTCGACGGCGATTCTGACATCCTCTTTCACCGCCATGCCGGATCGACCGAGGAAAACTCGATCAGCGAATGGTCTCCGGTGCGAAAAATCACGCCGGGCCGGGCGCGGGTGGGCACCTTCGACTTCAAGAACCCCCAGCCGGACAATATGAGCGCGCCTTCCTTGAATGAACAAGGCAATATACTCGATATTGAGTCGTATGAATATACCGGCGCCTACGGCTTCAAGGAACCCAACGACGGCTTGCGGCTGGCGGGCTTGCGGATAAGCGAGATGGATGCAAAGGGTAAGCTCTACGAGGCGGAGGGCAACAATACCCAGGTTCAGCCGGGCCGCTGGTGCAGCCTGGTCGACCCTTCCGGCCGCTATCCCTTTGGTGACAACCGCGACACCAACGCGAATAAATTCCTGATCGTCGAA
>DMYQ01000254.1:5263-8037 GCA_003482555.1 Janthinobacterium sp. | reverse complement strand
TCGAGGCGGCCCGGGCCGGCGAACAGGGCCGCGGCTTCGCCGTCGTCGCCGCCGAGGTGCGCAGCCTGGCGCAGCGTTCGGCCGCCGCCGCCAAGGAAATCAAGACCCTGATCAGCGACTCGGTCGACAAGGTCGAAGTCGGCAACAGGCTGGTCGAAGAGGCCGGCGCGACGATGGACGAGGTGGTCTCCAGCGTCAAGCGGGTCACCAACATCATGGGCGAAATCATGGCCGCCAGCCAGGAGCAGGTGTCCGGCATCGAGCAAATCAATGAAGCCATCACGCAAATGGACGGGGTCACCCAGCAAAACGCGGCGCTGGTGGAGCAGGCCGCCGCCGCCGCCGCTTCCATGCAGGATCAAGCCGGGCATTTGACGGAGCTGGTGAGCGTGTTCCAGTTGGCCGAGCCGGCCGCGCCGGCGCCGACCTACCAGGCGCGCCCGCCGCGCGCCGCGCCTGAACACCCGGAGGCGCGCGCGGACGCGGCGCAGCCTATGGTGGCGGCGCCGCGGCGGGCGGTCAGAACGCCGGCCGCGGCCGCCGCCATCGACGACTGGGAAGAATTTTAATCCCGGCGCTTTCAGTCCAGCCCGGCGCCGTTTCAAGCCTGTGCCGCTGGCGCCGCGCGCACCCGGTTGCGGCCGTCCAGCTTGGCCGCGTACAGGGCCCGGTCGGCGGCATCGATCAATTGCCCCGCCTGGTCGCCGCGGCGCGGCGCCACGGCCGCCACGCCGGCGCTGACGGTGACCACGCCGGCCGGGTTGCCGCGGTGTTCGATGGCCAGGCCTTCGATCGCCAGGCGCACCCTGTCGGCCACGGCCAGCGCCCCGTCCAGACCGGCGCCCGGCAACAGGATGCCGATTTCCTCGCCGCCGTAGCGGGCCGCCAGATCGCCCGGCCGGCCCGACGTCAGGTCGCGGATCGCCGCGCTCACGGCGCGCAGGCAGGCGTCGCCGGCGCCGTGGCCGTACAAGTCGTTGTACTGCTTGAAACAGTCGACGTCGAACATGATGAAGGCCAGGGTGCCGGCGTTGCGCACGGCCCGGCTGAATTCATTGCCCAGGCTGACGTCCAGCTGGCGCCGGTTGGCCAGGCCCGTCAAGCCGTCCTGCAGGGCCAGTTTTTCCAGGCTGCGGTTGGCGCTCTCGAGCGCGTCGCGCGCCTTCAGCAGTTGCGCCTCGGCTTCCAGGCGCAGCCCGATCTGTTGCACCAGGCGCTTGCCCAGCAGGCCCAGCAAAACCGACAGCAGGAGCACGCCCAAGCCGTGCGAGAAAGTGTCGCGGCGCCAGTTGGCCAGCATTTCATCCTGCGATAGGGCCACCGTGACAAACAGGGGATAGCGTTCCAGCGAACGGTAGTTATTCAGTCGCACTTCGCCGTCCAGCGGCGATTCGAGCAGGCCGCTGCCGACCGGGCCGGCGCCCACAAAGGCCCGGTACAGATTGCTGCCCAGCAGGTTCATGCCTGTCAGGCTGTCGTCGAAGGGGCGGCGCAGCAGCAGGATGCCATTCTGCGTCGCCAGCGCCACCGCGCCCTTTTCGCCGATGTCGAAACTCTGGTAAAAGCGTTTCAGGTAGGCGCTGTCGACGGTGGCCAGCGCCACCCCGGCGAAGCTGCCGTCGGCGCCGTTGATGCGGCGCGAAACAGGGATCACCCATTTGCCGCTGGAACGGCTGATCACGGGGACGCCGATGTGGGCGCCGCGCCCGGCATGGACGCGGTGATACTCGAAATATTCGCGGTCGGCGTTATTCAGGCCGGGCGCCGCAGCCGGGCCGGAATTGGCCAGCCAGGCGCCGTCGGCGGCATACACGAACAAACCGTTCAACTGCGCCAGTTCGCCCACCTGGGCCGCCATGCGCCTGTGCAGCCGCGCCAGCGCCGCCGGGCCGACCCCGTCGACCTCGACCCGTTCGACCAGGTCGGCCACCGCGATATCGGCGGCCTTGAAGGTATCGTCGGCCTGGCGCGCCATGGCGCGCGCCAGGTTCGAGCCGGCCCGCTCCACCTCGCGCAACTGCAGCGCGCGCGCATTCCAGCTGCGCCAGCCGTCCACGACTATCAGCGACAGGCAGACCACGGCGACGAAGGCGGTGGCCCAAAAGGTGATCGGTGGGCGCCGTGGCATGCTTGTCCCTCCATGGTGAGGCAGCGGGAAAGCGTCCCGCGCCTCTGTCAAACTGCGTGTCGAACGGCCTGTCGAACTTCAGGAAGCGGCGCCTCCCTGGCCCCGCTCCAGCATGCCCAGCAAAGGCTGCCAGACCATGTCGCTGTCGATGTTGCGCATGCAGTTCTGATGCCCGAGCGGACATTCGCGCTGGCGGCAGGGGGCGCATTCGAGGCGCAGCGAGATGGCCAGCGCCTGATCGGAAAACGGTGGCGCGTGATCCGGATCGGTGGGGCCGTACAGGGCGATCACCGGCCGGTTCAGCGCCGAGGCGATGTGCAGCAGGCCGGAGTCGTTGCTGACGACGGCGGCGGCGGCCGCGATCAGCGCGATGGCCTCGGCCAGGCTGGTGGCGCCGGCCAGGTTGAAAACCCCGGGATGGTCGACGGCGGCGAGGATTTCTTGGCACACGGCCTTGTCGTTCGGCCCGCCCAGCAGGATGATTTGCGCGCGCGGATCGCGCGCCAGGATGGCCGTCGCCAGTTGCGCGAAACGGGCCGCCGGCCAGCGCTTGGCGGGGCCGAATTCGGCCCCCGGCGCGAAGCCGATCAGGGCGCGTTCCGGCGCCAGGCCGAGGCGCGCGCGCGCGGCCGCCGTCTGCGCCGCG
>DMYQ01000254.1:0-5116 GCA_003482555.1 Janthinobacterium sp. | reverse complement strand
GCGGCGCGTCGTCGTGGTGCATCACGTTGATCAAGCCATAGCGGCTCTCGCCCTTGTAGCCGACGCGCCGGGCGATCCCGGCCAGCCAGGCAATCAGGGCGAACTTGAGCGTGTTCGGCAGCACATGGGCTTCGGCGTAGCCGCGTCGGCGCAGCAGGCGCGCGAACTTCCAGCGCTCCTTCAATTGCAGGGCGCCGTGGCGGAACGGGGTTTCCAGCACCTCGTCCACCTCGGCCATCTGGCGCCACACCGGCGCCACCGAGGGCGGCGCCAGCACGTCGATGGGGCGCAGCGGATGGCGCTCGCGCAGCAGGCGCAGCAAAGGCTGGGCCATCACCGCGTCGCCGATCCAGTTCGGCGAAATGATCAGGATGCGTTCGCCGTTCACGCCGCCTCCTTGCTGAACTGCAGGCGGTACAGATTGGCGTACATGCCGTTCAGGGCCAGCAGTTGCGCGTGCGTCCCCACTTCGATGATGCGGCCGCGGTCCATCACGGCGATGCGGTCGGCCCGCTCGATGGTCGAGAGGCGGTGCGCGATCACCAGGGTGGTGCGGCCGGCCATCAGCGTCTCCAGCGCGGCTTGCACGGCGCGTTCCGATTCGTTGTCGAGCGCCGAAGTGGCTTCGTCGAGGATCAGGATGGGGGCGTCCTTGTAGATCGCGCGCGCGATCGCCACGCGCTGGCGCTGCCCGCCCGAGAGGCGCCCGCCATTCTCGCCGATCAGGGTTGCCAGGCCGTCCGGCAGGGCCGCCACGACGCCGTCCAGGTGCGCCGCCTTGACGGCCGCGGCCAGGCGCAGCGGATCGACTTGCTCGGCGCCGTAGGCGATGTTGGCGCCCAGGGTGTCGTCGAACAGCACCACGTTCTGGCTCACCATCGCCAGTTGCGCGCGCAGGCTGGCCAGGCTCAATTCTTCATAGGGCACGCCGTCGAGCGAGATGACGCCGGCGTCGGGGCGGTAAAAGCGCGTCACCAGGTTGACCATGGTCGACTTGCCGCCGCCGGAAATGCCCACCAGGGCCACCGTTTCGCCGGGGGCGATGTCGAGCGTGACCTCGCTCAGGGCCGGCGCGCCCTGGGCGCCGTAAGCGAAGGAAACGGCGTCGAAGCGCAAGCGGCCCTTGGCCCGCCCCAGCACGGCGACCCCGGGATCGGCTTCCACCGGCGCGTCCATCATGGCGAACACGGTTTCCGCCGCCGCCATGCCGCGCTGCAGCGGGCCGTTCACTTCGACCAGGCTTTTCAGGGGCGCCAGCAGCATCAGCATGCTGGTGATGAAAGCCGTGAATTCGCCCTCCGTGATGTGCTCGCGCAGGGCCAGCACCACCACCACCGACACCGCCAGCGAGGTGGCAATCTGGGTGATCGGCACGGTGGCGGCGGCGGCCACCGTCATGCGCTGGGAAAATCCGCGCAAGGCTTCGCTGCGCGCCTCGAAGCGGGCCCGCTCGTAACGCTCGCCGGAAAACACGCGGATCACCTGGTGCCCGCGGGCCGCCTCTTCCACCACNNAGGCGCCCGATGACGGCGCTATTCTCCATCGCGCTCTTTCGCCAGCAGGCAAAAACCAACCAGCAGGAACACCATCAAGGCGTAGAACAGGCTGCTTCTCATGCTCCAAAAAATGACCTCGGTCAAGCCGAAACAGAAATAACTGAGCACCAGCAGCGCGCCCGCCAGCGCCAGCGCCGTTCGTTCCTTGCTCACGTCACGGCGATTCAGCACTTTCAAAAAGAAAATGAATGGCGCCAGCAAGGTGGCCAGCCATGCTGAAAATCCGATCAAGCCGCCCGTCGTCAATACTTGGAGGGCGTCGTTATGCATGTGCGGCAGCGTCAGGATTTCGGGATTCAAATGCTCGCTCGTCACCGCCGCGGCCAGTTCGCTCCTGTACGAAACAATGCCGGAACCGGTCAGTGGGTGCTGCCTTATCAGTAATGCCGCCGCCTTCCATAGCTCGAAGCGAAGACCAATGCTGGTGAACGTCCCCGTGCCATTGAAATAGTTTCGGACCTCATCGATTGCGACGGCCGCTCGCTCGCGCATCCCGGTTTGGGGCACGAGATAGGCGATAAACAACACACCGAGCGCCAAGGTGCAGATGGTTGCTATCGATTTTCCCCGCACCAGGTGGCTATACTTGAAAAACAAAAACAAGGCGGCAATCAAGGCGACCCAGCCACCCCGCGTACCGGTGAAAATGGAACCGATCAATCCAGCCAACGCGGCCAATCCGGTCAGCCAGGGCCAGATTGATCGCTTGGAATCGCGTAAATCGATCAGGGCGGCCAGCGATAGCAGACCCATAAGCAATGCCAGGTCGCCATAGGTAATGGCGTTAATCAAACCACCCGGACGCTGCATGCCCAGGTCCCAGCGCTGGTAGCCGACGAACATGGCGCCAGCGACGGCCGAAGCCATCACGCCAAGCCAAAGGCTCTTGCGGTTCGGGCGCAGAACCAGCACGACCAGCAGGGCGGCGCTCGCGAACAGCATGCGCACGGGCTTTTCCAATGTGCCCAGCACTTCATTTGGGCGCAGCAGGAAGCTCGCGTAGACCAACAGAAAATTGAGTAAGAAAGCTATCAAAATCCAGCGAATTTCGCTAAGATGACGCCGCAAAACAGAGCCACTGCCTTTCAACAGGAACATGGCCATCAACACAAAGGCGAAGCTGCAAGTGCTGACGGCCCGATTCGCCGTCAGCGTAACCAAGGGCAATAAAAACACCAATCCGTTTGCGATGATCGTTTTCAGGCCCGGATTTTTCATTAAATTATTCATTTCTTTTTCTTATAAGCTATTCTTGCAAGAATGACCAACCTGGGCGGCATTAAGATCATGCAGCAAACATCGACGATCTCTGTCATTGTCACAACGTATAACCGGCCCGACGCGCTCGCGGCCGTCATTCAAGCCTGTTTTTCGCAAAGCGATCAGCATTTTGAAATCATTATCGCTGATGACGGNNGTCGTTGAGGACGCGGCTGATGACCCAGTTGTTCAGGTAGGCGGTGGAAAAGGTGAACACGCCGCGCAGGGAAAAGATCGAGATCAGTATCAGCGGCACCAGCCACAGGCTGAACACCGCCTTGTGCGGGCCGAAGCCATTGTCGAGCAAGAGCTGCATCGACTTGGTCAGCATCGGCTGGGTGCTGGCCGTGCCCGCCATCGCCAGTAGCGCCAGCAGGGCGCGTCCGCGGTAGGGCTTGAGGATGCGCAGCAGGCGCCCGATGACGGCGCTATTCTCCATCGCGCTCTTTCCGTTTGCTGCCCCGCAGCGGCGCGACAGGGCGGCGGCGGGAGATCGGGTTCGACGTGGCGGCCATCCTCAGGCCACCGCTGCGGACAAGAACGGCGCCCGCGCGACGCCCGCGCGGCGGGCCGGGGCCGCGAAATTCGAAATTCGTAATAAATTGTTGTTCATTAATTTCTTTGTGAGCTATTCTTACGCGATAACAAACATGGCCAGTATTGACATCATGCAGCGAGCTACAACCATTTCAGTCGTCATCACCACTTACAACCGCCCCGACGCGCTGACGGCGGTGCTGGAGGCGTGCTTTGCGCAAGACGACCGGAATTTCGAAATCATTATCGCTGATGACGGCTCCAGCGACAACACGCGCGCCGCCGTCGAAGAACTCAAGCGGCGCTCGCCCGTACCCCTGACCCATGTCTGGCAAGAGGATCTTGGATTTCGCGCGGCGCTGGCGCGCAACCGGGGCACCCTGGCCGCGCGCGGCGACTACATCGTGTTCCTGGACGGCGATTGTATACCTCAACGCGATTTCATCGCCCAACACCGCAAGCTGGCCGTCCGCGGCCACCTGGTGTCGGGCAGCCGCATCTTGCTCGACGCCCCCTTCAGCGCCCGTGTGCTGGCCGAGCACCTGGACTTGCAGCGTCTGCGCCTGGCCGACAAGCTGCGCCTGCGCTGCGGAGGGCACACCAACAAGCTGCTGCAACTGCTGTTTACCTGGCCCGACCTGGGCCGCGTGCGACGGCGCTTTTCCTGGCGCCGCATCAAGAGCTGCAACCTGGGCGTCTGGCGCGCCGACCTGGAACGGGTCAATGGCTTCGACCAGAGCTTTCTCGGCTGGGGCCACGAGGATTCCGACCTGGTGGTGCGCCTGTTCAACGCCGGCGTGATGCGCAAGGATGGCGCCTTCGCCACCGAAGTGTTTCACCTGTGGCACAAGGAAAGCGCGCGCGACCAAGAGTCCAGCAATCGCGACATCGTGCTGCGGCGCGCCCGCGACGGCACCATCCAGGCCGCCGAAGGCCTGAGCCATCCCACTCCGCCCTAGCCGCCCCGGCGCTCGCCTCATTCTTAGCCTCATTCTTCCCTTCACTCCTCGCCGCCGAGCATGCTGATGCGCACCAGGTCGGCCACGTTGTCGACCTCCAGCTTGCTCATCAGGCGCGCCTTGTGCACTTCCACCGTGCGCACGCTGATGCCCAGCGCCGGCGCGATGTCGCGGTTGTGCCGCCCCGTCACCACCAGGCCCATCACCTCGCGCTCGCGCGGGGTGAGCACGCGCAGCAGGTCGCGCCCGCGGGCCCGGCTTTGCAACCGCTGGCGGCTCTTGCGCTCGCGCGCGAAGGCATCGTCGATGGCGGCGATCAGCTTGTCGTGGTCGAAGGGCTTTTCCAGGAAGTCGCTGGCGTTCGCCTTGAACGCCGCGCGCGCCAGGCCGACATCGCCGTGCCCGGTGATGATGACGATGGGGATGGCGCAGCCGCGCGCGCCCAGTTCGCGCTGCAGGCTCAAGCCGTCCATGCCGGCCATGCGGATGTCGATCAAGAGGCAACCGGCCCACTCGGCGCGCCAGGCCAGCAGGAAATCCTCGCCGCCGGCGAAGATGGCGGTGCGGTAGCCGCGCACGCCGAGCAGCAGGCCGAGCGCGTCGCGCACCGAAGGGTCGTCGTCGACCACGTACACCGTCAAGTTACTGGGCAAGCTCTTCTCCCGGTCGCGCCAGAGGCAAGATAAATCTGAATATCCCGTGTTCGCCCACCTCGGCCCACAGACTGCCGCCGTGCGCTTCCACGATGGCGCGGCTGAGCACCAACCCCAGCCCCAGGCCGCTGGCCTTGGACGACACGAACGG
>DMYQ01000253.1:4053-5509 GCA_003482555.1 Janthinobacterium sp. | reverse complement strand
CGAGCAGGCGCGCCTGCTGGCCGACCAGGGCCATTTCCAGGATGCCGCCGAAAAATGCCGCGCCCACCTTCTGGCCGCGCCGGAGGCGGCCGAGGCCTATTTCATCCTCGGCATCCTCAGCGAGCAGGTACACAAAATGGCGCTGGCCGAAGACTACTGGCGGCGCTGCCTTTACCTGGAACCGGAGCACTACGACGCCCTCTGCCACCTGGCGCTGCTGGACGAACACAAGGGCAATGGCGCCGGCGCGGCCGTCCTGAAAGCCCGCGCCGCGCGCATTTTCCAGCGCCGGCAAGACTCTTAAAAGGCGACCATGACGATCCTCCAGGCCCCCGCCCGCCCCATCCTCGACTGCTGGAACAAGATCGGCGTGGTCGGCGACCAGAGCTGCCCCAAGCTGATCGAGCATATCCACTGCCGCAATTGCCCGGTGTACGCCGACGCAGCCCAGCGCAATTTGGAGCGCCCGGTCGACGCCGACTACGGCGCCGAGTGGGCGCGCCACTTCAGCCAGCCGGCCGCCGCCAGCCAACGGGGCGACAGTTCGGCCCTGGTGTTTCGCATTGGCCGCGAATGGCTGTCTCTGCCGACCGCGATCTTCGCCTCGGTCGCGCCGCACGCCAAGGCGCACGCCCTGCCGCACCGCGGCGGCGCCGCCCTGAGCGGCATTGTCAACGTCGGCGGCCAGATATATCCCTGCATGTCGCTGGCCGGCCTGCTCGGCGTCGACGAACACGCCGCGCCACCCGCACAAAAGCGCCACACCTTCGCGCGCCTGTTGCTGCTGCGCTGGGAAGACCAGGTGTATGCGCTGCCGGTGGCCGACCTGCACGGCATCCTGCGCTATGCCGCCGCCACGCTGCGGGCGCCGGCGGCCACCATCAACAAGGGCTTGTCGCGCTTCCTGGCGGGGGTGCTGGAACACCAGGACATGCAGATCGGCTGCCTGGACGCGGCCCTGATCGGCCACCAGCTGGCGCGGGCCCTGCGATGAGCCAGCCGGAAGACCTGAGCCAATTTTCCATGCTCGATCTGTTCCGCATGGAAGCCGAGAGCCAGACCCTGATCTTGACGGATGGCTTGCTCATGCTCGAGCGCGACGCCGGCCAGACCGGCGCGGTCGAGCCGATGATGCGCGCGGCCCACTCGATCAAGGGCGCCGCCGCCATCGTCGGCCTGAGCGTGGTGGTGCAACTGGCGCACGCCATGGAAGACAGTTTCGTGGCGGCCCAGCGCGGCCAGCTGAAACTGACGCCGGAACGCATCGACGTGCTGCTGTCCGGCGTCGACCTGATCGTGCAACTGTCGCGCCTGGACGACGCCGGTGCCGCCAGCTGGCTGGCGGCGAACGCCAGCCAGATCGAGCATACCCTGGGCGCCATCGCCGGCCTGGCCGCGCTGCCCGAGCTGCCGCCCTTGCCGCCCCCCATGCCGGCCGCGCCCATGCGGGCCGCGC
>DMYQ01000253.1:0-3929 GCA_003482555.1 Janthinobacterium sp. | reverse complement strand
GCCCATGCGGGCCGCGCCCATGCCGCCCGCTGCCTTGCCCCTGGCGCAACCCCTTGCGCCGCCGCCCGCGCCGCCGCCCGCACCGGCCGCGACCGAAGAAGCGTTGCCCGCGCGCGCGCGCCTGAAAGGCCAGGCGCAAAATTTCGACCGCTTGCTGTCGCTGGCCAGCGAATCGCGCATCAACGCCCATCAGATGCATCCGCTGATCGCCTCTCTGCAGCGCTTCAAGCGCAATCAGAGCAGCCTGTTCGCCGCGATCGAGCGCCTGCACGACGCCATCGTGCGCGGCGACGACACCGGCTTGCGCGAAAAATCCCTGCTGGCGCTGCACCAAACCCAGCCCCTGAAACAGTTCATGGTCGAGCATCTGACCGACGTGGAAAACTACGAGCGGCGCCTGCTGAGCGTCTCGCAAGGCATGGTCGACGAGGTGCTGGCGCTGCGCATGCGCCCTTTCCGCGACGGCGTGCAAGCCTTCCCGCGCATGGTGCGCGACTTGGCGCGCAGCCTGGGCAAGGAAGCGGTACTTGAGATCAGCGGCGAAGATACCCTGGTCGACCGCGACATCCTGGCCAGGATGGAAAGCCCGCTCAACCACCTGCTGCGCAACGCCCTCGACCATGGCATGGAGACGGCGCCAGAGCGCCTGGCGGCCGGCAAACCGGCGCTGGGCACGATACGCCTCGAGGCCAGGCACCGGGGCGGCATGCTCAGCGTCGAAATCAGCGACGATGGCCGCGGCGTCGACCTGGAAAAGATCCGTCTGGCCGTGCTGGAACGGAAAATGGCGAATCCCGGCATGGCGGCGGCGCTGTCGCCGGCCGAGCTGCTGGAATTCCTGTTCCTGCCCGCCTTCAGCCTGAAGGCCAGCGCCAACCAGTTGTCGGGACGCGGTGTCGGCCTCGACATCGTGCATGAAACGATACGCCAGCAAAACGGCACGGTGCACCTGGCGTCCAGCCCGGGGCTGGGCTTTCGCGCCTCGATCACCCTGCCGCTGACGCAGTCGATCGTGCGCGCGCTGGTGGTCGAGGTCCAAGGCGAGGCCTACGCCATCCCCATCGTCAAGGTCGAAAAAGTGCTGCGCCTGCCGCAGACGGCCATCCACACCCTGGAAAACAAGCAGTTTTTCGATTTCAAGGGCGAACACCTGGGACTGGTGTCGGCGGCCCAGGTGCTGGAGCTGGGCCAGATGGATGCCGGTCCGCCCGAGCTGGCGGTGGTGGTGATCGGGCGCGGCAGGCAAAGCTACGCCCTGGTGGTGGACGCCATCCGCGGCGAGCAAAGCCTGGCGGTGCAGGCGCTCGACCCGATCTTCGGCAAGATGCGCGACATCTCGGCCGCCGCCCTGCTCGACGACGGCGAGCCGGTGCTGATCCTCGACGTGCCCGACCTGCTGCTATCGATCGAAAAGCTGCTGCACGAGGGCGGCCTGCACCAACTGGCCCGGCCCGACCAGTCCGGACGGCGCAAGGTGAAGCGCATCCTGGTGGTCGACGACTCGCTGACGGTGCGCGAAATGGAGCGCAAGCTGCTGGTCGCGCGCGGCTTCGAGGTCGACCTGGCGATCGACGGCATCGACGGCTGGAACGTGGTGCGCAGCGGCGACTACGACCTGGTCATCACCGACGTCGACATGCCGCGCATGGATGGCATCGAGCTGGTTACCCTGATCAAGAAAGATCTGCACCTGTACCAACTGCCGGTCATGATCGTCTCCTACAAGGACCGGCCGGAAGACCGCGCCCGCGGCCTGACTGCCGGCGCCGACTACTACCTGACCAAGGGCAGCTTCCACGACGCCACCCTGCTCGACGCGGTGGCCGACCTGATCGGCGGGGCCGGCCTGTGAAAATCGCCATCGCCAACGACGTCGCCATGGCCGCCGAGGCGCTGCGCCGGGTCGTCGCCGGCACCGCCGAACACCAGGTCCTGTGGATCGCGCGCACCGGCCTGGAGGCGGTGCGCCTGTGCGCGGAAAGCCGTCCCGACCTGATCCTGATGGACCTCAACATGCCCGAGCTGGACGGGGTCGAGGCGACCCGTCAGATCATGGAACACAGCCCGTGCGCGATCCTGGTCGTCACCGGCCGCCCGCAAGACAATGTCAACCAGGTCTTCCGCGCGCTCGGCGCCGGCGCCCTGGACGTGACGGCGACGCCGGTGCTGCGGGGCCGGGACGATGGCGACGCCCAACTGCTGGCCAAGATCAAGACCATCGGCAAGCTGATACGCCACGGCGGCGACACGGCCCCGGCCAAGTCCGGCGCCGCGGTCGAGCGGCCCGACAGCGAGGTAAGGACCCTGGTGGCGATCGGCGCCTCCACCGGCGGCCCGGCGGCGCTGGCGAAGGTGCTGGGCGGCTGGACCCCGCCGCCCAGTTGCGCCGTGGTGGTGGTGCAGCACATCGACGCCGCCTTCGCCGTGGTCTTTGCGAAATGGCTGGCCGACCAGTTGCCGATGCCGGTCCGGATGATCGAACATGGCGACGAGCTGACGGCCGGCGCCTTGCACATCGCCATGACCAACGACCATTTGCTGCTCAATCAGCAACACCGCCTCAACTACAACGCCGTGCCGCGCGATTATGTGTACCGTCCCTCGGTGGACGTGTTCTTCCATTGCGTGGCCCGGCACTGGCGCGGCGAGGCGATCGGCATTCTGCTCACCGGCATGGGGCGCGACGGCGGCGACGGCTTGCTGGCCATGCGCCAGGCCGGCATGAGCACCATCGCGCAAGACCAGGCCAGCAGCGCCGTGTACGGCATGCCGCGCGCCGCTTGCGAACTCAACGCGGCGCAGTTGATTTTACCGCTCGATCAAATCGGCGCGGCGCTGCGCGCCAAGACTGGCGGCAAGAGCTAGAATCAGGCTATCATGCCTCCATTGAACAAGAAGAGAAACCAGATGTCCGACGCCCCACCCTGCAGTGCCGAGCAGGACCCCCGCCTGAGCGACTTCAAGGTTCGCGTGCTGCTGGTGGACGACCAGTTGATCATCGTCGAGGCGCTGCGGCGCATGCTCAGCGACCAGCCCGACATCGAATTCCATTACGTGACCGACGCCACCCAGGCGCTGGCGACGGCGCGCCAATTGCAACCCACCGTGATCCTGCAAGACCTGGTCATGCCGGCCGTCGAAGGCTGCGAGCTGATCGCCAGCTATCGCCTCGACGCCGCCCTGTCCAGCGTGCCCGTCATCGTGCTGTCGTCGAAGGACGAGCCCAAGCTGAAGGCGCACTGCTTCGCCGTCGGCGCCAGCGATTACGTCGTCAAGCTGCCCGACAAGCTCGAGCTGCTGGCGCGCATACGCCACCATTCGCAAGCCCACATCAGCCGCCTGCAGCGCGACCAGGCCTTCCGCTTCCTGCGCGAGAGCCAGAATAACCTGGCTTGCGCCAACATCGAGCTGCACAAGCTGGCCGCGCTGGACGGCTTGACGGGCATCGCCAACCGGCGCCGCTTCGACGAAGTGCTGCGCACCGAATGGCAGCGCGGTCAGCGCGAACGCAAGCCGCTCAGCCTGCTCCTTGGCGACGTCGATTTCTTCAAGCGCTATAACGACAGCTTCGGCCACCTGGCCGGCGACCTGTGCCTGAAGAAAGTGGCGGCCGTGCTGACCGAGCATTTGAAGCGCCCGGCCGACCTGGCGGCGCGCTACGGCGGCGAGGAATTCGCCGTGATCTTGCCGGACACGGAACTGGGAGGCGCGCTCGGCATCGCCGAGGCTTGCCGCCGCCAGCTGGAGGCCCTGCGGCTCGAGCATCCGCTGGCCGCGCCCCACGGCGTCGTCACCATGTCGATCGGCGTCGCCAGCATGCTGCCCTCGCCGGTGTCGAGCGCGCAACACTTGATCGCCCTCGCCGACCGCGCGCTATACGCGGCCAAAGGCGAGGGGCGCAACCGAATTTATAACGCGGCGCATTTGCC
>DMYQ01000025.1:13623-13975 GCA_003482555.1 Janthinobacterium sp. | reverse complement strand
CTGATATGTGCGACCATTTGTAACAAAACCGCGCGCCCTACTGTAGGTGTCGTTTTTCGCCCCAACTTGGAGCGCTAGAATTTGATAAGCGGATGGTTAACTGGTCTAATATGGCCAGCGTCGCCGGGCGGCGCCGCAAGAAGGGCCGCCCGGCGCGGGAATTTTGGCGATTCGCGGCGACGCCGCGGATTCAGATCGATGGATGGAGACGCTTTCCGGCGACGGGAGCGCGTATTTGGATGGGGCACCCCCTGTCTTTTGACACTTCGCTGCCGTGCCGCCACAAGCAGAAACGACAGCGATGTAATTCACATTACCGCAACGGAGATGCAAGATGAAACAAATGCCACAA
>DMYQ01000025.1:0-13406 GCA_003482555.1 Janthinobacterium sp. | reverse complement strand
TGCTGATCCTGAACGACGACATGCCCTACCTGGTCGACTCCATCGTGATGGCGATGCGCAAGCAGCACGTCAACGTGCGCGGCGTGATGAACGCCGTGCTGGCCGTGAGCCGCGGCGCCGACGGCGGCGTCGTCGCGGTCGGTAACGCCGGCGACCCGCAAGAATCGTATGTCCTGTGCCTGCTGGCCGAAGAACTGGCGGCCGGCGACCTCGCCGCCCTGGTGGGCGCGCTGGAAATGGTGGCGCGCGACGCCGCCGTGGTGCGCCGCGACGCCGCCCTGATGGCCGAGCGTATCGCCGCCATCGCCGCCGATGCCGCCACCCACGGCGCCGAAGGCCAGGAAGTGGCGGCCTTCCTGGAATGGGTCAAGGGCGACGGCTTTGAATTGTTCGGCTACGCCTACTACAGCGTGATACCGGGCGTGCGCGAGCTGGAACGCGACATCCCGAGCCGCATCGGCGTGCTGCAAGACACCACCCACCCGGTCTACGGCACCTGCCTGGCGAACATTCCGGGCGACTTCGACACCCTGTCGAAACGCGCCTCGGCCCTGTCCATCGTCAAGGCCGACGTCGGTGGCACCCTGCACCGCGACCAGCAGCTCGACTTCATCGGCGTGCGCCAGACCGACGCGCAAGGCGCGATCCTGGGCGAGCACTGCTTCGTCGGCCTGTTCACGCGCGCCGCCACCGCCAGCCCGCTGGCCAGCCTGCCATTCGCGCGCGGCCGTGTGGCCGAAGTGCTGCGCCTGGCCGGCGTGCGCCAGCAAGGCTTCCGCGCCGAGAAATTCCGTGAAATCCTCGATTCCCTGCCGCGCACCGAAGCGCTGGAGGCCGACCTCGACTGGCTGGCGCAAGTATGCGGCTCCGTGGTTTCGCTGTACAAGCAGCCGCGCACCAAGGTGTTCGCCCGGCGCGACGTCTACGCCCGCCACCTGAACGTGCTGGTCTACCTGCCGCGCGAACGCTACAGCGCCAGTGTCGCCGCCGCGCTGGCGAAGGCGCTGCAACTGAGTTCCGGCGCCAGCTACGTCAGCTCGCAAACCCTGGTCGCCGACGGCCCGCTGGCGCGCCTGTACCTGATCGCCCACGCGGCGCGCTATCCGCTCGACCTGGAAAGCGACATCCAGCAACCGCTGCTGGCGGTGCTGGACGGCTGGCTGGACGGCTTCGCCACCCTGGCCGACGCCGTCTTCGAGCTGCCGCTGCGCGCCAGCCTGCGCAAACTCGGCGCCAACCTGCCGCTCGACTATGTCGCGGCGACGGCGCCGGCGGTGGCCTTCCGCGACCTCGGCGCGATCCTGCGCAACACCGATCCGGCCCGCGTCGCGGTGCGCATCGAAGCGGGCGACGTCACCACCATCCGCCTGTACTCGGTGGACCGGGTGCCGGCGCTGTCGACCATCCTGCCGGCGCTGCACAACGCCGGCGTCGCCATCGACCGCGAACAGGCGTATTCGATCAACGCCGCCGACGGCAAGCGCCACTTCGTCACCAGCCTGACGGTGGACGCCGCCAGCGCCGCCAAACTGGCGCTGCCCTCGGTGGTCGCCGTGGCCCAGGAATTGTTCACGGAGCTGTTCAACAACGGCGCCGAAGACGGCCGCCTGAACGGCCTGGTCATCGAAGGCGGCTTGAGCACGCGCGAAGTGCAACTGGTGCGCGCCTACATGAGCTACTGGCGCCAGACCGGCAGCCGCTTCTCGGTGCGCTACATCGCCGATTGCCTGCGCAAGCAGTCGGCCCAGGTCAAGCGCCTGGTGAACGCCTTCCTGCTGCGCTTCGACCCCAGCCTGTCGGACGCCCAGCATGAAGCGGCGCGCGAGTCGCTGGCCCTGCTGAAAAGCGGCCTGGCGGAAGTGAACCACGCCGACACCGAGGAAATCCTGGGCGCGCTGACCGACCTGATGCTGGCCACCCTGCGCACCAACTACTTCCAGAATGCCCAGCAGGGCGACAAGATCATCTTCAAGTTCGACACCAGCACCCTGGCGCTGGTGCCGGAACCGCGCCCTTACCGCGAGATCTTCGTCTTTTCGCGCCGCTTCGAAGGCTTGCATCTGCGCGGCGGCCCGGTCGCCCGCGGCGGCCTGCGCTGGTCGGACCGGATGGAAGATTACCGCACCGAAGTGCTGGGCCTGGTCAAGGCGCAGATGGTGAAGAACGCCGTCATCGTGCCGGCCGGCGCCAAGGGCGGCTTCGTCTGCAAGATGATGCCCAAGGACGCCGTGCGAGAAAGCGTGGCCGCCGAAGGCGAAGCCGTGTACCGCCTGTTCATCGCCAGCCTGCTGGAAGTGACCGACAACCGCGTGCTGGGCAATATCGTCTCACCCAGCGACACGGTTTGCTACGACGCCGCCGATCCCTACCTGGTGGTGGCGGCCGACAAGGGCACCGCGACCTTCTCCGACATCGCCAACGGCATCGCCGTGGCGCGCGGCTTCTGGCTGGGCGACGCCTTCGCTTCGGGCGGCTCGAACGGTTACGACCACAAGAAGATGGGCATCACCGCCAAGGGCGCCTTCGAAGCGGTCAAGCGCCACTTCTACGAGATGGACCACGACATGAACACGACCCCGATCACCATGGTCGGCGTGGGCGACATGTCGGGCGACGTGTTCGGCAATGGCGTGCTGCTGTCGCGCCAGTTGAAGGTGCTGGCCGCCTTCGACCACCGCCATATCTTCCTCGATCCGACGCCGGACGTCGTCGCGTCCTTCGACGAGCGGGCGCGCATGTTCGCGCTGCCGCGTTCCTCGTGGGAAGACTATGACAAGAACTTGATCTCGGCCGGCGGCGGCGTGTATTCGCGCGGCGCCCGCTCGATCGAACTGTCGCCGCAAATCCGCGCCGCCCTCGACATCGCCGAAACGGCGCTGCCGCCGGAAGAGCTGATGCACCGCATCCTGCTGGCGCCGGTCGACCTGTTCTACAACGGCGGCATCGGCACCTACATCAAGGCCTCGACCGAGAGCCACGCGCAAGTGAAAGACCGCGCCAACGACAATATCCGCGTCGACGGCAACCAGTTGCGCGCCAAGGTCGTCTCCGAGGGCGGCAACCTGGGCGCGACCCAGTCGGGCCGCATCGAATTCGCGCTGGCGGGCGGACGCATCTTCACCGATGCGATCGACAACTCGGCCGGCGTGGATTGCTCCGACCATGAAGTGAACGTGAAGATCTGGCTCGACGTCGAAGTCAACGCCGGCCAGTTGAGCGAAGCGGAACGCAACCGCGTGCTGTACGCCATGACGGAAGACGTGGAGCGCCTGGTCTTGCGCGACAACACACTGCAAACCCATCTGCTGGTGCGCGAGTTGCAGGCGCAGACGGACGCTTCGGTGCAGGACGGTTACGCCGCCCTGATCGCCAGCCTGGAAGAAGAAGGCGCCCTGTCGCGCGAGCTGGAGCAACTGCCGACGGTGGCCGAACTGGCGCGCCGCAAGGCCGACGGGCGCGGCTTGACGACGCCGGAACTGGCGGTCGTCATCGCCAACGTGAAGAACCGCTTCAAGCGCCTGCTGTCGGCGCTGCCGCTGACGGACGCCGCCTGGGCCGAGCCTATCCTGACGCCTTACTTCCCGGATTTGCTGGTGGCCACGCGCAGCGCGCTCGACCATCCGCTGGCGAACGCCATCCTGGCCACCGTGCTGGCCAATGAAGCGGTCAACCGCTGCGGTCCGCTGATGTTGCGCGACCTCGCCGTCGAGCATTCGGTCGCGGAAACCGACGTCATCCTGGCCTGGGGCCAGGCCTGGTCGGCGCTGAACCTGGAGCCGATCTTCGAAGCGCTCGACGCGGATGCCCTGAACGTGCCGCGCGCCGTTTCGATCAAGGTCGACGGCCGCACCCGCGTGCTGCAAAAAGCCATGATCGAAGGCGTGCTGTCCGTCTCGGCGGAACAGCTGCGCGGCGCCGGCGGCGTCGCCGAGCTGACCCGTTTGTTCACCCTGCCGTCCACCCTGCAGCAATTGATGCCGGCCGACGGACAGTCCGACGCCGACCTGACGGCGGGCCTGCGTCCAGCCTTCGCGCACGCCTGGAACGCGGTCGACGCCATCGAGGCGGTGGCCACCTTTGTCTTTGCCGCCTTGTCCGTCAGCCGTCCGGCCGACATGGACCTGGCCGCCTTCCTACAAGTGGGCATGGCCTTGCGCAGCCAGGCCGGCATCGATACGCTGGAGCGTGGCCTCAAGTTGCTGCCGCACAGTAAATCGCAGGAACAGTTGCGCAATTACGCGCAGCACGCCCTGCGCCGCACCCAGCAACGCCTGTTGACCCAGGTGCTGGCGCGCGCCGCCGACGGCGCCGACGGTGCGGAAGCGGTCGAAGTGGTGACCAACGCCCTGGGCTTGTCCGGCTATCCGCTGGCCACCGACCTGGAGCAGGCAATGCTGGACGTCTGGGCCCTGTCGGAAGCGACAACGGCCGTGGCGGCATGAGTCAAGGCTTGACTCACGACGTGACCCAAGCCGACGCCACGGTGTCGGCCGGCGTATCGGCGCCGGCGCTGTCGGAGGCGGTGCGGGCCCTGGCCGAAGCCGACTTCGGCGCCGTCGCGGCGCTGTTTTCGGCGGCCGGTTTTGCGGTGGCGCTGCCGGCGCCGGGCATCCTGCAAATCAAGGGCGCGCCGGCGCCCGAGCGGGTCAGCGTGCTGGTCTCGGTCGGCGTGCACGGCGACGAGACCGGGCCGATCGAAGTGCTGGCGCAACTGCTGGACGCCCTCGCGCGCGACGCCGGGGCGCTGGCGGTCGACTTGATGGTTTGCGTCGGCAACCTGGACGCGATCCGGGCCGGCAAGCGTTTCATGGACGCCGACTTGAACCGCATGTTCCGCGTCCAGCGCGGCACCCTGGCCGAAGCGGCCGAGGCGGCGCGGGCCGACGCGCTGATCGCCGCGACGACGGCATTTTTCCGCGACGCGGGGCCGGCGCGCTGGCACCTCGACCTGCACACGGCGATCCGACCGTCCGTGTATCCCACCTTCGCCATCGTGCCCGAGTTGATCGCGGACGGGGCCAGGGCGCAACTGATACGCTGGCTGGGCCAGGCGGCGATCGGCGCCATCATCATGAACCGGCAGTCGGCCGGCACTTACAGTTATTATTCGGCCGAGCACCACGGCGCGGCCGCCAGCACGGTCGAACTGGGCCGCGTCGGCACCCTGGGCCAGAACGACTTGAGCCTGTTCGCCGACGTCGCGCTGGCGCTGGACGGCTTGCTGCGCGGCGCCGCGCCGCAAGCGGCGAAGGTCGCGCCGCACATCTTCGCGGTGGCGCAGGAAATCATCAAGCTGAGCGACGACTTCCGCATGGCTTTCGACCGCTCCACGCAGAATTTCACCTCGCTGCCGGCCGGCGCCGTGATCGCCAGCGACGGCGCCACGGTCTACACCGTCAAGCACGCCGAGGAATTGGTGGTGTTTCCGAATCCGGACGTGCGCGTCGGCCTGCGCGCCGGCCTGATGGTGGTACGCGAGGCTTGAGCCGCCGGGTGTTGATCAAGCTGGCATGATATCCATGCCAACTCACATCAATGCCGGCGCGTCTGTCAATTCGCCGCTGTGACGCCAGCCGTGATATTCGAGTGCCGGACGACGGCGCTGTCGAGCACCTTGACACCGGCCGCCACTTGCAATTTCCAGCCATCCGCCTCTGGTACCGCTTGAATGGAATGGGCCAACCATGCCCGAATCTTTGTTTCTGTCGTGCCCAGTGACGCTTCATCGATGACGCCATAACTGGTGGAAAATCCAGGGACGATAAAGGGAATCTCTGTGAGCATCGAATAATGCTCGGTATCTTTTCGTTGCAGGAAGTCGCCGAAATTGGCGGGTGCGCTCGGCGTTTCCAATACCACGCATTGCCAGCCATCGTTGCGCAGATTTTCGAGGCAAACCTGGGCGTTTTTTCCATCCGCCGAAAAATCGGCATACCAAACTGCCGCCCTATCATCGGTGATGCCGAGCCAGACAAATTCTTTGAAGTCGACTTTCTTTGCGGCGGCGGACTTCGCCAGCGCGCGAATTTCCGGCGTGGCGGGATGCGGCTGGTCTTCGGTTTGCCAGGCCGAGCGCACGGGCAGCATGGCTTGGTTGCGCCGATAGCGCTGGATATAAACATTGCGCGGGTAAGCCCGGCCAGTACGGTGATCGACGATGAGGTTGTCGTCGACGGAAATCATCCATGGGCGGAAATACGTCGATCCACTGATATAGTTTCTGAAGTTCCTTCTTGAGTCATCGGGTAATCCCCAGAATATTTTCGACGCACTCAATCTGGCCCCCTGCATCACCATCGGATTTGCTTTCTTTTCGGAAAAGAATCCACTCATGCCAAAAATCGGCGTGAAGTTCAATGTGTCGCGTCCCGTGTCTATCGATGCAATCACGAAATTCTCATCCTGGCTATCCGTGTAGTATTGAATCAAGCTCTTGCTCTGGTCGAGGTAAAGGAGTTGACTATGGTAGCTCTGCGGGTAAACCGACAAATTCATGCCGTAAGTGATCCATTCAAAATCGAGCTTGGTCCAGGGGCCGTACTTGACCGTATGGGTGCGCCACCATTTTTCGGTCCAGCCCGTGAAATAGCCGGGCTCGTGTTGCTTGAACACATTGACGGTATATTTTCCCCAATGATAGTCGGCGATTCTTTCGGTTTCGGTGGAACAGCCGCCGCACAGGATGGGCAAGAGGAAAAGCAAAGTCTTCATATTCATGAGTTGGGGCGGCGCCGGAAATGGGATAGCATCCGCGTGCGCGGATGTGACGGCATTGTACAGATGCGCGGTTTCGTCACCGATCCGGCGCAGCGGAAATTCGCCGAAAGCGGCCGTCTTACAATATCCGCGTGTTGGGACGGGAAGGCGTGCTGGTGCTGAACGCCATCGCCAGGATCGGGATATGTAATCCCTCGAAAACCGCGCAAGTTTGCTCGGATCGAGTGCACCGCCCGGGATGCCAAGGCGACAGGGCGGCGCAGGACGCGGGGACGTGATTGCCTGAATAGCGCCCGCGGTTAAAAGTACGGTGTGGTTTCGACATCGGGGGGTAGACTCGGGCTTCGCGTGCGCCGCGCGGCTTCGCCGACCCGAAAATGAATCCGATGTCATTATCGATGAATCAGGCGTCCATCCTCGTGTTCGTGCGTGGCCTGGGCGCCTTGTCCGGGTTGCTGAAAAAGGGCTTGGTCCATGTCGAGGAGGGTGGCATCGAATCCTTCATTTAGCGGCGACGAATACCAGCTCGCCTTCGCGCTGCCAAATTTTTACTTCCATACCGCCACCGCCTACGGCATCCTGCGCAACGCCGGGGTGCCGCTCGGTAAGCGCGACTATCTCGGTTCCTACGCCTGAATCGGGTGCGCCGCCCTTGATCCGGGCGGCGCGGCTGTCAGCGCTGCGGTTGCTGCACCTGATTTTGCACGGCGTTGCCGAGCATGCCGCCGCCGACTACGCCGGCGATGGTCGCCAGGGTCTTGCCGCGGCCGCCGCCCACCTGGTTGCCGAGCAGGCCGCCCAGCACGGCGCCGGTGCCGATGCCGACGTAGTTGGTTTGCGCTGGCGCTGGCGCCGCGGCTTGCTGCACGTAAGGACGCTCGGCCGGCTGGCGGTCGTAGCGGTCATTGCGGTCATCGTAAGAAGCCTGCGCCGTCTGCGTGGCGCGATGCACATGCTGCGTGTGATGCACGGCCGGGGTGTGAGCCGAATATTGCTGCGGCGCGTTCTGGCTCAGGACGGGGGCGCTGGACGCCAACGGCGCATTGGCGCTGAGGGTGGTATCTTGCGGCGCGATGGCGCCGTGCGAGGTCGGCAGCCAGCCGGCGATGGCGGCCACGCCGACCAGGCTCAGTACGGTGATGGAAATGGCCGCGCCGGCGACCAGTGGATGGATGCGGCTGGCCGATTGGATGGTGGTGCTGTTCATGTGAGTTCTCCTGTTGTTGTTTGGTCTTGCATGTACCTAGATTAACTGCCGGCCCGCTGCGAGGATAGCCATTGCCTTGTATCAAAAGTAAGCATGTGTAAGCTCTTGGCCCGCGCCCAAGGCGGCAAAGGCGCGCCACATTGGTGCCCCGATCGTCAGTCAACGAGGAGTCAACAGTGAAACAGAATCACCTTGCCCGCCCTGCTGTGCGCCTTGTGCGGCGTCGCCGGCGCCGCCCCGGTCAGCCACGATATCGACCCGAATCACAGCTATCCCGGCTTCGAGGCCGATCACATGGGCATTTCAGTCTGGCGCGGCAAGTTCAACAAAAGCTGCGGCAAGGTGGTGCTGGACAAGGCGGCCGGCAGCGGCACGCTGGATGTGCAAATCGACCCGGCTTGCGTGAATTTCGGACGCGATAAATTGGACGCCTGGGCCGTGGGGCCGGAGTTTTTCGATGCCGCCAAGTTCCCGCGGGCGCGCTACCGGGGGTGCCTGACCAGCTTCGTCGACGGCGCCCCGACGCAGGCCGTGGGCCTGCGCATCCAGGTCGAGGCGATCGAGAGCGAGTAGAGCGGGGGGGGGGGAGCCGCGGCGCGGTAGAATATTCGACGACCAAGCAAACGGAGCGCATCGATGAGCCACCTATTTTCCCCCTACGCCCTGGGCCCCCTGCGCGTGAAAAACCGCATCGCGGTGGCGCCCATGTGCCAGTATTCGGCCGACAATGGCGACGCCACCGACTGGCACATGATGCATCTGGGTCAACTGGCCCTGTCGGGCGCGGGCTTGCTGATGACGGAGGCCACCGCCGTCACGCCCGAGGGGCGCATCTCGGCGGCCGACCTGGGCCTGTGGTCGAGCGCCAACGAGGCGGCGCTGGCCCGGGTGGTGCGGGCGATCCGCCGCCACTCGAGCATGCCGCTGATGGTGCAACTGGCGCACGCCGGGCGCAAGGCGTCGAGCAAGGTGCCGTGGGAAGGCGGCGCCTGCGTGCCGCCGGCTGCGGGCGGCTGGCAAACGCTGGCGCCGTCGGCGCTATCGCACGCGCCCGGCGAAACCGTGCCGCTGGCGTTGGACGGCGCCGGCATGCTGCGTATCAAGGATGCCTTCGTGGCGGCCGCGCGCCGGGTGCGGGCGCTCGGCATCGAGGGCATCGAGCTGCACGCGGCGCACGGCTATCTGCTGCACCAGTTCCTGTCGCCGATCGCCAACGCGCGCACCGACGAATATGGGGGCTCGCTGGAAAACCGCATGCGCTTTCCGCTCGAGGTGCTGGCCGCCGTGCGCGCGGCGCTGCCGTCGCCGATGGCGCTGGGGGTGCGCATCTCGGCCACCGACTGGGTCGACGGCGGCTGGGATATCGAGCAAAGCGTGCGCTTCGCCGAAGAAGTGAAGCGGGGCGGCGCCGACTTCATCCACGTTTCCAGCGGCGGCATTTCGCCGCTGCAAAAGATCCCCGTCGGCCCCGGCTATCAGGTGCGATTCGCGGCCCGCATCAAGCGCGAAACGGGGCTGCCGACCATCAGCGTCGGCTTGATCACGGAAGCGGAGCAGGCCGAGGCGATCATCGCGGCCGGCGAGTCGGACATGGTGGCGCTGGCGCGCGCGATCCTGTTCGATCCGCGCTGGCCGTGGCACGCGGCGGTCAAGTTGGGCGTCCAGGTGGAGGCGCCGCCCCAGTACTGGCGTTCGCAGCCGCGCGAATACCCGACGCTGTTCGGCGACACTTCCCTGGGCCAGCGCTGAGAGCTTGAGCCGCACCGGCTGAGCCGCGCCGGCTGAGCCGCGCCGGCTGAGCCGCACCGGCTGAGCCGCGCCGGCTCAGCCGCGCTGGCTCAGCCGGCGCAGCTCACATGTCGAGCAGATCCGGGCCGAACACTTCGCGGTGCAGGCGCGTCACCGGCACGCCGGCCGCCAGCAACCCTTGCCATTGCGCGCGCATGAAGCCGTGCGGCCCGCACATGTAGACATTCGCCTCGGTGCGCGGCCAGGAAGGCAGGCGCGCCGCGTCCATCAAACCGCCCTGCGGATCGGCTTCGTAAAAGGTCAGCGTTTGCAGGTTCGGCATGGCGGCCTTGGCGACGGCGACGTCGTCGCGGTGGGCGTGGTGCTCGGCGTCGCGCGCGGCGTGCGCGAAAATCACGTGGCGCTTCGGCTGCGCCTGGACGATGCGATTCAATACCGCGATCATCGGCGTGATGCCGACCCCGGCCGACAGCAGCACGATCGGCTCCGGCGATTCCGCGTCGGGCGTGAAGTCGCCGAAAGGGTGGCTCAGTTGCAGCACGCTGCCGACCACCACGTGGTCGTGAATCCAGTTCGACACCTGGCCGGCCGGCGTGAGGTCGGTGGCGCTTTCACGCTTGACGGAAATGCGCAACTGTCCCGGCGCCGGCGCGTCCGACAGGCTGTACTGGCGCAATTGGTGGCGGCCGTCCTCGAAGTCGACGGCGCAACTGACGTACTGACCCGGCTTGAAGGACGGCACCGGCAGGCCGTCGTCCGGCTGCATGGTGATCGACAGCACCTCGGCGCTTTCCCGCTTCACCGCCAGCACGCGCATGGGGCGGGTGACCCCGGCGACGATGCCAGCCTCGGCGTAGAGTTCCTTTTCGGTGGCGATGAACAGCTTGGCCAGCGAATTGTAGGCTTCGTCCCAGGCAGCCAGCAGGGGCGGCGTGGCGGCATCGCCCAGGGTGTCCTGGATCGCGCCCAGCAGGTAGCGGCCGACGATGGGGTAGTGTTCCGGCTTGATGCCGAGCGAGACATGCTTGTGGACGATGCGGCTGACCACCGGCGCCAGCGCGGCCGGATTGTCGATGTTGGCGGCGTAGGCGAAGACGGCCGCAGCCAGCGATTGCTGCTGGGCGCCGTTGGCCTGGTTGCCCAAGTTGAACAGCTTGTTCAATTCCGGGTGGGCGGCGAACATGGTGCGGTAAAACGTGGTCGTGATCGTCAATCCATGGGCGCGCAAGACCGGCACGCTGGCATCGATGTAGGGACGGGAGGCGGCTGAAATCATGGTGTTTTCCTTGGCTGGCTGCGTTCCGCGCAGCGGTGTTCAAATGGCGCGGCCCGGCCGAGGTGATGGCTTTTGGCCGCGCATCGCTGGTTTTCCAGTCGACAAGCGTATTGTACATTAAGATGTATTTAAAATGTATGTTTTAGCGCATCAATCGTGCGGCCCTGTGGCTGGCACCGGCGGCGGGGCGGCGCGCGCGCCGGACGCGGCGCGCCGAAGGGCGCGCTATCGGCGCCGCCGCCCGGGACGATTCGAGCGCCGGGGGCTGAATGCGCGCGGCCCGCGCTGGCCTTCGCCACGGCGGCCAAAAGGGCGCCCATCCCGCTGGCCGGCGGAGGATGCACGACCGGCGCCACAGTGTGTTTCTTGTGCAAACGATATGTGGAGAAATTCATGCGGATCGCCGGCCGATAGCCCTATAATCGCTTAGTTTTTTTGATTGAAACTTAAGCCGGGCGCGGTGGCGACACCCTCGTGGCAGCCGAATACATCACTAAAGGATTTCCTGTGAATCAAACACTAGGCCAGAAACTGACCCGCACCAAACCGATCGAGACCGCGGTGGAACACGGGCAGGGACTCAGCAGCAGTGGTCTGAGCCGTTCCATCGGCCTGTTTTCGCTGACCATGATCGGCGTCGGCGCCACCATCGGCACCGGGATTTTCTTCACCATGGTCGAAGCGGTGCCCAAAGCCGGCCCCTCCGTGATCCTGTCCTTCCTGATCGCCGCCATCACGGCCGGCCTGACGGCGCTGTGCTACGCCGAGCTGTCGTTCCGCATTCCAGCCTCGGGCTCTTCGTATTCCTTCGCCTACGCCACCGTCGGCGAATTCCTCGCCTTCATCATGGCCGCCTGCCTGCTGCTCGAATACGGGCTGGCGGCCAGCGCCACCGCGATCGGCTGGTCGTCCTACCTGAACAACTTCCTGGCCAACGCCGTCGGTTGGCAAATTCCCGAAATGCTGCGCTCGCCGATGATCGTCTCGGGCGCCCACGGCGTCGAATTCCATCCCGGCCAGGTCAACCTGCCGCCCATCCTGCTGGTGATCATGTGCGGCGTGCTGCTGCTGCGCGGCACCAAGGAATCGGCCACCACCAACGCCATCATGGTCGTCATCAAGCTGGCCATCCTCATCTTCTTCCTCGTGATCGCCTTTTCCGGCTTCGACATCGCCAATTTCCACCCCTTCTTCAACGCCGACAACAGCAAGGGCTTCGCCGGCATGAAGGGCGTGACGGCCGCCGCCGGCACCGTGTTCTTTTCCTTCATCGGCCTCGACACGGTGGCCACGGCCGGCGACGAAGTGAAGAACCCGAAGCGCAACGTGCCGATGGGCATACTCGGCGCGCTCGTCATCGTCACCGTCTTTTACCTGCTGGTGGCGGTGGCCGCGCTGGGCGCCCAGCCGGCGGCCCTGTTCGAGGGCCAGGAGGCGGGCCTGTCGGTGATCTTGCAACACGTGACCGGCAAAGCCTGGCCGGCGCTGATCCTGTCGGCCGGCGCCGTCATCTCGGTCTTCAGCGTGACCCTGGTGACGATCTACGGCCAGACCCGTATCCTGTACGCCATCAGCCGCGACGGCCTGATTCCGAAATCGTTCCAGCGCGTCCATCCGCGCACCCTGGCGCCGGTCAGCAACACCATCATCGTCTGCATGGTGGTGGGCCTGGTGGCCGGCTTCGTCGACGCCACCTTCCTGTGGGACATGGTCAGCATGGGCACCCTGACCGCCTTCATCGTCGTTTCGATGGCCGTACCCGTGTTGCGGCGCAAGGAAAACGGCAAGGGCGTGAAGGGCTTCCGCGTGCCGTTCGGCCCGTATGTTGTGCCGGGTCTGAGCATCGGCGCCTGCCTGTACATCATGCGCGACCTCTCGCCCACCACCTACCACATCTTCTTCATCTGGATGACGGTCGCGATCCTGACGTATTTCGTGTACGGCATCCACAATTCGCGCCTGAACAAAAAGGCCGACTGACGCTCGCGGGGCGGCGCCATGCGGGCCGCCCCGGCCATCCCCTTGCGGCCCAATCCCTCCGGCCGCGCCTCGTCGGCGTCTCCCCGCCTGGCACTCCCCCTCCCAACTTTCCCGATGGCGCGCATGCGGCGTATTTGACGTAGACTGTCGAGTTGCAAATCGCCTATCGAATCGGCCGTTTGCGGCGGTTTGCGGCGGTTTGCAAGATGCAATACCCACGACAAATACTCGGTACGCTTTTTTGGAAAGAGGAGTGGAATGATTCAGTTGAACGCGATGGCAAACGGCGCCTTGATGGCGTGCGCGCTGCTGGCCGGCGCGGCCCGGGCCGGCGAGGCGCCGCTGCGCGAATACCGCGGCCTGGCCCTGTCCGGCGGCGGCCAGCGCATTGCCGCGCTGGAGTCCCTCGATCCGGGCGACTTGCCGGGGCGGCCGCACGCCGTCGTCGTCGTGCGCGACGCCCGCGGCGGCGCCATT
>DMYQ01000007.1:6304-8391 GCA_003482555.1 Janthinobacterium sp. | reverse complement strand
TGCGGCATATAACCGACGTTAGCGTTCTCGGCCCACTTGATAGCGGCCCTGATCCGGCTGCAGGCCAGCGATATCGCCCGCGATGCAGCGCAACATCGTGGTCTTGCCGGCGCCGTTGGCACCGATGATGGCGATGCGTTCACCCGCCTCGACCATGATGCTGAAGTTCTTGAACAGGGTGCGGTCGAAACCCTTGGTGATGTTGTCCACTTCCACGGCCAGACGGTGCAACTTCTTCTCGCCATCGAAACGCACGAAAGGATAGGCGCGCGAAGACGGCTTGATGTCGTCGACCTTGATCTTTTCGATTTGCTTGGCGCGCGAGGTGGCTTGACGCGCCTTCGATTTATTCGCGGCGAACCGGCGCACGAATTCCTGCAACTCGGCGACCTTGTCTTTCGCTTTCGCGTTGTTGGCCAGTTGCTGATTGCGGGCCTGGGTCGAGGCAAACATGTACTCGTCGTAATTGCCCGGGTAAATCTTCAGCGTGCCGTAATCCATGTCGGCCACGTGGGTGCAGACCTGGTTGAGGAAATGGCGATCATGGGAAATGATGATCATGGTGGAATTGCGCTCGTTGAGCACGTCTTCCAGCCAGCGAATCGTATTGATGTCCAGATTGTTGGTCGGCTCGTCCAGCAAGAGGATGTCGGGATTCGAGAACAGGGCCTGGGCCAGCAGCACGCGCAGTTTCCAGCCGGGCGAGACGTTGCTCATCGGCCCCTGGTGCAGTCCGATGTCCACGCCGGCGCCCAGCAACAGTTCGCCGGCCCGCGATTCGGCCGTGTAGCCGTCGTATTCGGAAACCTTGCCTTCCAGTTCGGCGGCCGCCATGTAATCGTCGTCGGTTGCTTCAGGATTGGCGTAGATGGCGTCGCGTTGCTGGATGGCGGCCCACATTTCCGTGTGCCCCATCATCACGACGTCGAGTACGCGCATGTCTTCAAACGCAAATTGGTCCTGGCGCAGTTTGCCGAGACGCTCGTTCGAATCGAGCATGACGGTACCGGCCGACGAGTCGAGGTCGCCGCCCAGGATCTTCATGAAGGTCGATTTGCCACAGCCGTTGGCGCCGATCAAGCCGTAACGGTTGCCGTCGCCGAACTTGACGGAGATGTTCTCGAACAATGGCTTGGCGCCAAACTGCATCGTAATATTTGCGGTGGAAAGCATGTTAAATTAGTTCTTTGCTTAATGAAATCATATAGTTAAATTACCTCCCCACATTATACAGCATCGCCTATGGGCATCGCACATGCGGGCCCGAACATTGCCTGTCTGAATGCCGATCCGGCGCCCCAACCTTGCTCATCAATGAACCCTCAAACGGCGGGAACCGTCCAGCGCCGGGTTTGTCGAACAAGCTCACCCAGTAAAAAATGTAAAATTTACCACGGTATCGCGGCGCCACCAAGGCGACGCGCGGTAACAAAGGAACTGGGCGATATGCGCTGCCGTGGGGCGCGCTTTCGGGAGCGTGAATTGAAAAACAAGAAACTTCACCGCTGCGCCTTCCTGGTCCGACCCACGGGCATCGCCGCCATGCTGGGCGCGGGCCTGCTCGGCTGCGCGGTCGGGCCGAACTTTCACTCCCCGCAAGCGCCGCCGACGCCGGCCGACCACCCCTACACGTCCAGCGCCCCGCCCGCGCAAACGCTACTGGCCGATGGCGTGGCGCAGCAACTCTTGCCCGGGCAAGACATTCCAGCCCTGTGGTGGTCGCTGTTTCACTCGCCGGCGCTGGATCAGTTGATACGCGGCGCCCTGGCCAACAGCCCCAGCCTGGCGTCGGCCCAGGCCGCCCTGCGCCAGGCCCAGGAAAACTACCGGGCCCAATCGGGCGCCCTGCGACTGCCCTCCGTGAGCGCGCAACTGGGCGCCACGCGCAAGCGCGCCACTTCGCAGGAAGTGCCGCCCGACGGCGGCGTGTTCAATTTATATAACGCCTCCGTCAGCGTGGCCTACATGCCGGACGTGTTCGGCGGCACCCGGCGGGCCCTGGAAAGTTCCCTGGCGCAAGTCGACTTCCAGCGTTTCCAGCTGGAAGCCGCGTATCTGGCGCTGACCGCCAACCTGGTCACCACCGC
>DMYQ01000007.1:1846-6229 GCA_003482555.1 Janthinobacterium sp. | reverse complement strand
GCCCAGCAAAAACAGCTCGACTTGATCGACAGGCAATTCCAATTCGGCGCCATCGCCCGCACCACGGTGCTCAGCGAGCGCAACCAGGTGGCGCAGACGGTGGCCAGCCTGCCGCCGCTGGAAAAGGCGCTGGCACAAACCCGCCATCAATTGTCAGTCTACGCGGGCAAACTGCCGAGCGAACCCGGGATGCCGGAATTTCGCCTCGATTCCCTGCAACTCCCGCAACAATTGCCAATCTCCCTGCCGTCCGCGCTGGTGCGCCAGCGCCCCGACATCCGCGCCAGCGAAGCCTTGTTGCACCAGGCCAGCGCCCAGGTGGGCGTGGCGAGCGCCAATCTTTACCCGCAATTCAGCCTGAGCGGCGCTTACGGCGCGTCCAGCACCACGGTTGGCAAGCTGTTCAGCAGCGACACGCTGGTGTGGAGCCTGGCCGCCAGCTTGACGCAACCCATTTTCAACGGCGGCTCCCTGAGCGCCAAGCGGCGCGCCGCCGTGGCGGCCTACGACCAGGCGGCGGCCGACTACCGCGCCACCCTGCTGAGCGCCTTTCAAAACGTCGCCGACAGCTTGCGCGCCCTGGAATTCGACGCCGCCGCGCTGAAGGCGCAGACCGACGTCGACGCGCTGGCGGGCGAAGCGCTGGCGCTCGTCACGCGCCAGTATCAGTTGGGCGCCGTCAGCTATCTGACCCTGCTCGACGCCCAGCGCACCCAGCAACAAGCCCGCATCGGCCTGGTGCAGGCGCAGGCGGCCCGTTTCGCCGACACCGCCGCCCTGTTCCAGGCCTTGGGCGGCGGCTGGTGGAACCGCCCGGCGCCGCCAACCATCGATCGACAACCATCGGGAGGGTGATTCATGAGCAAGCGGGGAATGAGCAAGCGGATGTTCATCATGGCGGGCTGCGTGCTGCTGCTGATCGCCATTCTCGCTTTCGGCAAGTATTTGCAGATCCGGCAACTGATTGCCAACTCGCCCAAGCCCGGCCCGCAAACCGTCACGGCGACCAGGGTCGAGGCGCTCGACTGGCAGCCCCAGTTGTCCGCGGTGGGCACCTTGACGGCCGTGCGCGGGGTCGATGTCAGCAGCGAGATTTCCGGACTGGTGCGGCAAGTGCGATTTACCTCGGGCAAGGAAGTGAAGGCAAGCCAGGTCTTGATCGAGCTCAATGCCGATGCCGATCTGGCGCAATTGCATTCCCTGCAGGCGGCCGCCGACCTGTCGGCCAGCGTGCTGGCGCGCGACAAGGCGCAACTGGCGGCCCAGGCGATCAGCCAGGCCCAGGTCGACAACGACGCGGCCGACCTGAAGAGCAAGCGGGCGCTGGTGGCGCAGCAGCAAGCCCTGGTCGACAAGAAGACCATACGCGCACCCTTCGCCGGCAAGCTCGGCATCACCAGCGTCAATCCGGGGCAATATGTGAATCCGGGCGACAAGCTGGTGACCTTGCAAACCATCGACCCGATCTATATAGACTTTTTCCTGCCTCAAAGGCAATTGGCCGGCTTGAGCGTGGGACAGAAACTGAGCCTGAGCAGCGACGCCTTCCCCGGCGTTGCCTTTGCCGCCAAGATCACGGCGATCAACCCAAAAATCGACAGCGTCACCCGCAATGTCCAGCTCGAGGCGACGGTCGCCAACCCCAAGCGGCAATTGCTGCCCGGCATGTTTGCGAACGTCAGCCTCGACATGGGAGCGACGCAACATAATCTGACCCTGCCGCAGACGGCCATCACCTACAACCCCTACGGCTCCACCGTGTTCGTGCTCAAACCGGCCAAGAATCAGGCTGAGGACGAACGCAAAGGTGACGGACAAGCCAAGGACACGCCGGCCCTGGTGGCGCAGCAGCGCTTCGTGAACACGGGCGCCACACGCGGCGATCAGGTGGCCATCGTCAAGGGCTTGAAAGAAGGCGATCTGGTGGTCACCAGCGGCCAGTTGAAGCTGAAAAACGGCACCCCCGTGGTGGTCGACAATACCGTGCAGCCGGCCAACAACCCGCACCCCACCCCGCAGGAACACTGAGGACGCCGCCATGAAATTCACCGATATCTTCATCCGCCGCCCCGTTCTGGCGATGGTGGTGAGCATGTTGATCGTCGTGCTCGGCCTGCGCTCCCTGTTCAGCCTGCCCGTCAACCAGTATCCGCGCACGCAAAATTCCGTCGTCACCATCTCCACCACCTACTATGGCGCCGACGCCCAGTCGGTGGCCGGCTTCATCACCCAGCCGCTGGAGGCGGCGATCGCCCAGGCCCAGGGCATCGATTACCTGTCTTCGTCGAGCAATAGCGGCGTCTCAACCATCACCGCCACCTTGCGCTTGAACTATGACTCGAACCGCGCCTTGACGGAAATCACGACCCAGGTCAGTTCAGTCAAGAATCAATTGCCGCCGCAGGCACAGCAACCGGTGCTGACGGTGCAGACGGGCCAGACCACGGACGCGATGTACCTGGGCTTTTACAGCGACACCCTGCCCACCAACGACGTCACCGACTTCTTGCAGCGCGTCGTCAAGCCCAAGCTGGACTCGGTCGAAGGCGTGCAGACGGCTGAAATACTGGGCGCGCGCCAGTTCGCCTTGCGCGCCTGGCTGGACGCGGGCAAGATGGCGGCGCACGGGGTCACGGCGGCCGACGTCAGCGCCGCCCTGGCCGCGAACAATTACCTGACGGCGCTGGGCGCGTCCAAGGGACAAATGGTCAGCGTGCCGCTGACGGCCGCCACCGACCTGCATTCGGTGGACGAGTTCAAGCAACTGGCCGTCAAGCAGAGCGGCGGCGCCATCGTCCACCTGGAAGACGTGGCGACGGTCACCCTGGGCTCGGAAAACTACGACTTCAACGTCGCCTTCAGCGGCGTGCGCTCGGTCTTCATCGGCATCAAGGTGGCGCCCGAGGCGAATATCCTCGACGTCGCCAAGCGCGTCCACATCGCTTTCCCGCCCATACGCGCACAATTGCCGAACGGCTTGACGGGCGAGATCGTGTACGACTCGACCGACTTCATCAACACCTCCATCCGCGAAGTCGTCAAGACCCTGGTGGAGGCGCTGCTGATCGTCACCGTCGTCATCTTTCTCTTCCTGGGCAGTTTTCGCGCCGTCATCGTGCCCATCATCGCCATGCCCCTGTCCCTGGTCGGCACCTTTTTCGTCATGCTGATCCTCGGCTATTCGATCAATCTGCTGACCCTGCTGGCCATCGTGCTGGCCATCGGCCTGGTGGTCGACGACGCCATCATCGTGGTGGAAAACGTCGATCGCCACATGAAGGAAGAAGGCAAGGCGCCACTGGAGGCGGCCTTGACCGCCGCGCGCGAGCTGGCCAACCCCATCCTGGCCATGACCGTGGTGCTGATCGCCGTCTACGTGCCGATCGGTTTCCAGGGCGGCTTGACGGGCGCCCTGTTCACCGAGTTCGCCTTCACCCTGGCCGGCGCCGTGGCCGTTTCCGGCATCGTCGCCCTGACCCTGTCGCCGATGATGTGTTCGCGCTTCTTCCGCGCCGACCAGGACGAGGGCCGCTTCGTCAAGGCCATCGAGCGCGTCTTCGGCAAGGTGCACGGCGGCTACCAGCGCCTGCTGCACGGCCTGCTCGACACCTGGCCGGTGCTGATCGTCATGGCCGTGCTGCTGATGGCTTGCCTGGCGCTGATGTTCAAGATGTCGCAATCGGAACTGGCGCCGGAGGAAGATCAGGGCATCGTGCTGCAACAGGTGGTGGGCGCGCCGACGGCCACCTCGGATCAGATGCAAACCTATGCCGACCAGATCTTCCAGATCGCCAAACGTATTCCGGAATACAAGCAGATGTTCCAGATCACGGGGGTGCCGACCATTAACACCGGCATCGGCGGCGTGCTGCTCAAGTCCTGGGAAGCGCGCAGCCGCTCGGCCAAGGAAGTCCAGCAATACCTGCAGACGCAGTGGGACAAGATCGCCGGCGCCCGCGTGGCCGCCTTCCAGTTCCCGCCCCTGCCCGGCACCTCCGGCTTGCCCGTGCAATTTCTGATCACCAGCACTGAACCGTTCGAGAACCTGAACACGGTGGCCGAACAGGTGCTGGAAAAGGCCCGCGCCTCCGGCAAGTTCTATTTTATCGATACGGATTTGAAGATAGACCGGCCGCAGGCCACCGTGGTGGTCGACCGCGACCGCCTGGCCACCATGGGATTGACGCAGCAAGATGTCGGCAACGCCCTGGGTGCGGCACTGGGGGGCGGCTACGTGAATTATTTTTCGATCGCGGGCCGCTCCTACAAGGTGATTCCGCAAGTGCTGCAAACGGATCGCCTCAATCCATCCGACGTGCTGGACTTTTATATCCGCACGCCGACCGGCGTGGTGCAGGCCAGCACCGTCGCCAGCATCAAGTA
>DMYQ01000007.1:1346-1557 GCA_003482555.1 Janthinobacterium sp. | reverse complement strand
GCCCTGTTCGGCGCGATGATCTTCATCTTCCTCGGCTTTGCCTCCGTGAATATTTACACCGAGGTGGGCCTGGTCACCTTGATGGGTTTGATCAGCAAGCACGGTATCCTGATCGTCGAAGTGGCCAAGCAATTGCGCAAGGCCGGCAAGGACAAGCGAGCCGCGATCGAAGAGGCGGCCGCGAAACGGCTGCGCCCCATCCTGATGACGA
>DMYQ01000007.1:866-1056 GCA_003482555.1 Janthinobacterium sp. | reverse complement strand
CGCCGCGCGATGGGCCTGGTGATCTTCAGCGGCCTGTCGATCGGCACCCTGTTCACCCTGTTCATGGTGCCCGCCATGTATATGTTACTGGCCGGAGAACACAAGACCGAGATCACGGCTGGAACGGCGACGGAAGGGCCCGGCGGTCACATGGCGCCGGCCAAATAAGGCGGCAGGTGGCGCCTATGGG
>DMYQ01000007.1:0-758 GCA_003482555.1 Janthinobacterium sp. | reverse complement strand
TGACATACAGCGCGGAGAACCTCCGCGGCACAAGGAGATTTCATGTTCAGTCATATAATGATCGGTTCGAATGATATCGAACGGTCAAAACGGTTCTACGACGCGGTGTTAGGAACGCTCGGGGCAGGCGAGCCGTTCCGTAACCAGGCGGACTCCGGTCACGCCCGGCTCTTCTATCGGCATGAAGGAAGCACTTTCTGCATAAGTGAGCCGATCAATGACGAAGGGGCAACATGCGCGAACGGCGGCACCATTGGTTTCAAATGCCACTCGCCTGAACAAGTGCATAAATTTCACGACACCGCGGTCGCGCATGGCGGCATCTCCATTGAAAACCCGCCCGGCCTGCGCGACAGTCCCATGGGGGCAATGCACCTGGCCTATGTTCGTGACCCGGACGGCAATAAGCTTTGTGCAATGTACCGTGCCAAGTAGAACGATCGATTGCATTTGCACACTGCGCACGTAACGTCACCTGGGCAAATAGAATAAGGTTTTGATTCTCGTGCCAAGTTGCTGATCGAAAGGAAAGTTGGATCCGTTTGGGAGATGCACACCCATCGCGTTCGGGCCGCGCAGCAAACCCGCTGCGCATAAGGCTCGCAAGGTCACGAACAAGGATGGAAGTTTTCCGGCGATACCGAAGAACCGCCCATGCGGAAGTTTTTCGATACCTTCCCTGCAGCCCGGCTCACTCGCATGGAAGCGGTGCTGGCAGGACGCGAGTGGTTGGCACTTTTTCAATCGCCGACATCCTT
>DMYQ01000287.1:963-9272 GCA_003482555.1 Janthinobacterium sp. | reverse complement strand
GGACTTTCGCCTCCAAGTAAGTGCGCCCTGCCGGGCGCACCTCAAAAAACGGGGTCGGCTTGCATGCAAGCCGGCCCCTTTTTCATGGCGCGCCCCAAGGACGCGCATCCCATCTTTACTCGAAGTCGACCAGCGCGCGACGTACCAGCAGCGCCAGGGCCAGGGCCGCCAGCACCACGCCGGCCAGCGCCGTCAGGGCCGACGAGGTAACCATGGAGCTGAGCGCCTGCGTTGCTTCGGCGCGATCGACGACGGTCGCCAGCGACCATTCGGTGCCTTCGACTTTGGTGACATACACCATCGATTTGCGGCCGGCGAGGATGATCTGGCTGCTCGCGGCGGAACGTTCCGTTGCCGCCAGCGATGCCACGGTCATGCCGCCGTCAAGCGCGCTGACCGGCTTCAGTGTCATCGCCGGATCCGGATGGGCGATGATGGTGCCGGCGCCGTCAAACAGGAAGGCATAGCTGTTCGGTGTGGGCTTGAGCGAGTTGACGTTGGCGACCACGACGTCGAGCATCACATCGGCAGCGGCCACGGCGGTGATGCCGCCCTTCGGACCGATCGGGTCGGCGAAGGTCACCACCAGCTTGCCGGTGCTGGCGCCGATATACGGTGCCGTGATGATCGGTGCGCCCGCGGCGATGGCCTTGACATACCATGGCCGCACGGTGACGTCGTAGTCCGCCGCCCGCTTGCGCTCCTGGGAAAAGACCGAGCGCTTGTCGGCGAAGCCGAGGTAGGACAGGTCGAAGCCGCCCGACTGTTCGGCCGCCTTCACGACCGGCATGGGATCGGGCATTTGCGCGGCCGGCTTCATCGACGCCACCGCCGCCTGCTTGGAAGCGACCCATTCGGTGATGCCGGCGGCATGCACTTCAGCCAGCTGAAACACTTGGCGATCGAGCGATTCCAGGGTGTGGGTACGCACCGTGAAGAAGTTGACGAGAACCACCGCGAGCATGGAGAGCGCGACGATGGTGACGCAGATCAGAATGAGTTGGCGACGCAGGCTAGAGAACATGGTGGAGTTTCCTGTGGGAAATATAAATTCTACCATGCGCTTGAGCAAGCTCAACGACTATTTCTATGAAGCGTGTATTTCTGCGGACGGCGCCCGCCTTGCACGGCAAAATTCTCGCACACGCCAATTATTTAAATATTTCGAATAGTATAGACAAGTACCCTGGCGTGGCCGGGCGCTTCGTCCCCGGAAGTTGTCCTTATTCGACCTCGGCCAGCGCGCGCCGCAACAGCAGGGTCAGCGTCAGGGCCGCCAGCACGACGCCGGCCAGCCCCGTCAAGACCGAGGAAGTGACCATGGCGCTCAGATTTTGCGTTGCTTCGGCGCGGTCGACCAGCGTCGCCAGGAACCAGTTGCTTCCCTTGACTTTGCTAACATAGACCATCGATTGCCGGCCGGCGAGCAGGAGCGGGCTGCTGGCGCCGGAACGCTCGGTTGCCGCCAGCGATGCCACACTCATGCCGCCGTCGAGCATGCTCACCGGTTTCAGGTTCAACGCCGGATCCGGATGGGCGATGACGGTGCCGGCGCCGTCGAACAGGAAGGCATAGCTGTTCGGCGTGGGTTTGAGCGAATTGACGTTGGCCACCACGGTGTCAAGCGTGATATCGGCCGCCGCCACGCCGCTGACGGCCCCTTTCGGACCGATCGGGTCGGCAAAAGTCACCACCGGCTTGCCGCCGTTGGCACCGCGATGCGGCGCGATGATGACGGGCGCGCCGGCAAGAACCGCCTCGACATACCATGGCATGGTCACGTCGTAATCCGCCGGCAACCTGCGCTCCTGGGAAAAAACCGAGCGCTTGTCGGCGAAACCCAGATAGGCCAGGTCGAAGCCGCCCGACTGTTCCGCCGCCTTCAACACCGGCAGGGGATCGTCCATTTGCGCGGCCGGCTTCATCGACGCCACCGCCGCCTGCTTGGAAGAAATCCATTCCGCGATGCCGGCGGCATGCACTTCAGCCAGTTGAAATACCGTCCGGTCCAGCGTGACCAGCGAGTGCGCGCGCACCGTGACAAAATTGACGAACAGCACCGCGAACATGGCGAGCGCGACGATGGCGACACAGGTGAGAATAAGTTGGCGACGCAGGCTGGCGAACATGCCGGGCTTCCTTCAGAAAAAGTAGATTGTGCATGCGCCAGTTCGCAACCGGGGGCGACTTTTCGTACTCCGCGACAAAGCCGCCCGCAAGGTCGGGGAAGTCGCGAGCGGCGCCCCCGCCACATCCGGATCGGGCCGCTACGCCTTCCATGGTATTTATTCGAAGTCGACCAAGGCGCGCCGCACCAGCATAGCCAGGGCCAGGGCCGCCAGCACGACGCCGGCCAGCGCAGTCAGGGCCGATGAGGTGACCATGGAGCTCAGCGCCTGGGTCGCCTCGGCGCGGTCGACCACGGTCGCCAGCGACCAGTCGGTGCCTTCGACTTTGGTGACATACAGCAAGGACTCGCGGCCGGCAAGCATGATCTGGCTGCTCGCGGCGGAACTTTCCGTTGCCGCCAGCGAGGCCACGCTGATGCCGCCGCCAACCGTGCCGACCGGCTTCAGGGTCAGGGCGGGATCGGGATGGGCGATGATGGTGCCGACATTGTCAAACAGGAAAGCATAACTGTTCGGTGTCGGCTTCAGCGAGTTGACGTTGGCCACCACTACGTTGAGACTGATATCGGCCCCCGCCACGGCGGTGGTGGCGCCCTTCGGACCGACAGGGTCGGCGAAGGTCACCACCAGCTTGCCGCTGCTGGCGTCGGCGTACGGCGCGGTGATGACGGGCGCGCCCGCCTGGGCGGCCTTGACATACCAGGGCCGCACGGTCGGATCGAAGTTCGGCGGCAACTTGCGTTCCTGCGAAGTGAACAGGCGTTTGTCGGCGAAACCGAGATAGGAAGGGTCGAAGCCGCCCGCCTGTTCCACCGCCTTCACCACCGGCATGGGATCGGCCATTTGCGCGGCCGGCTTCATCGACGCCACCGCCGCCCGCTTGGAAGCGACCCATTCGGTGATGCCGGCGGCATGCACTTCAGCGAGCTGAAACACTTGTCGGTCCAGCGCTTCCAGCGTGTGCGTGCGCACCGTGTAGAAGTTGACGAACACGACGGCGAGCATGGAGAGCGCGACGATGGTGACGCAGATCAGAATAAGTTGGCGACGCAGGCTAGTGAACATGATGTAGTTTCTTGTCGGAAAAATAAATTCTAGCATGCGCCCGATCTTGCCCGTCGGACTATTTTTTGCGACCAGTAGTTATCGCTCGCGCGTGATACCAGGAGTCGACGGCGATGGCGGCGGCAGCGCGCAATTCATCACCCCGTTCAAGCAATTATTTAATTTTTTCGAATAGTTTGAACAGAAATGGAGGCAATTTCCGCGACGAAAGGAAGCGCAGACCGTGTTGATCGCCCATGGGGCCATTTCCAGCGCTGGAGTAATGCATGAGTACAATAAACAACAGAGTTGCCATCATCAGCAGCGCATCGCGCGGCATCGGCGCTTTTCCAGCGGCGTCATCGGCCCGCCCCTGCCCGGCCTGTTATGCGGCGAGCAAGGCGGCGATCGGCGGCATGCGCCATATTTTTGCGAAGCCATTATGCGGCAAAAACATTCCCGTCTAAGCGAGCGCTCCCGGCCCGACGGCAACCGGCTTGTTCTTGCATGGGAAGAGCGAGGAAGCGCTGGCGCGCATGGCCAGGGCGGCGCCGCTGGAGCGTTTCGGCACCAGGATAGGGCCGCGGCCGTCGCGGTCGGCCCGGACGGCCGCTGTATCAACGGTCAAGCCCTGCGCGCGAACGGCGGCCCGGCGTGGGTCGCCGATGGACAGACTCAGTGGACAAGCTCAGGTGGCCACGCTCTGGGCCCAGGCCAGCGCCGACAGGTGCGCCTTGTTCACTTGCAACGGCGTCAAATGCAGCGAGGTGGCCAGCGAGGACACCAGATTGGAATTGAGTTCGCACGCTTCGGCCAGCGCCAGGTACGGGCCGTACAGGCCGCCGCGCGTCAACAGCGCCTCGACCACGGCCTCGGGCAACTGTATGGTTTCCAGCACTTCCTTCATCGGCAGGCCCAGCAAGCGATCCAGCAGGGAAAACATGCCGGCCACGAAGAGGTTTTCCGCCTCGCCCTTGCCGAGAGCGGTAAAGCCCAGCAGCTCGGCCAGGCGTCCGCGCACCACCGCCGTTTCCATCAGCACCGGCGAATAGCCGCTCGTGCTGGCCGTCGCGAGCAGCAGGGTCAGCCAGCGGTACAGGGGCGCATAACCGAGCAGGGCCAGGGCCTGGCGCAGCGACTGCACCTCGCGCCCCAGGCTGAAGCTGGCTGAATTGATGAAACGCAGCAATTTGTAGGAGAGCGCGGCGTCGCGCTTGAGCGTGTTTTCCAGTTCCTTGACATCGGCTTCCTGCTTCACCATCTGCATCAATTGCAAGATGATGGTCTGGGACGGGTTCAAGCCCTTGACCGGATTGCCGGGGCGCGGCGTCAGATGCAGCTTGCCGACAAAGGCGTCCAGGCCGAGCGCGGCGCAGGCGTCGAAATCGGCCCAGGTGGCCACGGGTCGCCCCACCATGCGCACCGTCGACTGCTTCAGCGCCGCGAACACGCGCGCCTGCGCGGCCACGTCGGCGCTGGAAAAGCGCACTTCGATGAAGGAAGCGGTGCCGGCCAGGTTTTTCGTGAACAGCCCGGGGTCGGGGTCGCGCAGCGCGACGCCGACGCCGCCGGCGCGCAAGCCGCGCACGGCCGCCAGCGTGTCGGGGTTGCGCAATACCTCGCTCTGGATGGTCAGCACGGTGAATTCGGGCGGCATGTCAAACAGGGCGTCGGTCGACAGCATGGCCGGCACGGCTTGCAGGAACAAGACCTTGTCGCCCAGCAGCCAGCCGCCATCCTCGTCGTTGAGCTGGCCGGCAACGAAGCCGATCAACTCTTCCAGTTCGGCTTCCGACGGGGGCGCCTCGCCGTTTTGCTGCCATGACAGCTCGTAGCCTATCACGCGCTGCTTCGGATCGAGCAGCGGTTCACGTACGATGAAGTTGGTCTGGTGATTCATTAAACTTGAGCTCGGTAAACTGGCGGGCCTGGGTATCCACGGCCGAAGGCGCCGGTGGCGGATGGGGAAACTGCGGCGGTCAAGCTTGGCCGGGGTCGGGCGTGGCCGGGCCGGCCCGCAGCCGTCCGGCACGGCGTGGCTGCGTGGCCGCGGCAGATCGGGTGGCGCCGTCCGCGACGGCGCCCTATCGCCCTGTCTTACGCGCCCGCTTTTTCGAGTTTTTCGAAAATCTTGTTGAGCTTTTCATCCAGGGTGGCGGCCGTGAACGGCTTGACCACATAGCCGCTGGCGCCGGCCTGGGCCGCGGCGATGATGTTTTCCTTCTTCGCTTCGGCCGTCACCATCAGCACCGGCAACTTGGCCAGGGCGGGATCGGCGCGTATGTGCTGCAGCATCGTCAAGCCATCCATATTCGGCATGTTCCAGTCGGACACGACGAAGTCGAAGGTCTCGGCGCGCAATTTCGCCAGACCCATGACGCCGTCCTCGGCCTCGTCGACATTGGCGTAACCCAGTTCTTTCAACAGATTCCGGACAATGCGGCGCATCGTCGAAAAATCGTCGACAACTAAAAATTTCATCTTTGGATCAGCCATGAATTACTCCGTTGTTTCTCTATTAATAATGTCGACATGCGGGCCGGCGCGGACGCCGGCATTGCGCAGCAGTTTGTAGGATAGCAGTTCCCTTGCTTTTAGGCGAACAAATCGCAGCGAAACAGCGTATTCGCACACCTACACACGCAAAGCGCGCATGCCGTGCTTGGCCAGATAGGCGAGCACCATGCCCGGCAAGGCCGTCAGCGCGCCCACTTCGTGCGCGCCACCCATGGCGATGGCTTCGCGCGGCATGCCGAAGACCACGCAACTGGCTTCGTCCTGGGCGAAATTATAGGCGCCGGCCGTCTTCATCTCCAGCATGCCGGCCGCGCCATCCTTGCCCATGCCGGTCAAGATCACGCCGACGGCGTTCTTGCCGGCGTTCTGGGCCGCCGAGCGGAACAGCACGTCGACCGAGGGCCGGTGCCGGTTCACGGGCTCGCCCTGGTCGATCTTGGTCATGTAGTTGGCGCCGCTGCGCGTCAGGGTCAGGTGCGAATGGCCGGGCGCGATATAGGCGTGGCCGGGCAGGATGCGCTCGCCGCCCGCCGCCTCCATCACGGCGATCTTGCACAGCGAGTCGAGGCGGCGCGCGAAGGAGCGCGTAAACCCTTCCGGCATGTGCTGGGTGATCAGGATGCCGGGGCAGTCGGACGGCATCTGCATCAGGAATTCGCGGATCGCCTCGGTGCCGCCGGTGGAGGCGCCGATGATGATCAATTTTTCGCTCGAGGTGAGCGGATTGCGCAGGGCCGGCAGCGGCGCCGCGCCAGCCTCGCCGGCCACCGGCAATACACGCGGGCGGATGCGCGCCTTGGAGGCGGCCCGGATCTTGTCGGCGATCATCTCGGTATAGTCGCGCATGCCGCTCTGGATCGAGATCTTCGGCTTGGTGACGAAGTCGACCGCGCCCAGTTCCAGGGCGCGCATGGTGATTTCCGAGCCGCGCTCGGTGAGCGAGGACACCATCAGCACCGGCATCGGGCGCAGGCGCATCAGCTTTTCCAGGAAATCGAGTCCATCCATCTTCGGCATCTCGACGTCCAGGGTGAGCACGTCGGGATTGGTCTGCTTGATCAGCTCGCGCGCCACCAGCGGATCGGGCGCCACGCCCACCACTTCCATGTCGGGCTGGCTATTCACGATTTCGCTCATGACACTGCGGATCAGCGCCGAATCATCCACGATCAACACTTTGATCTTCATACTATCCACTTTCCGGGCCTGGCCCTATCGTTGCCGCGCGCCCGCCTGGCGGACGTCGCGGCACCTTAAAACAATTCGATTTCGCCGCCCACCGGTTGCACCTTCAGGCGGCTGGCGTAGTCCTGCTCGCGCTTGGCCAGGGTTTCGTTATGCGTCTGCATCAACTTCTTCACCAGAACCTTGCCCGTGCGGGGGAAAAAATATACCTTGCGGGGGTGGATGTCGTTCAAATCCTCGGCCACGACGCGCATTTTCTCGGCCCGCAGATAACTGATCACGAAGGCGGCGTTGCGCTCGCCGACGTTGATGGCCGTGAAGCCGCGCAGCACGGCGCCGCCGCCGAAGACCTTCGCCTCCATGTTTTCACGCCGCGCCCCCGCCTTGAGCAAGTCGTTGATCAACACTTCCATCGCATAAGTGCCGTAGCGCATGGACGCCGACACCGGGCTATTGTCGCCGCCGCCGCCGTCCGGCAGCATGAAGTGATTCATCCCGCCCAGGCCCGTGACGCGGTCGCGGATGCAAGCCGATACGCAAGAGCCGAGCACGGTCACGATCAGCATGTCCTTATTTGTGAAGTAATACTCGCCGGGCAAGATCTTGGCGGCTTCACAGTCGAACGTACGGTCATAATAGACGTTGGTGGCAAAGTGTTCTTTATCTGGGCTCATGGTTTTCTCCATTGCGATGCACTGACGCTTTGGCGGCGCCGCCGCGATCATCCAGTTCGTACACCGTCTTGCCGCGCAGCTTCAACGATTCCGAAACATAGAGAAAATTCTCCGAATGGCCCGCGAACAGCAGGGCATCCGGCTTCATCAGGGGGACAAAGCGGGCCAGGATCTTGCGCTGGGTCGCCTTGTCGAAATAAATCATGACGTTGCGGCAAAAAATCACGTCGAAAGCGCCGCTCAAGGGCCAGCCGTCGGCCAGCAGATTGAGTTGCTTGAAGGTGATCAGCTGGCGCAATTCCGGACGCACCCGCACCATGCCTTCGCGATCGCCCTTGCCGCGCAAGAAAAAACGCTTGGAACGCTCGGGCGACATCTTGTCGAGCCGGTCCAGGGTGTAGACGCCGTTGGCGGCCGTGGCCAGCACATTGGTGTCGATGTCGGTGGCGATGATGGTGACGGGCGGCGTCAGGGTGTTGAACGCCTCGCACACCGTCATCGCGATCGAATACGGCTCTTCGCCGGTGGAACTGGCCGAGCACCAGATGGTGATCGGGCCATGCAAGCGTTTCACATGCTCGGCCAGCAGCGGAAAATGATGGGACTCGCGGAAAAACGAGGTCAGATTGGTGGTCAGGGCGTTGGTGAACGCTTCCCACTCGTCGCCCAGGCGGCCGCCCTCCAGGTCGTCGAGGTATTTCGCGAAGGACGACAGGCCCAGCGCCCGCAGGCGCCGGGCCAGCCGGCTGTACACCATTTC
>DMYQ01000287.1:0-781 GCA_003482555.1 Janthinobacterium sp. | reverse complement strand
CTTTCGAAGTCCTTGGCGGTGAAGTCGAACTCTTTCGCGGTGTCCGTTTTAGTGTGCGGCATGTGTGTTACCTTTTCTCTGACTGCTGAAACGATGCCTTAACGTAAAACAAACAAGGGGCCGGCGCGTCCCGGCACGGTCATCAAAATTCTTCCCATTCGTCGGCCGCCGGCGCCAGCTTCTTGGGCGCGGCCGGCACCCGCTCGCGCGGCGCGGCCGCGGCGCTTGGGGCGTGACCAGGCGCGACGACCGCCCCGCGCGCCGGCGCCGGGCGACCGGCCGGTGGACGCGGCAGCGCGCGGGCCTGCGTACTCGGCCGCGGCCGCGGCTGCGGCGCCGCCGCGGCGGCCGCCCCGTGGTCGTCGTCGAGCTTGAAGATGCTGACCGCCTCGGCCAGTTTCTGCGACTGTTCTTGCATGCTTTCGGCGGCCGCCGCGGCCTGTTCCACCAGGGCCGCGTTTTGCTGCGTCATTTCATCCATCTGCGTGATGGCCTGGTTGATTTCCTCGATGCCGTTGCTCTGCTCCAAGGTGGCGGCCGTGATCTCGCCCATGATGTCGGCCACCTGCTTGATCGAAGTGACGATCAAGTCCATGGTCTGGCCGGCCTCGTCGACGAGTTTGCTGCCCACGTCGACCTTGTTGACCGAATCGCCGATCAATTGCTTGATTTCCTTGGCCGCGCCGGCCGAGCGCTGGGCCAGATTGCGCACTTCCGAGGCGACGACGGCGAAGCCGCGCGCCCTGGTCGCCGGCCCGCGCCGCTTCAACGGCCGCGTTCA
>DMYQ01000030.1:2103-5878 GCA_003482555.1 Janthinobacterium sp. | reverse complement strand
GCCTTCGGCGCAGCCCAGGACCGCGCCGTAGAAATGGCGCGCTTTTACCAGGTCATCGACCGGAAAAGCCAGATGAAACGGTTTAATTTTTCTCATGATTAGTATGCCTTTCGAGGACAAATCATTCAGCGGGAACCCCATGTTACACTGCGGAAGGTGGGTTCCCGCAAACGATAATTATGCATCATGAATGAGATAAACTCATGTCAACGCCAGTGCCGAACGAGCGCCGTCTTCCCTCACTCAATGCGGTACGCAGCTTCGATGCGGCGGCACGGCATCTCAGCTTCACACGCGCCGCGCGCGAACTGTGCGTCACGCAGGGGGCGGTCAGCCGCATGGTGCAGGCATTGGAGTCTGAACTGGGCGTCGCGCTATTTCTGCGCCTGGGCCGCCATCTCGAATTGACGCCCGCCGGCGCGGCCTACCATCCCCACATCATGGATGCGCTCGACCGCATCGCGACAGCGACGCGCTCCATCAAGCACATGGATGGCGGCGGCGTTCTCTCGATGAGCGTGTTGCCGACGTTTGCAATGCGCTGGCTGGTGCAGCGTCTGCCCCGCTTTCAACAGCGGCATCCCGACATCCTGATCGACATTACCACCAACGAGCGGCTGGTCAATTTCTCGACCGAGCCGATCGATATCGGCATCCGTTACGGCCTCGGGCAATGGCCGAATACGGAAGCGACCTTGTTCATGCACGAGGATGTCGCGGTATTCTGTTCGCCCACCCTGCTGCAACGCGGAGCGCCGCTGCGCGCACCCGAAGATCTCGCCGCGCACCGCCTGTTGCAGCACAGTACACGCGCCGGCGCGTGGGGACGATACTTTGCCGCATGCGGCCTGGCGCCGCCGGATCTGAGCCAATCACCGGCATTCGAGCATTTTTTCATGGTGATCGAAGCCACCGCCGCGGGCATGGGGGTGGCATTGTTGCCGCAATTTCTAGCGGCTGATGAATTGGCTTCCGGTCGCCTGGTGCGGCCTTACGAGCGTACGCTGCGCAACGAGCAAGCGTATTACATCGTGCATGCGCCCGGCGCGGGACGGACGCGCAAGATTCGTCTGGTCAAGGAATGGTTGCTCAAGGAAGCGAATTTGATGCTGGCGAAGAATCCATCAGAGGCATGACAAGCAAGCAGCCACGCGATAGCTCTCAATTGACGAGTCATGGAGCGAGATGTCGGAACGGCTGCGCGCAATAAGCATTCAAACCCTGTTACTGCGCTTATTCGGCAGAGCTGAGCAGGGTGTCTGCCTCCAGCCTTTCGAAACCAGGGATCAGCTTCAATTGCGCGCCAGCGCCAGCGCATCGTCCAGGCGGTCGTCGCCCCAGAACATTTCGCCGCGCGCAAAAAAAGTCGGCGCGCCGAAAATGCCCCGTGCCTGCGCGCTGTCGGTGCGCTGGCGCAGGGCCAGCTTGTTTGCTTCGCCCTGGGCGGCCGCGACGATGGCGTCGGCGTCCAGGCCCAGCTCGTCCAGGATGCCGGCCACGGCCGATTCGGCCTGGATATCGAGGTCGGCGGAAAAATTGCGCAGCATCACGCGCCGGCAAAATTCAGGCATCCACGGCCGCCCCTCGCCATACAGCGCGATCCGCACCGGCAGCAGCGAATGGCGCGGAAAGACCGATGGCCGGCACCATGGCAAAGCGTATTTTTCACACTGGCGCTCCATGTCGCGCCACATGTGGGCGCCCTTTTCCTTTTGCAGCAAAAAGGGTGAGGTGTCCCAGCCGAAGGCCTTGAATATCGGCCCCAGCACAAACGGCCGCCAGCGTATCGTCACCGCCGCCGCGCGCGCCAGGGCGCCGATGCGCATGACGCTCAGATAACTGTAATTGCTGCCGAAATCGAACCAGAATTCAATTTCAGGCGCTTCCGTATCGCGTACTTCCATGGTCACTCCCATTCATCGAATACCAGCAGGCAGCGGATCTCCACGCTTTCGCGCGGCGGCCAACCGGCCGGCGCGCGCGCATGCTCGAAGACGGCGTGCGGCGTGAAGCAAGACTGCTCCATTGAGTCGAACTGTTTAAAGTTCAGTACTTCTTCGGGCCGCATCGCTGAAAAATACGCCCATTCATGCGCCAGCCTGGCGCTGGCGCAGCAAGTGATCGAAGACGAAGGCGCGGCTGGCGCCCGTCGCCGCCAGGGCGATCCGCGCCACCTCGGGATGATAAACCCGCAATACCTCGTCGCGGTTGAAAAAATCGCGCACCGCGCTGGGCGCATGGCGCAGCTCGAAGCCTTCGCGCCCGAGGCGCGCCGGCGCGCCGCCCTTGCGCGCATCGCGTATCGACACCGGCACGCGCGCGTAGCCGGCATTCTGCCAGGGCCCGCCGTCGGGCGGCGGATACATGAAATGAAAGGGCCGGTCGGCGCCCGGCAGTAAATACTCCAGCGTTGCCGAGAGCGCGCCGGCGTGCCTGTGTGCGTCCCGCATGTCTGCTCCCACGGTGGATGGGAAGACCTCCATTAAACCGCGGGCGCGGGCGCCGCTCAAACGTTATATGCGACGCACTCGCATTCGCCTCAAGCATGTGTAAAATGAACGCAACACTTTTTCATGGCCCGAATATCACCCCTATGTCAACCCTATGTCACCGCGCCTGCTCGACCTGCCCCCGCTGGATCTGATCCGCAGCTTTGTCGCGGTGGGCCGCCGCCTCAGCATCACCGCCGCGGCGCAGGACTTGTGCCTGACCCAGTCGGCGCTGAGCCGCCAGATCCAGGCCCTGGAAGGCTTCCTCGGCTATCGCCTGTTTTTGCGCGGCCATCGCAGTATCGCCTTCACCAGCGAGGGTAGCCGCCTGTTTCGCGGCAGCGACGCCTGGCTCGACGAGATGGGCGAACTGGTGGCCGCCCTGCGCCCGGACGCGACGGCGCAGCCGGTGACGATCAGCGCCAGTATCGGCGTCACCGCCCTGTGGCTGCTGCCGCGCCTGGGCGCGTTTCAACGGGCCGCGCCCGAAGTCGACGTGCGCGTCGCCGCCGGCAACCGCTTCGTCGACCTGGAACGGGAAAACATCGACCTGGCGCTGCGCTACTGCCGGCCGGCCGACGCCGCCGCCGGCGCGTTGCGCCTGTTCGGCGAGGAGCTGGCGCCGCTGGCCCACCCGGCCCTGGGTGTCACGGCCATCGAGGACGCGGCGCAGTTGAGCCGCCACGTGCTGCTCGAATTCGACGACGCCGCGCGGCCCTGGCTGCAGTGGGCCGCCTGGTTGCGCGGCGCCGGCGCCGGCAAGGCCAGGCCGCGCGCCATGCTGCGCTTCAACCAGTACGACCAGGTGCTGCAGGCGGCCCTGGCCGGACAGGGCGTGGCCCTGGGCCGGCTGCCGCTGGTGGGCGCCCTGCTCGAGGAGGGCAAGCTGGCGCCGGCCAGCGCCCGCCCGCGCACCGACGTCGATTACGCCTATTGGCTGCTGGCGCGCGGCACCCCGGTCAGCCGGCACGCCGGCCTGGTGCGCGACTGGATCGTGGCGCAAGCCCTGGACTGCGCGCGCTGAAGCGCCGCCGTCAGCGCGCGCCCGCGCCGAGAACGGCGGCCAGCACGGTGGCGCTATCGCTCACCGTGGCGAATTCGCCATGCAGGCTGGCCAGCGCCGTGTCGTGCATCTGCGCGGCGCCGTAGTGGCGGCCGTCCGGCCCCAGGCGCTCGAAAGTCGCCGTGGCATCCGCCACGATATGGGTGGCGAAGCCGAAATTGCCGGCCATGCGCGTCGTCGTCGAGACGCAATGGTCGGTCGTGATGCCGACGATAACCAGGGT
>DMYQ01000030.1:1527-1949 GCA_003482555.1 Janthinobacterium sp. | reverse complement strand
CCGGGCCGGGGCCGCGCCTCCGGCTTGACCTGGAAGCCGGGACGGTCGGGATGAAACAGGCTCTCCGGCCGCGCCGACTTGTGCATGATGTGGAAAATCGGGCGCGCGGTTTGGCGCCAGGCCCCGATCAGGGCCGCGATATTCGCCTCGGCCGACGGGTTGTTGCGGCTGCCCCAACTGCTGTCGTCGAATGCCTGCTGCACATCGATCACGATCAGGGCCGCGTCGCTTGGGAGTTGCATGCTTATCCTTGGAAGTCGGCTGAAAAACCCATCTTCCTCCGGGCGTCGTGCGCGCACAACCGAAATGCCACATAATTGGGGTCCTACCCATGACAAATTTCGATGGCAGGCCCAAGTGAAACTCAGCCAATTGCGCGTCTTCGTGGCCGTGGCCGACAGCGGCAGCTTCAGCGCCGCCGC
>DMYQ01000030.1:0-1343 GCA_003482555.1 Janthinobacterium sp. | reverse complement strand
CCCTCGGCGTGCGCCTGCTGCACCGTTCCCACGCCGGTTCGGCGCCGACCGACATCGGCCATCGCGTGCTCGACAAGGCCAGGCAAATGCTGCGCCTGGAGCGCGGCCTGCTCGACGTCGCCGCCGACGGCCCGGGCCTGTCCGGCCAGGTGCGCGTGGCCTGCTTCCGCAGCGTCGGCACCCATCTGCTGCCGCACGCCCTGGCCGCGCTGGCGCAGGAATATCCGGCCATCCGGGTCGACATCGACGACGGCTGCGAAGAGCGCGACGACGTCACGCGCGCGGTGCGCGAGGGCCGCGCCGAGATCGGCATCGCCCACCTGCCGGTCGGGGAAGAGTTCGTCGTCCTACCCTATCTGCACGACGCCTATGTGTTTGTGGCGCCGGCCGCCCTGCCCCTGACGGCGCCCGTGTCCTGGCAACAGTTCGACGGCCTGGACTTCATTTCCCTGAACTGCTCGGGCGCGGCCGCCATCCTGGAACGCTGCCGCGGCGCCGGCTTTCGCGCCGAAGCCGCGCGCAGCTTCGCCAACGACAGCAGCATCGCCGCCATGGTCGGGCGCGGCCTGGCCTATTCGATCCTGCCGCGCCTGGCCACCTTCCCGCTGCCCGAGGAAGTGCGCATCGCCGACCTGCCCCTGCCGGCCCGCCGCAACCTGGCGCTGATCGCCCTGCCCGCCACGCTGCGCACGCCGGCGGCGCAAACGGTGGCCCGCTTCATCGGCGCGCGCCGCATCATCGAACAAAGCAAAGTCTATCGCGCCGGCGTCGTCGGCCTGGACTGAACCATGAGAACCAGCATGCACATACTCGCCATTTCCGGCAGCCTGCGGGCCGCTTCCCGCAACACCACCTTGCTGCGCGCGGCGGCCCGCCTGGCGCCGCCCGGCATCGAGGTCACGCTATTTGGCGGCCTCGGCCTGCTACCGCTGTTCAATCCCGACCTCGAAGCCAGCGATCCAGCCCCCGTGGCGGCCCTGCGCGCGGCGCTCCTGGCGGCGGACGCCGTCCTCATCGCCAGCCCCGAATACGCCCACGGCGTCACGGGCGTCATCAAGAATGCGCTCGACTGGATGGTCGGCGGCGAGTGCTTCATCGACATGCCACTGGCCCTGCTGAATGCCGCGCCGCGCGCCACCCACGCCCAGGCGGCGCTGCGCGAAACCCTGCTCACCATGTCGGCGCGCGTGCTCGACGAGGCCTCCATCACGCTGCCGCTGCTGGGCGCCGACATGAGCGAAGACGACATCGTCGCCCACCCGCACATGGGCGAAGCGCTGCGCGAAGCGCTATTGCGCCTGCGCGCCGCCGCCGAGAAAACTTAACCGGGGTTTAACATCCAG
>DMYQ01000055.1:27604-33709 GCA_003482555.1 Janthinobacterium sp. | reverse complement strand
ATTTAAAACATCTAAAACTTCACCTGCCCTTTACCGGCAGTCCGCAGTGGTGCGTTGCCCATGCACACAATATATATCGCGCACTATTAAATAGCAAGCGATTTCATAAAATACTTGCCCGTGGGTCGCCGCGCTACTCGCCCGTCTCGAAGCCTTCCAGCACATTGACCACGTTGACACCGATTTCCCTGACCGCGTAACCGCCCTCGAAGACGAAGGCGGTGGGCAAGCCCAGGTAGGCCAGGCGTTCGCCGATGCGCAGGAAATCGGCGCTATGCAGGGCGAAGTGCGACAAGGGGTCGCCGACGAAGGTGTCGACGCCGAGCGAGACGACCAGCGCTTCCGGGGCGTAGCTGGCAAGGCGGATGCAGGCCGTCTCGAGGGCCGCGAACCAGTTTGCCGTCGAGGCGCCCTTCGGCAGCGGCAGGTTCATGTTGTAGCCGAGGCCGGCCCCGGCCCCGGTTTCGTCGGCGTGGCCCAGGTAAAACGGGTATTCCTGGCGCGGGTCGGCATGGATGGAAATGAACTGGACGTCGGCGCGCTGGTAAAAGATGCTTTGCGTGCCATTGCCGTGGTGGTAGTCGAGATCGAGAATGGCGACCTTGGCGGCGCCGTCGTCGAGCAAGTGCTGGGCCGCCAGGGCGGCATTGTTGAGGAAGCAGTAGCCGCCGAAGAAATCGGCGCCGGCATGGTGGCCGGGCGGGCGCGTCAGCGCGAAGCTGGAACGCTCGCCCAGGCGCAGCGCGTGGGCCGCGTTGATGGCGCAGTCGGCGCCGGTCTTGGCGGCGATCCAGGTGCCGGCCGTCAGCGGCGTGCCGCTATCCATGGAGTACAGGCCCAGCTTGGCGCAAAAATTCTCCGGTTCGATGTCGTCGCGCAGGGTGCGCACCGGCCACACGGCGGGAAAGGCATCCTTTTCGGCGTTGGCCGGGTCGAGCGCCAGCCAGTCCGACCAGGCGTGGCGCAGGAAGTGCAGGTAGCGGGGCGTGTGGATGCGTTCCAGCGAGGTCAGCGGCACGCCCTGGGGCGTGACGATGCGGCCCAGATTGCGCCGTCCCAGCTCGGCCACCACCATGTCGGCCCGTTCCGGCTTTTCAAAGCAGGGCACCATCTCGCCGCGGAAGATTTCAAAGCGGCCCCGGTGCTGGCCGTGCAATTCATTGTAAAAAGTGAGCAAGAGAACCTCGTCGATGCGGCGCGCGGCCGCTCAGCTGTGCGGGCACAGGGTGCTGGCGCGGTAGGCGGCGACGTAATTGTCGAAAGTGCCGGTCGGGGTGTTTTCAATGTCGGCTTGCTGGGCCAGCGAGGCGGCCGCCAGCGCGTTGAAGCGCGCGCTTTCGGAGGCCGGCAGGGCGTGGGCGCGGAAGTGGGCGGCGTGGCGCAAGCTTTGCTCCAGGCCGAAGGCGGCGAAGGAGCGGCCGTTGGCGCGCAGGGCGGCCAGCACCTTGGCCGAGGGGGTGGCGTCGGGATCGTCCAGCTTGACCGCCTGCAGGGCCAGCGCGTCGGCGTGGGCCGTGTCGCCGCGGCCGGCGTCGAGCAGGGCGGCCACCGGCGCCATGCGCGCCAGCAGTTCGTGGCCCCAGGCCGGCAAGCCGATGTCGCCATCGTCGCGGCGCAGGCAGAGGCCGGGCTTGCGGCCCAGCTTGACGGTGCGGGCGAAGTTTTCCGTGTACATGGCGCTTTGCCGCTCCGAGATGGGGGCGCTGGCGTCGAGCGCGCAAAAGAGCAGGAAGGCGTCGAGGAAGCGTCCCGTTTCCAGGCTGATGCCGACCGGCTCGAAGGGGTCGACGTCCATGCAGCGCACTTCGATGTATTGCACGCCGCGCAGGCACAGCGCCTGCAGCGGCCGCTCGCCGGTGCGGATCACCCGCTTCGGCCGTATCGTCGAATAGTATTCGTTTTCGATCTGCAGCACGTTCGTGCTCAGTTGTATCCACTCGCCATCCTTCTTGGTGCCCAGTTCGGCGTAGGGCGGATAGGCCTGGTTGACGGCACGGGTCAGGGTGGCGACGTAGTCGTCGAGGCTGTTTTCATGGGGGCGCAGGCCGGACTGGGCGTCGTTCTGGTAACCGAGGTCGCTCATGCGCAGGCTGGTCGCGTAGGGTAGGAACAGGGTGTCGTCGGACAGGGTGTCGAGCTGGTGCGGGCGGCCCCGCAAGAAGCCGCTGGACAGGGCCGGCGAGGCGCCGAACAGGTACATCAGCAGCCAGCTATAGCGGCGGAAATTGCGTATCGTGGCCAGGTAGCTTTCCGACTGGAAGGCCATCGGCGTGCTGGCGTCGCCGGCGTCGGCGGCCAGCAAGCGCCAGAGGCGTTCATCGAGTGAATAATTGTAGTGGATGCCGGCGATGCATTGCATGGCCTTGCCGTAGCGCAGCGCCAGGCCGCGCCGGTAGACATGCTTGAGCATGCCCAGCTTGGACTTGCCGTACCAGGCGATCGTGATATCTTCCTCGGCCGGCAACTGGCTGGGCATGGATTGGCTCCACAGCAGCTCGTCGCCCAGCTTGGTGTAAGCGTGGCGGTGAATATCGTCCAGCTTGCTCAGCGTGAGGGCGATGTCGTGCTCGGCCGGCGTGATGAATTCCAGCAGCGATTCGGCATAGTCGGTGGTGATTTCCGGATGCGTCAGCGCGGAACCGAGCGCCAGCGGGTGCGGCGTCGCCGCCAAATGGCCCAGCGTGTCGACGCGCAGGGTTTCTCTTTCGATGCCGCGCAAGCCGCCCGTCAGCAGGGCGCGGTGGGCGTCATCGGACAGCAGGGCCAGGCGGCGGGTCAGTAGCGAGGACAATTTGATCTTCCTTTCTAGTACAGCAATTAATCGTGCTGAGAGTAACCGAAAATCGGCAACCGCGTAGCCCCGGGCAAAAACGGCCGCCATCGCCTGGCTGGCGCGCGTCCTTGTCCGGTGTGGAGATCGCTTATTATTTTAACAAAAGACGGCCCGCCGCGGCGCGCCGCTCAGGCCGGGCGGACGGCGTCGGCCGCGCCGTCGATTGCAACGCTTATGCCGCCGCTCACCCGCTCGATGCCGGCCAGGTCGCGCCAGCTCTGCGTCTGCTGGTAGCCTGCCGCGTGCAGCAGGGCGCGCACCGGCGCCGCCTGGTCGTAGCCGTGCTCCATCAAGAGCCAGCCGCCCGCGACCAGATGGCTGGCGGCGCCGGCCACCAACTGGCGCAGCGCCGCCAGGCCGTCGGCATGGTCGGTCAGGGCGCCCACCGGTTCGAAGCGCAGATCGCCCTCGGACAGGTGGCGGTCGCCGCTGGCGATATACGGCGGATTCGCGACGATCAGCTCGAAGCGCGCGTCGCCCAGGGCGGCGAACCAGTCGCTGTGCATGAAGGTGACGTTGACGCCGTTGGCGCTGGCGTTGCGGCGCGCCACCGCCAGCGCGTCCGGGCTGACGTCGAGCGCGCTGACCGCGGCGTCCGGCCGCGTGTGCGCCAGCGCGACGGCAATGGCGCCGCTGCCGGTGCCCATGTCGAGCACGCGCGCGCGCGGGGCCAGGCGCCGCAGGGCCAGTTCGACCAGCAGCTCGGTGTCGGGACGGGGAATCAGGACGGCTTCGCCGACCTCGAAGGGCAGGCCGAAAAATTCGCGCCGCCCGACGATATAGGCGATCGGTTCGCCGGCCAGGCGGCGCGCCAGCAACGCGGACAGGCGCGTGGCCTCGTCGGCCGTCAAGACGCGCTCGGACTGCGTGATCAAGCCGACCCGGCTCAAGCCCAGCGCGTGGCACAGGAGGATGCGGTTATCGACGGGATCGAGGCGCGGCCGGATTTGCAGCGCGCCGACGCGGGTGCCCGCTTCGACCAGGGCGGCGGCGGCGCTCATTTGCGGCGCGCGAGCGTCCAGATCAGCGCCACCGCGAACAGCGCGAAGGCGAGCAGGGACCACTGCGGGATGGAGAGGCCGAAAAACGGCGCCGTGGCATCTTCGCACAAGCCGTCGGCGCGGAACATGAAAGGCAAGAGCTTGGCGGTGAAGACGGTATTGAGCGAAGTCTCGAGCGGATCTATGCCGCAGGACAAGCCCGGATGGGCCAGGATATAAATGTGTTTGCCGGCCACGCCAAGGCCGCCCAGCGCGCCCAGCAGGCCGATGCCGGCGCCCAGCCGGGTCTTGCCGGCGGCGCCGATCAGGCAACCCAGCGCGACGGCCAGGAACAGGTAGCGCTGGATCACGCACAGCGGGCAGGGCAACATATCGAGCACATGCTGGATATACATGGCGACGGCCAGCACGGCGCCGCAGGCGGCGGCGATCAACAACAGCAAAGTGCGCGATTTCATCATCTGTATCCGAAAGTAAGGGCGGGCGATCCCGCGGGGCGGCTCATTTTCGCACAAAGCCGTAAAACCTTCCCGGACCGCCCGGTCCGACCCAGGGTTTCAATCGCCCAGCGCGGCCAGCAGTTCGGCCTGGTGTTCGGCCGCCAGCGCGTTGGTCAAGTCGCTCAAGTCGCCGTCCATGATGAAGTCGAGCTTGTACAGGGTCAGGTTGATGCGGTGGTCGGTCATGCGCCCCTGAGGGAAGTTGTAGGTGCGGATGCGCTCGCTGCGGTCGCCCGAGCCGATCAGGCTCTTGCGCGTGGCCGCCTCTTTCGATTGCTGGGCCCGCAGTTGCACGTCCTTGATGCGGGCCGCCAGCACTTTCAGGGCCGAAGCCTTGTTCTTGTGCTGGCTGCGGTCGTCCTGGCATTCGACCACTATGCCGGTCGGCAAATGGGTCAGGCGCACGGCGGAGTCGGTCTTGTTGATGTGCTGGCCGCCCGCGCCCGAGGCGCGGAAGGTGTCGATGCGCAAGTCGGCCGGGTTGATGTTGACGTCTTCGACTTCGTCCGCTTCCGGCATCACGGCCACGGTGCAGGCCGAGGTGTGGATGCGACCCTGGGTTTCGGTGGCTGGCACGCGCTGCACGCGGTGGCCGCCAGACTCGAACTTGAGCTTGGAGTAAGCGCCGCTGCCGACCAGGCGCACGATCACTTCGCGGTAGCCGCCCAGGTCCGATTCGGACGCGGACACCACTTCCACCTGCCAGCGGTTGCGCTCGGCGAAGCGGGTGTACATGCGCAACAGGTCACCGGCGAACAGGGCCGACTCGTCGCCGCCGGTGCCGGCGCGGATTTCCAGGAAGATATTGCGCTCGTCGTTGACGTCCTTCGGCAGCAGCATGGTTTGCAGCTCGCGCTCCAGGCGCGCCATGGCGGCCTTGGCCGTTTCGATTTCTTCCTGGGCGAATTCCTTCATGTCCGGGTCGGCCAGCATCTCTTGCGCGGTGGCGATGTCGCCGCTGGCGTCCTGGTAGGCGCGGTACAGGGCCACCAGCGGGCCCAGTTCGGCGTGCTCGCGCGTCATCTTGCGATAACTGTCCATGTTCGCGGTGGCGTCCGGGTGCATCAACAGTTCGTCGAGTTCGACCAGGCGATTGGCCAGTTGGTCCAGCTTGGACAGCATTGATGGTTTCATAGGTAGTCGGTGTGTGAGTGTAGGGGGAAGCGGATGCCGGCGCGGCGCCGGACATGCGAATGTGGCTGTATGTAGCGTATGTGACCAACTTTGGCCAACTTTGGCCGCAGGCGCGGCCGAACGGGAGCGGGGACGGCGACGCTAACGGCGGCCGCGGAACAGTTGCGGCAGCAGGCTGGCCAGACGGGCCCGCTCCTCGCCCTGGGCGCGGTGCAGGGCTTGCTGCGGGCCGTGCAGGAATTTCGCCGTCAAGCCCTTCGACAGCGCTTCCAGCACGGCGTCGATGTCGGCGCCCTTGGCCAGCATCTTGCGGGCCCGCTCCACTTCCATCAGGCGCATGGCCTCGCTCGTTTCGTGCAAGTCCTGGATCACCGGCACCATGGCGCGGTCGTCGACCCAGGTCATATAGGACTGGACCCGGGTTTCAATGATGGCCTCGGCCTGGGCCACGGCCGCCTGGCGGCTTTCCATGCCGGTTTGCACCACCTTGCCGAGGTCGTCGACGGTGTACAGGAAGACGTCGTTCAAGCGCGCCACTTCCGGCTCGATGTCGCGCGGCACGGCCAGGTCGACCATGAAGATGGGCTTGTGGCGGCGCGCCTTGATGGCCCGCTCGACCAGGCCCAGGCCTGTCTCT
>DMYQ01000055.1:23747-27569 GCA_003482555.1 Janthinobacterium sp. | reverse complement strand
CGCGCGGCACGGCCAGGTCGACCATGAAGATGGGCTTGTGGCGGCGCGCCTTGATGGCCCGCTCGACCAGGCCCAGGCCGATCAGCGGCAGCGAAGAGGCGGTGCAAGAGACGACGATGTCGAACTGGGCCAGCTTGTCGGGCAATTCGGCCAGGCGGATGGCGCGCCCGTTGAAGCGGTGCGCCAGTTGCTCGCCCCGTTCCATGGTGCGGTTCGCAACCGTGATGGAGCGGGGATTTTGCGCCGCGAAGTGGGTGGCGCACAGTTCGATCATTTCGCCGGCGCCGATGAAGAGCACGTTCTGTTCCGAGATCTTGTCGAAGATGCGCTGCGACAGGCGCACGGCGGCGGCCGCCATCGAGACGCTGTGGGCGCCGATTTCCGTGGTGCTGCGCACTTCCTTGGCGACTGAAAAGCTGCGCTGGAATAACTGGTGCAGATAGGTGCCCAGGCCGCCCGCCTCGTCGGCCGTGCGGATGGCGTCCTTGATCTGGCCCAGGATCTGGGTTTCGCCCAGCACCATGGAGTCGAGCCCGGAGGCGACCCGGAAGGTGTGGCGCACGGCTTCGTGCTGCGGCAGCATGTACAGGTGCGGGCGCAGCTCGGCGTAGTTCAGCTTGTGGTAATCGGCCAGGAAATGGGCGCCGGCGTCCAGCGTGTGCGGCACGTGGCTGGCCGCGTACAGCTCGGTGCGGTTGCAGGTCGACAGGATGGCCGCCTCGTCGCCGCCGCGCACGTCCAGGCGTTCGAACCAGGTGCGCGCCGCCAGCACCGCGTGACCCAGTTGCTCAGGCGCGAACGCCAGTTGTTCGCGCAGCGACACTGGGGCGGTGGTGTGGTTCAGGCCGACGGCGAGCAATTGCATTTCGGGCTTAAAAAAATCGTTATGCGCCATTATAGCGCGTCGCGTGGCGGGCCGAAGCGCCGACGGTCCGGCCCGCCCGCGGGCATGCCGGGCGCTTGCTAGGCGGCGGCCAGCGGGGCCAGCTTTTCCAGGCGGTAACCGTAGCTATACACCGGCACCAGGCGGTAGCCGTTTTCCGGATTCAGTTGCAACTTGTTGCGCACCCGTGACACATGGGTGTCCATGGTGCGCGAGGGCAGGGCCGTGTCGCGCAACCAGACGGCTTCGTGGATGTAGGCGCGCGACAGGGGCCGACCCAGGTTGCGGAAAAACAGCAGGGCCAGGTAAAACTCCTTGTGCGTGACGTCCAGCACGGCGCCATCCTTGAGCAGGCGGCCGGGCCGGGTTTCAAACAGGTACTGGCCGAACTGTAACTGTTCGGCGCCATTCTGGGCCGGGTAGGCGCGCCGCAGCAGCGCCTGTGTGCGCGCCAGCAATTCGCCGCGGCGCAAGGGCTTGACCATGAAGTCGTCGGCGCCGGCTTCGACGCCGGCCACGATATCGTCCTCGCCGGCATTGTTGGTCATGAACAGGGCCGGCGCTTTGGACGGCATTTTTTCGCGCGCCCGCCGCAGCAATTCGGTGCCCGCCATGTCCGCCACCTGCCAGTCGAAGATCAGCATGTCGAAGCTATCCTTGCGCAATTGCGCCAGCAAGTCCTTGCCGCTCTGGAAACCCTGGCAAACGTGGCCGGCGGCGCCCAGCACCTGGCAAATCAGCTCGACCTGGGTGCGGTCGTTATCGAGTACGACAATTCTCATGATGTGGGACAGTGACTGCGACAAGCACAATAGAAACTGCTTGCCGGAAATGTTGAGGGATGGTTAGCGGCGAATATAACAGAGATTTACATTTCAATTAAATAATATCGCCGCCGCTCGCCCGGGGCGGCCGTGCGGATGGCCGCCGCCCTTCCAGAGTACACTGGAAAACGTGATATTCAAGGCGCCCGATAGTCGACGCGCCGCCGCGGAGGAGAAATATGAGCACGAGTACGGACTGGACCCTGATACCGGGCAGCGCGCAAGACATCGCCCAGGTGCGCGAGCGTTGCCGGCGCCTGGTGCGGCGCCGCGCCATGATTTCGGCGGGCGTCTCGGCGTTGCCGATTCCCGGCGTCGACGTGATGTCCGACCTGAGTCTGTTCGCCCTGCTGATCAAGGATATCAACGAAGCCTTCGGCTTGACGCCCGAGCAAATCGAGCGCCTGCAGCCGAAATTCAAGCTCATCGCCTACGAGGTGGCCGTCGGCATGGGCGGCATGCTGGTGGGGCGCCTGGTGACGCGCGAGTTGATGGTGAGTTTGCTCAAGCGTAGCGGCGTCAAGATGCTGGCCAAGCAGGCGGCGCGGCTGGTGCCGCTGGCCGGCCAGCTGGCCTCGGCCGCCATCGGTTTTACCGTGTTCCGCCAGATCGGCTACCAGCACGTCGATGCCTGCGCGGCGGTGGCGCGGGAATTGCTGGTGGCGCGCCCGGACGCGTGAGCCAGGCCGGACCTCAGGCGTCCGGCAGCACCACGTTCACGTCCAGCACTTCCAGATTGCCCTGGCGGTCGAGCGAGATCTTGATGTCTTCCGCATTCACCCTGGTGTACTTGGAGATGACCTCGATCAATTCCTTGTGCAGGGCCGGCAGAAAATCGGGGCCGCCGCGGCCATTGCGCTCGCGCGCGATGATGATTTGCAGGCGTTCCTTGGCCGCGGTGGCCGTCTTCGGCTTGGAGGGGAAGAGAAATGAAAGCAGGGCCATATCACTTTACCCCAAAGATGCGCTGCAGCAGACCCGGTTTTTCATAAGTGGTGAAGCGCAGCGGCAGCTCTTCCCCGAGGAAGCGCGAAATCACGTCTTCGTAGGCTTCCGCCACGTCGGTGCCCTTGAAATGGATGGCCGGATTGCCCTGGTTGGAGGCGGCCAGCACGGATTCCGATTCCGGAATGATGCCGATCAGGGGAATGCGCAGGATTTCCTGCACGTCTTGATAGGACAGCATTTCATCGGCTTCCACCCGTTTCGGCGAGTAGCGCGTGATCAGCAAGTGTTCCTTGACCGGTTCGCCGCCCGTTTGCGCGCGCCGCGACTTGGCCTGGATGATGCCGAGGATGCGGTCCGAATCGCGCACCGACGACACTTCCGGATTGGTGACGATGATGGCTTCGTCGGCGAAGGTCAAAGCCATCAGCGCGCCGTGCTCGATGCCGGCCGGCGAATCGCAGACGATGTATTCGAAGCCCATGTTGATCAGGTCGTTGAGCACGCGCTCCACGCCGTCTTCCGACAAGGCATCCTTGTCGCGCGTTTGCGAGGCCGGCAAGATGTACAGGTTCTCGCAGTGCTTGTCCTTGATCAAGGCCTGGTTCAGCGACGCTTCGCCATTGATCACATTGATCAAGTCGTACACCACGCGCCGTTCGCAACCCATGATCAAATCGAGGTTGCGCAAGCCGACGTCAAAGTCGAGCACGGCGGTCTTGTGCCCGCGCATGGCCAGGCCGGTGGAGAAACTTGCGCTTGAGGTCGTTTTCCCAACGCCGCCCTTGCCGGACGTTACAACAATTATTCGTGCCACAAAAAATCCTTTTTAAATGCTCAAGCTCAAGAGCGGGATGCCGGACTGACGGACAGTATATCGATTCGGTCGCCGACCAGGCTGATTTGCGCGGGCAGGCGTGCGAGCTCGTTGGGAAAGCCGTCTTCGAAAGTGCGGTACACGCCGGCGATGGAGACCAGTTCCGGCTCCATCGAGAGGGCGAAAATGCGGGCGCCGGCGTTGCCGGAGGCGCCAGCCAGGGCCCGCCCGTGCAGGGCGGCATAGACGTGGATGCTGCCATCGGCGATGATTTCGGCGCCATTGTTGACGACGGCCGTGATGATCAAGTCGCAGCCGCGCGCGTAAATGCGCTGACCGGCGCGCACCGGCGT
>DMYQ01000055.1:20523-23643 GCA_003482555.1 Janthinobacterium sp. | reverse complement strand
GTGCCCTGGCGCCACCAGCGCGGCCGCGTTGGCGGCGTCGTCGCGGGCGCGGGTGCCATTGTCCAGGCTCAAGCCGTGGGCCAGGATGTCGCTGCTCATGTCGGGCGTGGCGTTGCGCACGGCAACCGCGTTGAGGCGGTATTTTTTCAGCAGCGCGATCAGGCCGGCCCAGTCGATCTGGCCGCAACCGGGCGCCAAGGCGGCGACGTCGATGACGGCCAGGTCGCCCTCGAAGAAGTCGGCCACCCCGCCGGTCATGTCCTTCAGGGCGGCGTCCAGGGCCAGCGCATCCGAGGTGTACAGGATGGCGGACACGGCCACAACGGTGGAAATCTTGATTTCGATGGGCTTCGGGAACGAACTTTTGGACATAGACGATTATAGAAGAAGGCCTGCGACAGGCGATGTATCAAATACCAAAGCCAAACTGTGAATCTTGCTTGACGCTAAAACGCTGAAACGGCGAATTCGTTGCATTTTACTTTAAAAAAATAGTGAAAAGGGCGCTCACTGCAGGATATTGGATGGGCGCCCGCAAACGGCCGGTCGCCGGCCGTCCGCGATGGCAACGATGGTTTCTGTGCGGGAAATTACAGGGAGGGTTGCGGTGGGGCTGGAGAAGGGCGGGTGCGCCGCCGGCGCCCGGGGGCGCCTTGGCAAGACTTGTTTATGAGAATTGTGGCGTCCGCCCGGGCGGCTGGGCGCGCATCTGCCGCGCCGCCTCCACCATGTTCGCCAGCGCCGCCTCGGTTTCGGCCCAGGCCCGGGTTTTCAAGCCGCAGTCCGGATTCACCCACAGGTTTTCCGGGGCGATCACGGCGGCCGCCTTGCGCAGCAGGCGCAGCATGTCGGCCGTGCTCGGCACCCGCGGCGAGTGGATATCGTACACGCCGGGGCCGATTTCATTCGGGTAGGCGTAGCGGCCGAAGCCGGCCAGCAAGTCCATGTCGGAGCGGCTGGTCTCGATGGTGATGACGTCGGCGTCCATGGCGGCGATCTGCGGCAGGATGTCGTTGAACTCGGCGTAACACATATGGGTGTGGATCTGGGTGGCGTCGGCGGCCACGGCGGCGCTGATGCGGAAAGCGCGCGTGGCCCAGTCCAGGTAGGCGTTCCACTGCGCGCGGCGCAGCGGCAAGCCTTCGCGCATGGCCGGCTCGTCGATCTGGATGACGCCGATGCCGGCCTGTTCCAGGTCGGCCACCTCGTCGCGGATGGCGAGGGCGATCTGCAGGGCGGTGCGGGCGCGCGGCTGGTCGTCGCGCACGAAGGACCATTGCAGCATGGTGACCGGGCCGGTCAGCATGCCCTTCATCGGCTTGGCCGTCAGGCTTTGCGCGTAGGCGCTCCAGGCCACCGTCATCAAAGCCGGCCGCGCCACGTCGCCGAAGATGATGGGCGGCTTGACGCAGCGCGAGCCATACGATTGCACCCAGCCCAGGGCGGTGAAGGCGAAACCGTCGAGTTGCTCGCCAAAGTATTCGACCATGTCGTTGCGCTCGGCTTCGCCGTGCACCAGCACGTCCAGCCCCAGGGCTTCCTGGCGGGCCACGGCGGCTTTGATTTCCGCGCGCATGCGCGCCTGGTAATCAAACGCGCCGAGGGCGCCGCGCTTGAAGCCGGCGCGCGCGGCGCGGATCGCGGCTGTCTGCGGGAAGGAGCCGATGGTCGTCGTCGGGAAGGGCGGCAGGCGCAGGCGCGCGCGCTGGGCCGCCTGGCGCAGCGGGAAGGGCGAGGCGCGGCGGTCGGCGTCCGGCGCCAGCGCTTGCAGGCGCGCGGCCACGTCGGGCCGGTGCGCGCGCACGCTGGCGCGGCGGCCGGCCAGCGCGGCGCGGGCGGCGTCCAGCGCGTCGGCCGCGCCGCCGCCGTCCAGTGCGCCCTTCAGCAAGGCCAGTTCCGCCAGTTTTTCGGTGGCGAAGGCGAGCCAGGACTTGAGGTCGGCATCCAGTTCCCGCTCGCCCTCCAGGCTGAAGGGCACGTGCAGCAGGGAGCAGGAAGTCGCCAGCCACAGGGCGCCGCCGCGCTTGGCCAGCAGGGGCGCCAGGGTGGCCAGCGCGGCGTCGAGGTCGGTGCGCCAGATGTTGCGGCCATCGATAATGCCAACCGACAATACCTTGTGGCCGGGCAGCCAGTCGCACACGCTGCTCAGTTCGTGGGCCGCGCGCACGCCGTCGACGTGCAAGCCGGCCACCGGCAGGCGGCAAGCCAGGCCCAGGTTTTCTTCCAGCGGTGAAAAATAGGTCGCCAGCATCAGTTTGACGCCGACCTGGTTCAACTGCCAATAGGTGCTGTCGAAGGCGTTGCGCCAGGCAGGGGGCAAATCCAGGCCCAGGATGGGCTCGTCGACCTGCACCCATTCCACGCCCATGCGCTTGAGCCTGTCGAGCAGCGCGCCATACACGGGCAGCAACTGTTCGAGCAGGGACAGGCGCTCGAAGTCGGCCGCTTTTTCCTTGCCCAGCCAGAGGAAGGTGAGGGGCCCCAGCAGGACGGCCTTGACGGCGTGGCCCAGCGCCTGCGCCTCGGCGACCTCATCGAACAGGCGTTCGCAAGCCAGCGAAAAGCGCGTGGCCGGGGAAAATTCCGGCACCAGGTAGTGATAATTGGTGTCGAACCACTTGCTCATTTCCAGGGCGTGGCCGGCGCCGGCGTGCGCCGCGCAAGCGTGATGTTCATGGTCGACGGCTTGAAAGGCGCCGCGCGCCAGCGCGAAGTGGCGCTCCAGCCGGCCCTGGCCGGCGTCGAAGCCGAAGCGCTCCGGCACGCATCCCAGCAGCTCGATATGGTTGGCGACCTGGTCGTAGAAGGCGAAGTCGCCCACGCCGACCCAGTCCAGGCCGGCCTCTTTTTGCAGCGCCCAGTGGCGCGCGCGCAAGACGCGGCCCACTTCTTCCAGTTCGCTTGCCGACAGTTCGCCGCGCCAATGGCTTTCCAGCGCGAATTTCAATTCGCGGGCGGCGCCGACGCGGGGAAAACCGGGGATATGGGTTTGTATGGTGTGCATGATGTCATCTGGATTTAATATTGGTGAGTTAGAGTGTGCGGCAATCTGTTCTATAATCAAAACGAAAGATTTTGTCGTTTAACATGAAAATATTTCATACATAGAGATTCATACAT
>DMYQ01000055.1:19225-20303 GCA_003482555.1 Janthinobacterium sp. | reverse complement strand
TTCATACCTAAAGTTTCATACATAGAGCCATGCTAGAACTCCGCCATTTGCGTACCCTGAGCGCGCTGCGTTCGTCCGGCAGCCTGGTGCGCGCCGCGCAACTGCTGAACCTGACCCAGTCGGCGCTGTCGCACCAGATCAAATTGCTGGAAGAACGCTACGGCACCCCCCTGTTCGAGCGCAAATCGGTGCCGATCGGCTTCACGGCGACCGGCAGCCGTCTGCTGCAACTGGCCGACTTGCTGCTGCCCGAAATTGAGCAGGCCGAGCGCGACCTGGCCCGCCTGTCGCAGGGCGACAGCGGCCAGTTGCGCGTGGCCCTGGAATGCCACACTTGCTTCGACTGGCTGATGCCGGTGATGGACTCCTTCCGCCAGCGCTGGCCGGAGGTGGAAATCGACCTGGTGTCGGGCTTCCACAGCGAACCGGCCGACTTGCTGCGCAGCGGAGACGCCGACCTGGTGATCGGCTCGGCTTACGGCCCCGACTTCAGCACCTTTCCCCTGTTCCGCTTTGAAATCCTGGTGGTGATGGCGCAAAAGCACAGGCTGCAGGCGCGGCGGCGCCTGGAAGCCGCCGATTTCGCCGGCGAAACCCTGATCACATACCCGGTGCCGGAACAGCGCATCGACCTGATCCGTGAAGTGCTGCGCCCGGCCGGCGTCGCCTTCGAGCGGCGCACGGCCGAACTCACGGTGGCCATCCTGCAACTGGTGGCCAGCCGCCGCGGCGTCGCCGCGCTGCCCAACTGGGCCATCAAGAATTATGTCGATTACGACTATGTGGTGGCGCGCCCCGTCGGCGAGCACGGTTTGTGGAGCGACCTGTTCGTATCGGTGCCGGCGGCGCTCAGCGACAAGGCTTATGTGCTCGACTTCGTGGGCGTGATCCGCGAGCAGTGCGCGCATACCCTGGACGGCATCCGCTTGCTTTAGTGATGTGGTGAGTGTTTCGTCCAAGCCAAGGGCTAAGCTTGATTCATATCAACGTTGAAATGGATTCCTGCAATTAAAGTATGAGACTGTACCGCGCCACGGTGTGGCATTGCCGCTGGAACGCCAGCGATGCCACCGCGATA
>DMYQ01000055.1:12554-19075 GCA_003482555.1 Janthinobacterium sp. | reverse complement strand
TACACAACTGAAACTTACACGACAAGGATACAGATGTTTTCCCTTTCCGAACAATTGACGCTGGCGAGCAAAGCCGTTTTCGAAGCCCAACTGACGAGCGCCCAGGCCTTCGCGCAAGCGGCCGTCGACATCGCCGTGACGGCGGTCGACATGAACGTGGATGCCGCCAAGAGCAGCCTGGCCGCCGGCACCGTGGCGACCCGGCAACTGATGGCGATCCGCGATCCGCAAGAGTGGGCCAGCCTGACGGCCAGCCAGTCGCAACTGGCGATGGAAAGGGTGGGGGCTTACGGCCGCCAAGCCGCCGAAGTGGCCCAGGGCGCGCGCGCCAGTTTAGCCCGCGTGGCTGAAACCCAGGGCGCCGCCTCCAAGCAAAAAGTGAGCGAACTGGTCGACGTCGTCAAGAAAGTGCCCACGGCTGTCGTCACGCCGATGAATAGTTTTTTGAAAACAGCCTTCGATGGGGCTCATGCGGGGTATGATCGAATCGCGCGGGTCGCAAGCTGAGGAAGTTTCCCTAGGGAAATCGTCTCGGAAGGGTGTCCGTTTGCGCGCTGTTTGTCGGACCCTGTCCGATCGAGTATTTGTATCGGTATTTGTGTGGATGGATACTGGAATGGCGGCCGTCGGAGCGCTAGAATGGAGCGGCGCAACATGTCGCTGGTCTTAACTTATTTGACCCTCGGGTCAGCAAATCGGAGAAACAAATGGATGATGTCGTTATCGTGGCCGCTGGCCGTACCGCAGTCGGTAAATTCGGTGGCAGCCTGGCCAAGATCCCCGCGTCGGAATTGGGCGCGCATGTGATCAAGGGCCTGTTGGCCCAAACCGGTATCGATGCCAACTTGATCAGCGAAGCCATCCTCGGTCAAGTCTTGACCGCCGCCGTGGGCCAGAATCCGGCGCGCCAGGCCGTCATCAAGGCCGGCTTGCCGAGCAGCATCCCTGCCTTCACCATCAACAAGGTGTGCGGCAGCGGTTTGAAAGCCACCCATCTGGCGGCCCAGGCCATCAAATGCGGCGACGCCAACATCATCATCGCGGGCGGCCAGGAAAACATGAGCGCCGCCCCGCACGCGATGAACGGTTCGCGCGACGGTTTCCGCATGGGCGACTTCAAGATGGTCGACACCATGATCGTTGACGGCCTGTGGGATTCCTTCAACCAGTACCACATGGGTATCACGGCTGAAAACGTGGCGAAAAAATACGATATCTCGCGCGCGGCCCAGGACGATTTCGCGCTCGCTTCGCAATTGAAGGCGGAAGCGGCGCAAAAGGCCGGCAAGTTCAAGGATGAAATCCTGGCGCTCGACATCGTCGGCAAAAAAGGCACGGTCGTGTTCGAGAACGACGAATACATCAAGCCCGGTTCGACCCTGGAATCGCTGGCCGGCCTGCGCCCCGCCTTCGCCAAGGACGGCACCGTCACGGCCGGCAACGCCTCCGGCTTGAACGACGGCGCCGCCGCCGTCATCATGATGTCGGCCACGATGGCCAAGGATCTGGGCTTGAAACCGCTGGCCCGCATCAAGGCTTACGCTTCGTCCGGCCTGGATCCGGCGCTGATGGGCATGGGGCCCGTGTCGGCCAGCCGCCTGTGCCTGAAAAAGGCCGGCTGGACCCCGCAAGACCTCGATTTGATGGAAATCAATGAAGCGTTCGCCGCGCAAGCCCTGGCCGTGAACAAGGAAATGGAGTGGGATACCAGCAAGATCAACGTCAACGGCGGCGCCATTGCGATCGGCCATCCGATCGGCGCGTCCGGCGCCCGCATCCTGGTGACGCTGGTGCATGAAATGATACGCCGCGACGCCAAGAAGGGCCTGGCCGCCCTGTGCATCGGCGGCGGCATGGGCGTGGCGCTGGCAATCGAACGCGATTAAGCTGAGCTAAGTTAAGCTAGGTTGAGGGGACGCGGCGCCGTTGGCGGCGCCGCATGGATTTTTTTGGGCTGGACGAAAACAATAGGGGATGAAAATGGCAAGAGTTGCATTAGTAACCGGCGGTATGGGCGGTCTCGGCGAAGCCGTGTGTTTCAAGCTGGCGGCGCTGGGTTATCGCGTGGTGACGACGTATTCCCCTGGCAATGCCAAGGTCGAGGAGTGGCTGGCCACGACCCGCGACCAGGGTTACGATTTCAAGGCTTACCCTTGCGACGTGGCCGACTACGACTCGGCCCAGGCTTGCGTGGCGGCCGTTGAAAAGGATATCGGCCCGGTCGATGTGCTGATCAATAACGCCGGCATCACGCGCGACATGACCTTCAAGAAGATGGACAAGCCGAACTGGGACGCCGTCATGGGCGCCAATCTGGATTCCGTGTTCAATATGACCAAGCCGGTCTGCGATGGCATGGTTGAGCGTGGCTGGGGCCGCATCATCAACATTTCTTCCGTCAACGGCCAAAAAGGCGCTTTCGGCCAGACCAACTATTCGGCCGCCAAGGCCGGCATGCACGGTTTCACGAAATCGCTGGCGCTGGAAGTGGCGCGCAAGGGCGTCACCGTCAACACCATTTCGCCCGGTTACATCGGCACCAAGATGGTGATGGCGATTCCGCAGGAAGTGCTCGACACCAAGATCATTCCGCAAATTCCCATGGCGCGCCTGGGCAAGCCGGAAGAAGTGGCGGGCCTGGTGGCTTACCTGGCATCGGACGAAGCCGCTTTCGTCACGGGCGCCAACATCGCGATCAACGGCGGCCAGCACATGTCTTGATGCCGGCGACACTGTTGTTTTAATACGCAGCACCGCCCACGGGCGGTGTTTTTACTTGTGCAAAAATCAATGACTGTCGCTACAATTGGACACCGCCACCAACAAAGGATCACCATGCCGGACTCGCTTTCGCCCCTGTTTCCCCCCGTGCAGCCGCGGCGCCACGGTATGCTGGCGGTCGACCCGCTGCACACGATTTACTGGGAAGAGTGCGGCAATCCCGACGGCGTGCCGGTGCTGTTCCTGCACGGCGGCCCGGGCGGCGGACTGTCGCCCCAGCATCGGCGCTTTTTCGATCCCCAGCACTACCGCGTGATCCTGTTCGACCAGCGCGGCGCCGGCAAGTCGACCCCGCTGGGCGAGTGCCGCGGCAACACCACCCAGTTGCTGATCGCCGACATTGAAACCCTGCGCGTCCAGTTTGGCGTCGAGCAATGGCTGGTCTTCGGCGGTTCCTGGGGTTCGACCCTGGCGCTGGCGTATGGCCAGGCCCACCCGCAAGCCTGCCTCGGCTTCATCTTGCGCGGCATCTTCCTGTGCACCAGCGCCGAAGTCGACTGGTTCCTCCACGGCATGCGCTGGTTTTATCCCGAGTTGTATGAGGATTTCGTCGCCCACATTCCCTTGGAAGAGCGCGGCGACTTGCTGGCCGCCTATACGCGGCGCAGCCTGGACCCCGACCCGGCCATCCATTTGCCGGCCGTGCGCGCCTGGAGCCGCTTCGAAGGGCGCCGCGTGTATCTGCTGCCGCAGCCGGAAGAGGGGCCCGACGACACCCACGACCTGGGCCTGGGCCGGCTCGAATCGCACTACATGAGCAAGCAGGGCTTCCTGGCGGAAGACCAGTTGATCCGCGACATGGATCGCATCGCCCACTTGCCGGCCCTCATAGTGCAGGGCCGCTACGACGTAATTTGCCCGCCGCTGTCGGCCTACCGCCTGCATCAGGCCTGGCCCGGCTCCCTGCTGAAGATGATCCCGGACGCCGGCCACGGCGTGCTGGAGACGGGCATCGCGGCGGCGCTGGTGGCGGCCACCGAGCGCTTCAAGCGGGGCCGCCGCTTCGAATAGGGGCCGGCCCGCGCCGCGGGCTGTTACACTGTGGGCTGAGCGGCAAGGGCCGGCACCAACGATATACCTATGAATATTCAGATCGGCGACGTCGGCCACATCATCCAGTTGGCGATCGCGCCGGTATTCCTGTTGTCGGGTGTGTGTACCAATCTGGTGGTGCTGACCAATCGCCTGGGCCGCATCATCGACCGCACGCGGGTGCTGGAAGACAAGCTCGACGGGACCTACAACGACACCTACATGGCCGAGCTCGACACCTTGTACGACCGCACCCACTTGATCAATGTGTCGATTTCGCTGAGCACCATTTGCGGCTTCCTGATTTGCCTGGTCATCGCCATGCTGTTCACCGGCGACACCCTCAACGTGACGATCGACAAGTACATCGCCGGCCTGTTCGTGCTGACCATGCTGGCCCTGATCGGCAGTTTCGCCTACCTGCTCAAAGAGATTTTCATCGCGGCCAAGAGCCAGCGATCCCGGCGCCACGTCCGCATCCAGAGTTGAAGCGGGCGCCTCCGCCACCATTTTGATTATATTGAGTATATTGAGTCAAGCATGCACGATTACAAACGCCCCCCCACCCTGCACCGCTACGGCCCGCGCAGCGAACTCGAACTGGCGCTCACGCTGGGACAATTCCGTCTGACGCCGTCCGCCAACTGCCTGACCCTGAGCTTTTCGCAAGCTTGGGACAAACAGTTGTTCGACCTGTTCGGGGCCGACTGTTGCCTGATCATCCATAACACCGAGGAATTCGGCGAGCGCCTGCACCGCGCCGTGCAGCGCGCGCTGCCAAGCTGGGCCGGCATCGACGGCGTCGTCGAATACGGCGCCCGCGCCGCCCTCGGCGCCGCCTTCACCAAGGGTACGCAAGATGCCGCCGAGCAGGAATGGCTGTTCGCCTGGCGCTCGATGCAGACCCAGGCCAGCCTCAATCCCATCGTCGTCAAGATCGGCAGCCTGGAAAACTTCGCCGAACTGCGCGACCGCGACGCCTATCTGGCCTGAGCGCTGACGTTGACGTTGGCGCCGGCGGCGTCGCTGTCGAGGCGCGCCAGCACGGCGCCCATCATGCGTTCCACGTCGCCGCGCACCATTTGCGCGCCCAGGATGCCGGGCACGTAGAAATTCGGCATCAGCTTGCCCGTGTAGAGTATCCGCGTGCCGCCCGTTTCCGGCAGCGGCACCAGTTCCCAGTGCGATTCGTAATGCTTCATGTCGCCCGAGATCAGCGCGATGTCGATCGAGGTGGGCTGGTTTTCCGTGGCGCGCACGATCAGGTGGATGGACTTCGACATGAACAGGAAGCGCGCGATGCCGAATTGCTCGACGATGGCCTCGTTGCCGCTGCGCGAGAGCACGCGGCAAGACGCCAGATCGGGCACGAATTCGTTCATCCGGTCGTAGCTGGTGAGCACGCGCCACACCGTGGCGGGCGGCGCCTGCACGGTGCCGCTGCTCTCGACCTCGTACATGTGCAAGCCGTCCAGGTCGAGGCGCCGCACCGCCACCTCGAGTTTCGCCGCTTCGGCTTTGGGCGTCAACGCCCCGGCCGCGCCGGTGCAGAGCAGGGGCAGGCAAAGGAAGGAGAGTCGAAGGAGGCGCTTCATCCGTCCAGCGTAAGGGAAAGGGTGGCCGAACACAAGCGCAGCAGCACCTGCTTACAAATCAGGCAGCCAGCCAGGCAGGCAAGCGGGCGCGCGCCGGCGCGGACTTTAGTACCCTGGGTCTAGAGAAATAGGCTTTAATGCGGAACATGCGCGCCCGCGCCACTCGCGGCGGCCCCACTAAGGCTATATGACCACTCAGACCTACCCCCAGCTGCTCGCTCCCCTCGATCTCGGCTTCACCACCTTGCGCAACCGCGTCATCATGGGGTCGATGCACACGGGGCTGGAGGACCGTTTTTACAATTACGGCAAGCTGGCCGCCTTTTACCGCGAGCGCGCGCGCGGCGGCGTCGGCCTGATCGTCACCGGCGGCATTTCGCCAAACCGCTCGGGCTGGCTGCTGCCCTTCGGCGGCACCCTCAATTGCCTCGGCGACGTGCTCAATCACCGCCGCGTCACCAGCGCCGTGCATGAAGAGGGCGGCAAGATCCTGATGCAGATCCTGCACGCGGGCCGCTATGGCTATCAGCCCTTCGTCGTCTCGGCCTCGGCCAAGAAGTCGCCGATTTCGCCGTTCAAGCCGCGCGCGCTCAGCGAGAGCGGCATCGAAAGCACCATCCGCGATTACGTGCGCTGCGCCAGGCTGGCGCGCAAGGCCGGCTACGACGGCATCGAAGTGATGGGCAGCGAAGGCTATCTGCTGAACCAGTTCCTGTGCGCGCGCACCAATCTGCGCACCGACCGCTGGGGCGGCAGCATTGAAAACCGCATGCGCCTGCCGGTTGAAATCGTGCGCCGCATCCGCGCCGCCATCGGCCCCGACTTCATCATCATGTACCGCCACTCGCTGCTCGACCTGGTCGACGGCGGCAATACCTGGGACGACGTGGTGACGGTGGCCAAGGCCCTGCAGGGCGCCGGCGTGACCATCTTGAACACCGGCTTCGGCTGGCACGAGGCGCGCGTGCCAACCATCGTCACCTCGGTGCCGCGCGGCGCCTTCGCCAGCGTGGCCGGACGGCTGCGGCGCGAAGTGACGATCCCGGTGGTGGCTTCGAACCGCATCAACATGCCTTTCGAGGCGAACGACATCCTGGCCCGCGGCGACGCCGA
>DMYQ01000055.1:1736-12409 GCA_003482555.1 Janthinobacterium sp. | reverse complement strand
GCCAGCGGGCGCGCCGACGAGATCAACACTTGCATCGGCTGCAACCAGGCCTGCCTCGACCACACTTTCGCCAACCAGCGCGCCAGTTGCCTGGTCAACCCGCGCGCCTGCCACGAGACGGAACTGGTGTTCAGTAAAAAAGCCGTGGCGCGCAAGGTGGCCGTGGTCGGCGCCGGCCCGGCCGGCCTGTCGGCGGCCACCGCCGCCGCCGCCTGCGGCCACCAGGTCACCCTGTTCGATTCCAGCGACAGCGTCGGCGGCCAGTTCAAGATCGCCATGCAAATCCCCGGCAAGGAGGAATTCGCCGAGACCATCCGCTATTTCCGCCGCCAGATCGATCTGTTGGGCGTGACGCTCAAGCTGGGCCAACGCGTCAGCCACGAAGAGCTGCTGGCCGGCGGCTACGACGACGTCATCGTAGCCACCGGCATCAAGGTGCGCCGTCCGCCCATCGAGGGCATCGAGCATCCGAAGGTGCTGTCTTACCTGGACGTGCTGCTGCACAAGGCGCCGGTGGGCAAGCGCGTCGCCATCATCGGCGCCGGCGGCATCGGTTTCGACGTCGGCGAATATCTGCTGCACGATCCATCCCAGGCCCTGCCGCTGGCGCTGTCCACCTGGACCGAGGAATGGGGCGTGGATTTGAACGCGCGCAGCGGCGGCGGCCTAGTGGCGCCGCACCCGGCCCAGCCGGAGCGGCAGATCTTCCTCTTGCAGCGCAAGACGTCGAAGCCGGGCGCCGGCCTGGGCAAGACCTCGGGCTGGGTGCACCGCGCCACCTTGAGCCGGGGCGGTGTGGTGATGATGGGCGGCGTCCAGTACGACAAGATCGACGAGCACGGCCTGCACATCACGGTGGGCGGCGAGCAGCGCCTGCTGGCGGTCGACAATGTCGTCGTGTGCGCCGGCCAGGACAGCCTGACGGAACTGATGCCGGTCGAGCCGCTGGTTGGCGGCCCGCGCTTCCACAAGATCGGCGGCGCCGCGCTGGCGGCCGAACTGGACGCCAAGCGCGCCATCAAGGAAGGCGCCGAACTGGCCGCCAGCCTGTAAGCGCGGCGGGGCGGCCGCTCGGCGCGCGCCACCGCCCGCCTCCAGGGTGTCGAGCGCATGCCGGGCCATGCCGGCCCCCAGTTCGTGCTCGCCGATGAAGACTTTGCCGCCCCGTTCCTGGCGCAGCAGTTGCACGGTTTTGCTCGGCCAGGACGAAGGCGATGCCGCGCGCCGTCAGGGTTTCGGCGATGCGCCGGCCGACCCGGTCATAACCGACCGGCACCATCTGGACCGACAGCTTGCGCCGCTCGACCGTTGCCGGCAGTTCCGCCAGCGGGTCGGCCGGGCGCTCGAACTTGCGCGCCTGCTCGGTCGCGCGGCGACGATGGTGGTGATCAGGCTGACCTTATGGGGCATGCGCGCCGCTTCCTTATGCGGATCCGCGCCGGATCGGGGATACGGATCAGTATACACCGGCAGCCGCGATGAGGATGGCGCGGCCGGCGACAGATCGCTTGAATGCGCCGTCGCCCGCCCTCGCGATTTACAGCTTGCGCAGCACCACGCAGCCGATCGAATAGCCGGCGCCGAACGAGCAGATGACGCCCAGCGCGCCGGCCGGCATGTCATCCTGGTGCTTGTGGAAGGCGATGATGGAGCCGGCCGACGATGTGTTGGCGTAGCTGTCGAGGATCACCGGCGCTTCCAGCGGTTCCGCGTCGCGGCCCAGGATCATGCGCGAGATCAGCAGGTTCATGTTCAGATTGGCCTGGTGCAACCAGTAACGGCTCACTTGCGGCACTTCCAGGCCGGCCTTGGCGATGGTGGTCTTGATCATCTCGGCGGCCATCGGGCAGACGTCCTTGAAGACCTTGCGGCCCTGCTGGCGGAACAGCTTGTCGGGCTGGCCGATGCCGGCTTCGTCGAAGCGGTTCAAGAAGCCGAAGTTGTTGCGGATATTGTTGGAGAAGCTGGTCTTCAACTGGGTTTCGATGATCTCGAACTGGTGCGCCGAGGTGGCCGTTTCCTTGGCTTCGACGACGATGGCGGTGCAGGCGTCGCCGAAGATGAAATGGCTGTCGCGGTCGCGCCAGTTCAAGTGACCGCTGGTGATTTCCGGGTTCAGCACCAGCACCGCGCGCGCCTGGCCGCTTTTCACGGCGGCGACGGCGGTCTGGATGCCGAAGGTGGCCGAGGAGCAAGCCACGTTCATGTCGAAGCCATAGCCGTCGATGCCGAGCGCGTGCTGCACTTCGACCGCCAGGGCTGGATAGGCGCGCTGCATATTGCTGCAGGCGACCAGCACCATGTCGATGTCGGCGGCGCCGCGGCCGGCGCGCTCGAGCGCCTGGCGGGCGGCCGCGACGGCCATCTCGGCCTGGATCGACAGTTCGTCGTCGCCGCGCTCGGGGATGCGCGAGACCATGCGCGCCGGATCCAGGATGCCCTCTTTTTCCATCACGTAGCGGGACTTGATGCCGGACGCCTTTTCGATGAAACCCACGCTGGACGCTTCGATCGCGCTGACCGCGCCGGACGCGATGGCGGCCGCGTTGTCGCGGTTGAACCGTTCCGCGTAGGCGTTAAAGCAGGTCACGAGTTCTTCGTTGGAGATCGAAAAGGGCGGCGTGTATAGTCCGGTACCGCTGATGACGACTTGTTTCATGGAGTAGCTTTCAAATGAGGGGGGCGGAGAAATGCAGCCGGGCAATACAATTCTACCAAACCCGCCCCTTGACACTTGCGCAAAGCTCAAGTATCCGGTGCTTGGCGGCCTTGGGCGCCGTGCCGGGGCGGTATTATTTCAACAGCATGACAGGAATTATAAGTGCTGGCGGGCGTTGCGCGATCCGCGCGAAGAAACGGCGCCCGATCGGGCGCCGCTGGAGGCTGTGCCGCGGGCCGGCGGCGGCCCTGTTTTCGGCGCTTTTTCAGCCCCGTTTCCGCCTTGTTTCCGCTTTTACTTTTTGTCCGGCGCGCCCTTTGGATCGGCCACCTGGACGATGACCGGTTCGGCCTTGGCCAGTTGCACCGGCAAGCCTTTCAAATGGTTCAAGGCTTGTGTCAGCTGGAAGTCTTCCTTGCTGCCATATTCGAGCGGCTTGCGTTTCTTTTCCAGGGCGACGATGCGCAACTGGTCTTCCAGTTCGTCGTGGCCGCTCTTGGCGGCTTCCTGCGAGCGGTCGTTGCTGAGGTGCTTGTCGAGGTCGGCTTCCCGCGTGCGCAGGCTGTTCAAGCCGTCGCCGTCGGAATTTTCATCGACGGCCAGGTCGGGCACGATGCCCTTGGCCTGGATCGAGCGCCCGTTTGGCGTGTAGTAGCGCGCCGTCGTCAGCTTGACGGCCGTGTCGGCCGTCAGTTGGCGGATGGTTTGCACGGAACCCTTGCCGAAAGTCTGGCTGCCGAGGATGGTGGCGCGCTTGTAATCCTGCAGCGCGCCGGCGACGATTTCCGAGGCCGAGGCCGAACCCGTGTTCACCAGCACCACCATGGGCACGTTTTTCACGGCCGCCGGCAGCTTGGCGAGCGCGTCCGGGCCGCTGCGCAACTCATAGAATTCGGCGCGGCCGTAAAACGTTTCCTTCGACGAAGCCAGCTGGCCGTTGGTGGAGACGATGGGCGCGTCCTTTGGCAAGAAGGCGGCGGAGACGCCGATGGCGCCCTGCAGCACGCCGCCTGGATCGTTGCGCAAGTCGAGCACCAGGCCCTTCAAGTGGGGGTCTTGCTTGTACAGTTCGCCGATCTTGGCCGCCATGTCGTCCACGGTGGGTTCCTGGAATTGCGACACGCGCAACCAGGCGTAGCCGGGCTCGACGATTTTCGCCTTGACGCTTTTTTGGTGGATTTCTTCGCGCTTGATCGAAAACACCAGCGGCTGCGGCTCGTTCTTGCGGGCGATGGTGACGTTGACCGTGGTGCCCGGCTCGCCGCGCATGCGCTTGACGGAGTCGTCCAGGCTCATGCCCTTGACGGGCGTGCCGTCGAGACGGGTGATCAGGTCGCCGGGCTTGATGCCGGCCCGGTAGGCGGGCGAATCCTCGATCGGCGCGACGATCTTGATATAACCGTCCTCGCTTTGCGAGATTTCAATGCCGAGGCCGACGAACTTGCCCTCCGAGCCTTCGCGCAGTTCGGCGTAATCCTTTTTGTCCAGATAGGCCGAGTGCGGGTCGAGCGAGGCGACCATGCCGGTGATGGCGTCGGTCAGCAGCTTCTTGTCGTCGACGGATTCGACATAGTCGGACTTGATCAGGCTGAACACGTCGGCCAGCTGGCGCAGCTCTTCCAGCGGCAGGGTCGGCTCGGGCGACTTTTGCGCCAGCGCGGAAAACTGCAGCGAAACGGCGACGCCGGCGATCACGCCCAGGCCCACCAGGCCGGTATTTTTGAATGTGCCCATGCTTTACCTGTCGATACGAAAACGCGCCGAACCGGGCGGCGCGGCGCTTCCAAAGTATAGCGCTTCGCCGGCTTTCTGCGCACGGCGATTTTGCTGATGCGGATCCTACTATAGCGCGGTAGTCGCGGCCGCGATGTGCATGTTTTGTATGCCGTGTATCGGCCCTGTTGTGACCGTAAGTATTTGTAAATGTCGCGCGTGGCGCCAAGGGGGCGACCTATAGTTTGCCTGTGATTTCCAGCCTGTGTTCGTAGAATAAAACGATGCGGGCTTTTTTTTGTCTGAATCAAGATGCCCGGGTACTCGCCTGCCTATGTGTATCGTCAAGTAAAAAACGGCCGCCGCCGCGCCACGGGGCCGTTTGCGCGCCTGGCATGCCTTTATTGCAAGATTCCGCTGAAGCCAATCCCCAGCCACAGCCCACTTCTCCGCCACCATCACCATGAGTAGACTACGACCCGTCGCCTGCCTGGTCTTTCTCGCGACCGGCGCCGGCCAGTCGCGCGCCGCCGGCCAGGTCGCCGCTCCGGCGCACGCGTCCGTCGCGCCGCCCGCCTCCCGGCCGATGGCAAGATGCTGGCGCCCGTCGTCATCAATGGCAGCCGCGTGAGCGACATGGAAGCGCGGCGTCGTTCGGTGGCCGGCAAACAGGTGTATGGCCGCGAAGAACTCGACCGCAACGGCGACACCAGCCTGGGTGACGTGCTCAAGCGCCTGCCCGGCGTGACCATGGGCGGCCGGCCGGGGCGGGGCGGCGAAATCCGCATGCGCGGCCTGGGCAGCGGCTATACCCAAGTCTTGCTCAACGGTGAGCGTCCGCCGCCGGGTTTTTCGCTCGACTCGCTGGCGCCGGATCAGGTCGAGCGCATCGAGGTCATGCGCGGGGCGATCGCCGAGCACAGCACGCGCGCCATCGCCGGCATCATCAACATCATCTTGCGCGACGGCTACGAGCAGCGCGACAAGCAATTGAAACTGACGGATAGCATCGAGCAGGGCCGGCACGGGCCCAACGTCGCGCTGCTGGTGCCGGACAAGGTCGGCGGCCTGACTTACCTGATATCGGCTTCGCTGTATGAAAACCAGCGCCTCGACAGCAGCGCCACCCACAACCGGGACGTCGAACCCGACGGCACGGTCGAAAAAGACCAGCAACTGTACGAGCAGAGCCAGCAGCGAACGCGCGGCATCCACCTGACGCCGCGCCTGTCGTACAAATTCGCCGGCGGCGACACCCTGAACTTCCAGCCTTTCCTGATGAGTTCCCGGTGCCGGCACGGCCAGCGGCCAACTGGCGCAAAGACAGCAAGCCGCCGGGCAAGGATCACGCGCTGGCGGCCGGCTCGGAGGCGGAGTGGAACAAGCGCACGCAAAGCAAGGTCGCGCTCGACAACGGCCCGGCCCAATTCGCTGAATCCGGCGATAACTTGACGGCCGACACGCGCCGCTTCGCCGGCTTCGTGCAAGACGAGTGGGATATCTCCGCGCAATGGTCGGGCTACGCCGGCTTGCGCTGGGAAGGCATACGCAGCGCCAGCACCCTGGCGGGCGCCGGGGTGGTCAACCAGAGCCGGGTCTGGAGCCCGCTGCTGCACGCCGTCTGGCGCGTGCCCGGCCACGAGAAGGACCAGGTTCGCATGAGCCTGACGCGCAGTTACCGGGCCCCCGGCCTGAACGATTTGATCGCCTTGCCCTCGCTGTCGCGCCTGAACAGCGCGACCCGTCCCGAGCGCATCGGCAATCCGAACCTGAAGCCGGAACTGGCGACCGGGCTGGATGCGGCGTACGAGCACTACCTGGGGCGCAGCGGCGTCGTCAGCGCGGGCGGCTTCGTGCGCGATATCGACGATTTGATGCGGCGCGACACCAGCCTGCAAGCGACCTCGCTTGGTTCGCGCTGGGTGTCGGCGCCCACCAATATCGGCAAGGCGCGCACCAGTGGCATCGAGCTGGAGGCCAAGTTCCGGCTGGTGGAGTTGATGGAAAACGGGCCGGCGATCGACTTGCGCGGCAATGACAGCCGCTTCTGGTCGCGCGTCGCCGCCATTCCCGGCCCCGACAACCGGCTCGATCAGCAGCCCAGGCAAACCGCCAACCTGGGCCGGGACTGCCACATGAAGGCGCTGCCGCTGACCCTGGGCGCGAACTACAACTGGACGCCGGCGACGACCGTGCAAACGGATTTGACGCAGGTGGTCGACGGCGACGCCAAGCGGATCGTCGACGTCTACGGCTTGTGGAAATTCAAGCCGCGCACGCAGTTGCGCGTGTCCGGCGCCAACTTGCTGGGCCAGGACTTCGACAGCGGCACCACGGTCTACACCAACGGCCTGGCGCGGGGCGCCGAAGTGGTGGCCCGCGCGTACGCGGTGTGGAGCGTCAAGCTGGAAACCAAGTTCTGACCGCGGCCGCCTCGCTGGCGCGCTGAAATTGGCGCAAACGATTTCAAACGCGATGTCGATTGCGCGCCCATGGTCGCGCCGGCGCGGCCGGCCGGATAGGTTGTTGCGTGTCAAAACACCCACGTGGCGTTTTTTGCATTCTTGGCCAAGAGGCTAGCCCTGCGAGGCGGCTCTATGATAGAGTCAAAAACTTGGCCAGAAAATCAAAATCCTGGACAAATCCCTTCGGTAATTTTCCCTGTTGAATGAGGAATGACGTGAAACGATATTTGTTAAGTGCATTAACCCTGAGCCTGCTCAGCGGCTTCGCCGGCGCGGCCGATGTCGCCCCGGGCGCCAGCAAGACCATCCAGAGCCCGGCCGCCAGCGCCGGCTCCTCCGCGCTGGTGTCGGGCATCGCCGTCGAGTACGTCGATCCGGCCGTGCGCGCCCAGGACGACTTTTTCACCCACTTGAACGGCAAATGGCTGGCCACGACCGAGATCCCGGCCGACAAAGCGAGCTGGGGCAGTTTCGCCAAGCTGTCCGACGACACCCAGCCGCAGTTGCGCGGCATCATCGAGGCGGCGGCCGCCAGTGCGAACCGGGCCGCCGGTTCCGACGCGCAAAAGATCGGCGATTTCTACGCCAGTTTCATGGATGAGAAAAAACTCGAAGAGCTGGGCTTGAAGCCGCTCAAGGCCGAGCTGGCCAAGGTCGCCGCCCTGCAAGACAAGAAAGAAATCCCGGCCCTGCTGGCCCATTTCAGCAAGCTGGGCGTCGATTCGCCTTACGATTTCGGCGTGCATCAAGACGCCAAGGATTCGACCAAGTACGTGGTCGACTTCGGCCAGGGCGGCCTGGGCTTGCCCGACCGCGACTATTACCTGGAAGCGGCCAAGGCCGACACGCGCGCGAAATACCTGGCGCACGTGGAAAAAATGCTGACCCTGGCCGGCGACGCCAACGCGGCCGCCAACGCCAAGGACATCCTGGCGCTGGAAACCGCGCTGGCCAAGGTGCAGTGGACCAAGGTCGAGAACCGCGACCCGGTCAAGGGCTACAACAAGGTCGAGATCGCCAAACTGGGCGCGCTCACCCCCGGCTACGACTGGTCGGCCTACCTGAACGAAGCGGGCATCACCGGCAAGGTCGATTACGTCATCGTCAGCCAGCCCAGCTATCTGAAGGGTTTCAACGAGGTGCTGAAAGCCACCCCGCTGGCGACCTGGAAGGCGTATTTCGAGTGGCACCTGGTGCACCGTAGCGCGCCTTACCTGTCGAAAGCCTTCGTCGACGAAAACTTCGCCTTCTACGGCACCACCCTGACGGGCGTCACCGAAATGCGGCCACGCTGGAAGCGCGGCGTCGCCGCCGTCGAAGGCGCGCTGGGCGAGAGCGTCGGCAAGCTGTATGTCGAGCAATACTTCCCGGCCGAGCGCAAGGCGCGCATGGAAGCGATGGTCAAGAACTTGCTGGCCGCCTACAAGCAAAGCATCGACACCTTGGACTGGATGAGCCCGGCAACCAAGAAGCAGGCGCAAGCCAAGCTGGCCAAGTTCACCACCAAGATCGGCTATCCAAACAAATGGCGCGACTATTCCGCGCTGACGGTGGCCAGCGACGACTTGCTGGGCAATGTGGCCCGTGCGCACGCGGTCGAGTACACCCGTGAACTCAACAAGCTGGGCAAGCCGATCGACCACGACGAGTGGGGCATGACGCCGCAAACCATCAACGCCTATTACAATCCGGAACTCAATGAAATCGTGTTCCCGGCGGCGATACTGCAAGCCCCGTTCTTCGACGCCAAAGCCGACGACGCGGTCAACTACGGTGCCATCGGCGCCGTGATCGGCCATGAAATCAGCCACGGTTTCGACGACCAGGGCGCGCAGTACGACGGCGACGGCAATTTGCGCGACTGGTGGAGCAAGGCCGACCACAAGAACTTCGCGGCCAAGACCAAGCAACTGGTGGCGCAATACAACGCCTACAGCCCGGTCAAGGGCAACTTCGTGAATGGCGAGCTGACCCTGGGCGAGAACATCGCCGACAACTCGGGCGTGGCGATTGCCTACAAGGCTTACAAATTGTCGCTGGCCGGTAAAAAATCGCCGGTGATCGATGGCTTCACGGGTGAGCAGCGCTTCTACGCCGGCTTCGCGCAAGTGTGGCGCATGAAGATGCGCGAAGCGCAGCAACTGGTCTTGCTCAAGGTCGATCCCCATTCGCCGGGGCGGTTCCGCGCCAACGGCACCATGCGCAACCAGCCTGGCTTCTACGCCGCCTTCGACGTCAAACCTGGCGACAAGATGTATTTGCCGCCTAAGCAACGCGTCATCATGTGGTAATCATCATGTGACAAGACGGTCGCCGGGCTTGCCCGGCGCTGAAAGAAGCCGTTCAGCCGCAAGCTGAGCGGCTTTTTTATCCGATTTTCTTCCGTTGACTTCCAAATTTGCCGACCTGGTCACTTGTCATCGCGAGCATGAGAATGCCCGGGCTTCCTCTCTTCCGGAGCCAACTTTTACCAAAATCGATTGCCGGAGTTCGCTAGCCCACGGTCAATGCTGGCGGAGCTGGCAGGCTGATCGCGTCTTTTTGCATTTCAGCCTATTGGCGATACGGTTCCGGCTTATGCTGACAGCCGAACGCACTTGCGGCATGAGAGAATACCCCGAATTGCGGGACGATCGCCCGCTGGCCGCAATGGAGTAGCTTCGCGCACATCTCCGCGCGCGGGGCAGCATTTTTTTCACTATTTGTCACGCCGCCCGATGCCAGTGGCGTTTGGCGTGGCATGAACCAGGACGTCCCATGGGAAAATCGAGCAGAAGGAAACGGGAACGGCATGCGGGCTCGCCGCTGACATTGCCACCGTGGATGGAAGGAGATATTCAAATCCGGCGCGGAGGCAGTGGTTCCAAGATATCCGCTTCGCTCAGTGAACTGATCGAACCGTATGCCACCAAGGATCTGACGCTGGACGAATTGCGCAAACTGGTGGGACTTGGCGTAGCTGCGTGGAACCTGTCGTCGTTGGACGAATCTCTGCGTACCAGCAAGATCGGCCAATTGCTTGAAGTAATGGGCGCCTCTGATGACCTCAATCTCATGGATCTTATCCGGGAATTGATCGAAAGAAAGCTGGCACGGTTTGCCGACGATTCCCGCTTTGTCGTCTCATGGAACGTGAGGCAGGACAAGAATAAATTTCATATCAGCGCGGCGGCGCTCATCAAGCCGGACTCCGATTCGACGGAGTCGAAAAATCCCCAGCCGCCGACGGAGGGGGCGGGGAATCACGCCGCGTAAGCGTCGCTCCAATAGCCCGATTTCGACTCACCCGGTGGGTGAGCCCGTTGAACAATCGAAAGGCGCCGCAGGTTTATGGGCGGCCGGAACTTGACGGGGCGCCGCAGGGCGCGCTGGCGGCGCGGGTGAAGCGTGCCCGGGAAGGGGGCCGGGCCTTCGCCCGCCGCCTTTGCCGGGTTCGCGCCGGCGCTAAAAGGGGGACGTAAAAAAGCCGCCCGTTTGACGGGGCGGCTTTTTGTATGGCTGCTGCGCTTATTTTGCGGCTGCGACCATGTATTCGACGGCGGCTTTGACTTCCTCGTCGGTAGCGGCGGAACCGCCTTTTGGCGGCATCATGCCGGCCTTGCCTTGGAAACCCTTGATGGCGTGCTCGTCGAGCGTGGCGACGCCTTGCTTGATGCGGGGCGCCCAGGCGGCCTTGTCGGCAAACTTCGGCGAACCGGCGATACCGGCGCCGTGGCAAGCCTGGCAAGTTGCCTGGTACAGCTTCTGGCCGGCGTCGGCCGCCAATTTAGCAGGAGCGGCTGGAGCTGGCGCGGCGGCCGAGGCGGCCGGAGCGGCGGCGGATGCGGCAGGAGCGG
>DMYQ01000055.1:0-1676 GCA_003482555.1 Janthinobacterium sp. | reverse complement strand
GGAGCGGACGCGGCGGCGCTGGCGGCTGGCGCGGCGCCGGCTGCCGGTACTGCCGGTTCGGCGAACTTGGCGCCGCCCTTGTTGGCCATGTAGACTAAGGCGCGCGCCACTTCCACGTCATCCAGATCGGGATTGCCGCCCTTGGCCGGCATGCCGCGAATACCCCCGATGGCGTGCTTGAGCAGGGTCTCGTAACCCTGGGCGACGCGGGCCGACCAGGCGCTGGCGTCGCCGAACTTCGGCGAACCGGCGGCGCCGGTGGCGTGGCAGGCGGCGCAAATGGCGGTGTACACGGCTTCGCCGGATTGCAATTGCTTGGGCGCGCTCGCATCTTTCAAGGTGAAGCCTTCATCGGCGACCGGGCTCAGACGAGCGGCGACTTCTTGCGGATCCTGGCTGTTGGAGCCGGCGCCGGTCAGTTTGTCCGTCGTGACATATTGCACCAACAAAATGATGCCGATGACTGTGGCAAAAAAGAAGCCCGCAACGGCAGCAACGAGTTGCTTAGGCGTTCTGATGGCGGATTCGTGTTCGTTGTGTGCGTCGCTCATGATTTCCTTAAGACAATTTTCGAAGCTGGTGGCAGTGCGGCGTAGCGATTTTGCATGTCACGATGCAAACCTCCGCCAAACCCGCGATTATAGACTCAAAAATTCCTCTTTGGAATTCAAATCGCCCCGGATACGACACTTTCCATGGACGGATGGCCAGAAAAACGGTATCCTTCGGGGCACTTCAGACATTCCCAGCGCGGCTGTAGCTCAGTGGATAGAGTATTGGCCTCCGAAGCCAAGGGTCGTGGGTTCGATCCCCGCCAGCCGCACCAGTTTTTCCTCAATAAAATCAGATAGTTGCCGACTCCGGCTTACTTCTGCTCCATTTTTCTCTGCCCCTCGTCACTTGAAGTTCCCACGGGTATTTCAATCAGTCCGGCACAAATTCGCCAAAAAATAATAAGACTGCGCAGCGCGGATTGCACAAAATCGTCGCCGGATCAGACCTTGCTGGAGCCGCATATATTCGATTTGCTGCCCGAGTCGGTGTTGTAAGACTTGCGGTAACGTTTCGACGGAAAATTCAATGCGCTGGAACGAGGTGAGCGCCCATCTAAGTCACGGCGGCGATCGAGCGAGTGGTAAATCATGGGTGGCTGGCGGATATATGCTGCTGCATTCGTACGACCTGAGTCACAGTCGGGCAAGGCTGGTACGCGAAAGTATGCTGGAGTCGAAAGGCATTGAAAATCTGAGTCCGGTTGCCGTGAAGTATGGGTCCGCGCCCCAAGAAATTGTCAGGTGAGCAATAGATGCGTCGAAGAAACGTGTCGATTTTTTCGACTTTTTTAAACATATCAAATGAACGTGTCGATTTTCTCGACTTTTTTAAACATATTGAGGGAACGTGTCGATCAAATCGACATATCCGGGCCAATGACGACCGAAGACTAAATCGAGCAAGAACCCCTTGTCAGGCTGGCCGATACCACTACCGCCATCTCTACGGTTCGGACATCGCGCTGACGGCGCCGCCTCCGAGCGCGACCGCGCGCGAGTACGGTCGTGTATCAGTTTTCGATCAAGGGGCCGAAGGACACCCGCCGGCCGGGCATCATCCTGTTCGTCAACGGCTTGCTGCTGGTGCCGCTGAAACTAGCGATTAAAATCGCGCATGAATTG
>DMYQ01000056.1:13725-15003 GCA_003482555.1 Janthinobacterium sp. | reverse complement strand
CTTTTTCTATAGGTTGAAAGTGGTTCGCCGCGCTCAAGGAGCCAGCGCCAGCTCGACGCTCTCGGCAAAGCTGAGGTGAAACTGGGGATCGGCGATGATGCTCAGGTGGGTGCTGCCGGGGATGGGGTGGACGCGCCCCACCCGGCCCGACTGCTTGCGCCAGTCGATCACGTTCATCCCGCGCAGCAGCGAGTCTTCCGCGATCCAGGCGTGGATGGGGCAATCGAGCGGCGCCAGCGCGTAGTCGCGGAACACCAGCGCGTTTTCCATCAGCGTCCAGAAAATGTGCTCGCGGCTGCCGACGTCGGGGCCGTCCAGCGGCAGCGATTCGGCACTGTTGTTCACGTAGTGGAGAAACTGGGTATGGACGGTGGCGTCCATGCGCGCCAGCAGCCGCAGCCAACGCGCGCGCATGGCGCTGCGCGCCAGCCAACCATCCACCTCGCTTTGCAGGCGGTCCCGCAGCGCTTTGCTCATCGGCTTTTCGCCGCCGACGGCAAATTCGGCGTCGAGGGCGCACACGTCGAGCATGCCCAGCAGGCGCACGTCGACGCTGTCGCCCAGCAGGCGCGCCGCCTCGTAGGCCAGGATGCCGCCCCAGGACCAGCCCAGCAGCATCACCGGCTGGCCGGCGCTGCGGGCGCGGATATGCTCGGCGTAGCGCGCCGCCAGCGCCGCCACGGCCAGCGGTTCGCCGTCGCCAGCGGAGAGCGAGTGGCAGATGAAGCCGGTGGCTGGCTGGTCCGGGCCCAGGTACTTCACCAGCGCCGCGTATTCGAGGGTGCTGACCAGCAGGCCGGGGAAGCAGTACAGCATCGGTTTGCTGCCGCCGGCGCGCAGGCAGACCACCTCGCCGGCCGGTGTATCTCGCTCGTTCCGCTCATCCCGCTCGTCCAGCAGGCGCGCCAGGCCGGCAATGTCGGGATGGTTGAACAGGTCGACGATGCCGAGGCCGTGTTCGGGGGCGATCTCGTCGAGCATGGTCAGCACGCGCAGGGCGCTGAGCGAATCGCCGCCCAGTTCGAAGAAGTTATCGCTGACGCCCACCTGTTCCAGTTGCAGCACTTGGCGCCAGGCCGCCACCAGTTGCCGTTCCAGTTCGCTGGACGGGGCCAGCGGCGCCCTCCGTTCCTGCATTGGCAGGGGCAGCGCCTTGCGGTCGATTTTTCCGTTCGGCGTGAGCGGCAAGACCTCGAGCATGACGATGGCCGCCGGCACCATATAGTCGGGCAGTTGCGCCGCCAGTTGCCGGCGCAGCGTGGCGCCGGCCATGGTGGC
>DMYQ01000056.1:12209-13584 GCA_003482555.1 Janthinobacterium sp. | reverse complement strand
GGCGGCGGCGGCGGTGGCGGTGGCGGCCACCGCATAGCCGACCAGCCTGGCGCCCTGCGGGCTCTGGTGCAGCGCCACGACCGCTTCGCGCACCCCGGCCAGCCGGCCCAGCGCCGCCTCGATCTCGCCCAGTTCGATGCGGAAGCCGCGCACCTTGACTTGGTGGTCGAGGCGGCCCAGATATTCGATGATGCCGTCGGCGCGCCAGCGCACCTGGTCGCCGGTGCGGTACATGCGCCCGCCGTCGGCCGCGAACGGGTCCGGGATGAAGCGGTCCGCTGTGGCGGCCGGCTGGCCGTGATAGCCGCGCGCCAGGCAGGCGCCGCCGATGTGCAGTTCGCCCGCCACGCCGGGCGGCACGGGGGTTCAGATCGGCATCGAGCACATACGCCCGGCGCGGACCGACCGCGCGGCCGATCGGCGCGAAGGCGCCCTCGAAGCTGGCGTCGGCCGTGGTCTTCCAGGCCAGCGGCGAGATCACCGTTTCGGTCGGGCCGTAGCCGTTGATCAGGCAGGCCGGCGCGAGGACGCGCCTGACCGTTTCAAAGGTGGCGCGCGGCATGCCTTCGCCGCCAAAGGATAGCAGCCGCAGAGGCGCGGCGCCGGCGCGGCCGTCGGCCCATTCGGCCAGCTGCTGCACATAACTGGTGGGGAAGCCGGCATTGTTGACCCGGTGTGCGCGCATGGCGGCATGGGTTTCGGCCGCGCTCCACAGCGCGTCGCCGCGCAGCACCACGCAGCCGCCGACGATCAGCGGCACGATCCAGCGTTCGTGGGCGCCGTCGAAGCTGATCGACAGGAAGTGCAGCTCGCGCGAGGCGGCGCTCATCTCGTACAGCTGCGCCGTGGCCTGGCAATGCAGGGACAGCGGGCCGTGCGCCACCGCCACGCCCTTGGGCCGGCCGGTGGAGCCGGAAGTGTAGATGATGTACGCCAGTTGCTGGGGCGAGACCCGCGTCCCGGGTGGGGTGAGCGGCAGTCGCGTCAGATCGAGCGTGTCGAGCAGAATGGTGGCGCCGTTTGCCAGCGCCGGCAAGCGCTCCCGCAGCGCGCCGTGGGTGAGCAGGCAGGACACCGCCGCGTCGGCGAGGATGTAGTCGATGCGCGAGCGCGGATAGGCCGGGTCGATCGGCACCAGCGCGGCGCCGGCCTTGAACACGGCCAGCAAGGTGACGATCAAGTCGACGCCGCGCTCGAGCGCCACGCCGACGCGGCTTTCCGCGCCCACGCCGAGGGAGATCAGGTAGTGGGCCAGGCGGTTGGCGGCGCCATGCATGGCCGCGTGCGTGAGCGAGTCGGCGCCGCACACCAGCGCCTCGGCGGCACCGTGCCGCGCCAGTTGGCTTTCCATCAACTGGTGCACCGGCACGGCCGC
>DMYQ01000056.1:9359-12058 GCA_003482555.1 Janthinobacterium sp. | reverse complement strand
CGCGACGGCCGTGGCGCGATCGAACAGCGCGCAAGCGTACGCCAGCGTCAAGACATGGCGGCCGTCGGCGCGTTCGCCGGCGCGCAGCAGCAGGTCGACGCGCAGGGCGTGATCTTCGTCGATGCGCACCTCAACGTCGCCGTGCGCGCGCGCCGCAAGGCCATGCCGGCGCCAGACGAAGGCGGCCTGGAACGGCAGCTCGTGCTTCTGGAAGCCGTCGGCGTTGAGACGCTCCAGCAGGCGCTCGAACGGCAGCGCGGCGTGCGCCAGAGCGGCGGCGTCTTCCTCTTCAACGGCCTTGAGCAGCGCGGCGAAGCGCATGGCGCCGGCCAGGGTCAGGCTTGAGACGAGGATGTTTTCGAACGGCCCGATGACGCCGGCCAGGGCGCCCGGACGGCCGGCGTCGAGGGTGGCCATGCGCAGCGTCGCTTGCGCGCTGTGGCGGTACAGCAGCACGGCGAAAGCCGCCCGCAGCACCTGCACCGGCCGCGCCGCGTAGCGTGCGCAAAAAGCTTGCAGCTGGGCGGCGAGCGCGGCATCGAGTTCGCCGACCACCTGGGCATCGGCATGGGTGCGCAGCGCCGTGCGCGGGCGATCCAGGGCCAGCGCCAGCGCCGGCGCTCCCGGGCCCAGTTTGGCCATCCAGTAAGCGTCGTCCGCCGCCAGCGCGCCGGCGCTCAGTTGCGCCAACTGGCGCGCGGCGTGGCGGTGAAATGTGTGCGTGGCGATCGCGGGCGGCGGCGCGCCGGCGATGCCGCCCAGTAGTTCATCGACCAATATCCCGGCCGAGGTGGCGTCGGCCACGATACGGTGCAGGGCCAGCACCAGCGTGGCGCCGTCCAGCCAGACCTTCAGCCCGGGTTGGCGCTCCAGGTCGAAGTCCTGGCGCCCGGCCCAGGCGGCGTAGTCGCCAGCGCTTTCCAGCAGCAGCGGCGCGGCACTGTCCAGGCGCTGTTCGATATCGCCCCAGGCCAGGCGGTGAAAGGTGCTGCGCAGGATGGGGTGGCGCGCCTGCACGGCGCGCAAGGCTTGCGCGATCCGCGCGCGCTCGATGGCGCCGGGCCAGCGCAGCTCGACACGGATGTGCAGGCGCTGCGTGGTGTGCGCCAGTTGGCTCAGGAACCACAGGCCGCGCTGGCCCGGCGATACCAGTTCGACGACCGCGCCCGAAGACGGGCGCTTACCCGCGTCTGACGGCGGGCGCTTATCCATGCTGCACTCCGGCGTCGGCCAGGGCCGCTTGCGCATCGTGCTCGCGCAGGTCGCGCCAGACGACGCCGATATGCTCGAGGCACTGCGCGCGCGAATCGCAAAATCCCGTGGCTTGCCAGCCGCCCGGCACCGGCCGCTGCGCCGGCCAGAGCGAATACTGGCGCTGCGCGTTGATGACGACCTCGTAAAGCTGCTCCTGCTGCATGTCCACTCCCCATTCGCTTGCCTCACACGCCCCTGCGGCCAGTGTCAGACAGTTAAAGTTAAATATTAGACTAATTAATTGAACGCAAATGATAATCACTATCATTTAGTTTTACAAGTGTTAATTTTAAAGGAAGTCGCGGCGCAAGGGATACGGGGCTAGTTTTACTTGAGGAAAATCGGGATGGAGGGAGGACGGGGGCACGGGTGCTCGCAATCACTGAGGCACCTGCTGAGAATTCGCCCAAAAGCCGGACCAAGCTCTCCAGGCAAACCATGGATCAGTACAGGCCGGCGATCGAGGTTTTGGCGCAACGTTGCAAAAATTACCAGGTCGTGCGAAATTGGATTTCGCCAGCGCGGCGTGGATGCTGGGGCTGGAGGCGTTTGGCGGCGATCGTTCGCAGGACTGGCCGAAGCTGGCGAGCAGCAAAAGGTGATGCTGATCGCGCCTGACGGCATCAAGGCAAGCAACGATAAGCGGGCCTGGAACGATAGCCGCGCCGACGCCACGAGCAACGCATCCGCCGACGTCATCGGCTTCCTGGCGGTCCTCATCGACAGCGCAATCGCCGAGTTCGGTGCCGATCAACAGCGCATCTATGTTTTCGGCACATCCAACGGGGGCGGGATGGCATACCGGGCTGGCATTGAACTGGGGCCGAAGCTGGCGGCAATTGGCGTGCAAAGTCAGAAACGGCGAGGGAACTACCCCTCCTCGAACTCGGGCAACAGTCGTTTGAGCTCCTTGACCCGCTCCGCGCTGCAAAACTCGGGATCATCTGCGCGCCAGCGGTGAACCGGGCGCATTCACGAACGCCGGCAATCTATTGCGGCGAGACCAGCTTCAAGCCGAGGATGCCAGCCGTGATCAGCGCGATGCAAGCCAGGCGCGCGGCGCCGGCCGGTTCGCCCAGCACCATGATGCCGAAGATGGCGGTGCCGACGGTGCCGATGCCGGTCCAGATGGCGTAAGCGGTGCCGAGCGGCAAAGTACGCAAGGCCAGTCCCAGCATGGCGACACTGCCCAGCATGGAGATGGCCGTCAGCACGGACGGCAAGGGACGGGTGAAGCCGGCGCTGTATTTGAGGCCCACGGCCCAGCCGATTTCCAGCAAGCCGGCCACGACAAGTATGATCCACGTCATTGATATCTCCTGTAGCGGCGAGGTCGTCCCCGCCCGGCCCCGCATGCCGCGGGGTCGTCCCCACAAGAGCAGGCCGAAGTATACCAGCTAGCGCCGCGCGCGCCCGAATTTAGGCCGCCCTACCCGGCACGGCCC
>DMYQ01000056.1:5500-9159 GCA_003482555.1 Janthinobacterium sp. | reverse complement strand
GGGCAGCCCTACCTGCGCGGAGGCGCGCTTTTCACGCCCGCCAGCACATTTTTCATTTATATCGTAATATTACGATATTGAAATTTGTAAAACACGATTCATGCATCGCCGATAGGCGAAACATGCGCCCTTCACCAGCGAAAGAGCTAGATGGAAATCGATGCGATCCACAAGGCGCTGGCCAATCCGGTGCGGCGCCAGATACTGCACTGCCTCAAGGATCCGGAAGCGCACTTCTCGGGACAGGAATATCCCCTGAGCAACGGCGTGTGCGCCGGCCTGATCCATCAGCACACGGGACTGTCGCAATCGACGGCATCGGCCCACCTGGCCGCGCTGCAAAGCGCCGGCCTGCTCACGTGCAAGAAAGTCGGCCAGTGGAGCTTTTTCAAGCGTAACGAAGAAACCATCGCGGCCTTCCTCGCGCATATCAACAACGGACTCTGAACCCGATTTTGAACCGCGGCCCCGGCCGCCCTCACTTCACCTGGAAAATACGATGACAAACTTATTCGATCCGCTCACCATTGGCGACCTGCAATTGAAAAACCGCATCGTCATGGCACCGCTGACCCGCTCACGGGCCACCGGCCCCGGCCGCGTGCCGAACGCGCTGATGGCCGAGTACTACCGGCAGCGCGCCTCGGCCGGTCTGATCCTGACCGAAGCGACCTCCGTCAGCGCGCAGGGCGTCGGCTACGCGGACACGCCCGGCATCTGGTCCGAGCAACAAGTCGAAGGCTGGAAACTGGTGACCGAGGCCGTGCATGCCGCTGGCGGGCGCATCTTCCTGCAACTGTGGCACGTGGGCCGCATTTCCGACCCCATCTTCCTCGACGGCGCCCTGCCCGTGGCGCCCAGCGCCATCGGCGCGCGCGGCCACGTCAGCCTGTTGCGTCCCGAGCGCCCCTACCTGACCCCGCGCGCCCTCGCCATCGAGGAATTGCCCGCCATCGTGGCAGCCTTCCGCAAGGGCGCCGAAAACGCCAAGCTGGCCGGCTTCGACGGCGTCGAAATCCACGGCGCCAACGGCTACCTGCTCGACCAGTTCCTGCAAGACAGCACCAATGTGCGCACCGACGCCTACGGCGGCCCGGTGGAAAACCGCGCCCGCCTGATGCTGGAGGTGACCGACGTCTGCATCGACGTGTGGGGCGCGGGACGGGTCGGCATGCACCTGGCGCCGCGCCGCGATTCGCACGACATGGGCGATTCCGATCCGCTGGCCACCTTCAGTTATGTGGCGCGCGAACTGGGCAAGCGCGGCATCGGTTTCATCTGCGCGCGCGAAGCGGTCGGCGAAAACCGCCTCGGCCCGCAACTCAAACAGGCGTTCGGCGGCGTCTATATCGCCAATGAAAAAATGGACAAGGATGGCGCCGCGCGCGTGCTGGCGGCCGGTGAAGCGGACGCGGTCGCGTTCGGCCAGTTATTCATCGCCAATCCAGACTTGCCGCGCCGCCTGCAAAGCGGTGCCGCGCTGAACCCGCCCAACCCGGCCACCTTCATGATCGCCGGCGCCGCGGGCTACACCGACTACCCTGCCATGGCCTGAGCCGGGCTTACCGCCGGGGCGTCGCTCAGGTTTTCCTGACGGCGCGCCGGCGCCGCGCCTCTTTCGGATCGGCCAGCAAGGGGCGATAGACTTCGACCCTGTCGTGCGCGCGCAAGACCGTGTCCAGCGCCTTCTTTTTGCCGTAGATGCCGACCACGGCGCCGCTCAAGTCCATCTCCGGCACTTCCAGCGGCAGGCCACTGGCGCGCACCGCCTGTTCCAGGGTGCTGCCGGCGGCCACTTCCAGGTCGCGCAAGAATTCATAGTCGGGCGTGGCATAGCACACCTGCACCGCGATCAAGTCAGCCATAGACCGTCTCCGCCCGTTTGCAAAAGGAATCGACCATGCTGTTGGCGATCATGCCGAACACGGGGCCGATCAACTGTTCCAGCACCCGACTGGAAAACTCGTAATGCATATCGAGTTCGATCTTGCAGGCATCGTCGCGCAGCGCCTTGAAGGACCAGACCCCTTCCATGCTCTTGAAAGGGCCGTCCACCAGACTCATTTTGATGCTGGTGGGCGCCTCGTTGCGGTTCGACGTCGTGAAGCTTTGCCGCACTCCGTGGTACTGTATGGTCAAGCTTGCCACGACGGCGTCGTCGCTGCGCTCGCGCACGTCGACGCCGCCGCACCAGGGCAGGAATTTGGGATAATCCTCGATGTTCGCCACCAGCGCGAACATCTGTTGCGCGCTATATCCCAGAAAAACTGATTTATGTACTACTGCCATTGAAGAACCGTTTGCTATGATGTTGAATATTCCAATTGACTGCTTCGCGCTGGCGCCAAGCAGTAGTTTAACCGACCCGCGCACAATTACCATCCCATGACCATAGCTGACAATAAAAAAGCCTTTCACGACTACTTCATCGAGGATCGCTACGAAGCGGGCATCGTGCTGGAAGGCTGGGAAGTGAAGGCGATCCGCGACGCCCGCGTGCAGATCAAGGAAGCCTACGTCGTCGTTCGCGGCGCCGAGCTATTCCTGTTCGGCGCCCACATCAGCGCCCTGCCGACCGCCTCCACCCATATCCATCCGGAAGCGGTGCGCACGCGCAAACTATTACTGCATAAAGCGGAGATGGAAAAGTTGATCGGCAAGGTGGTGCGCTCCGGCTTCACCCTGGTGCCGCTCAACCTGCACTACAAGGGCGGCCGCATCAAATGCGAAATCGGCGTCGCCAAGGGCAAGAAGCAGCACGACAAGCGCGCCGCTGAAAAAGACCGCGACGGCGCCCGCGAAGTGCAGTCGGCGATGAAAGTCCACCGCCGCTGACCCGCGGCCGCGGCCGACTAAGCCTGGCCCTCGCCCGGCCACGGATTCATGATGTAGTGATAATTGACGCCGTTCGACGAATCGTAAGCGCGCCCCACCATGATATGTCCGCCGCCATTGGTCCAGTCAAAACGGATGACAAAGGGGCGATTCGCGTTGACGTCGGCAAGCACGCCGTTCCATGACAGGTAATTGCTGACGGCGTTGTTCGACACGCCCCACGCCTGCAAAATATTTTGCACGCTGCCGTTCGATCCATACATGCCGTTGGGCTGACTGGCCTTGCTGTTCCAATCTTGCGCCATCGACAGCGCCGACGCGCTCGCCGAACGGGCCGGTGCCGGCGCGCCGCACAGCATGAGACTCGTGCCCAGCAGTAGCGCGCGCGTCAATGACGTGGAATGGAACGATGAACTCGATTGCATTTTGATTTCTCCTCATTGGCGATGAAAATTCACATACAGCCCAATGAATTCCGCGCGCCGCAGATTGAAACACCGACAGCGCCAAATTCCCCTTGAGTGTACCCATGCTACATTCACCCATTCATGCGCTTAGTCGTTCGCCGCCCATAAACAAGGCCGCCGGTTTCATCACGGCCAGGGCGATGATTGCATGTGGAGCCACAAACCGGCCAAGATAGTCGATGCGCACCGCAGCCAACGCCAGGACGGGCCAAGGGATGCGGGTTCATTCAGCATGGACATTGCGAAAAATCCGACAATTGCGTCTTGAACATGCCACTGGGAAATATTAAAGCGCCGGCGCCGCCGCTGTGCCACGGCTGGTGACTTTTATCGGCCGGCGTCTGGATGGCAGGCGGG
>DMYQ01000056.1:3765-5379 GCA_003482555.1 Janthinobacterium sp. | reverse complement strand
GCGGCAAGCAGATATTCCGGCGCAAGACCTGTGCCGGCGACCAAGTGCGGCCGGCGAGGCGTGGCTGCGCTGACGGGCAAGTATTTATCTGGATACTCGAAGGTGATACACGCGGCGACCAAATGGTTCTTGGCGGGCAGTGATAGTGGAAAGCAGAGCAGGAGCATCACGCTATTGCCCGGGGCGACATTGCCGACTCGGCGCTTGCGCAAGTCGATGGGGGCACGGCCCATGATAGGAATAAAGAGGAACGAATTGTGGCAACGGTGCCGGGCAGTCCCATGCCAGGGCTGCGGATGCTTGCGCACAAACTTAGGCAAGCATCCGAACGAACGGCTCTTAAACTTTCAGCAGATCGCGCGATTTACCGGAGTCGGTCCATTCCTTGACCCATTTTGGCTGGCGGCCGCGACCAGTCCATTGTTGCGAAGCATCGCCAGGATTGCGGTAACGGACGGCAACGCTGCCGGTTTTTGCGCGTATACCCGTGCCGACCAGGTCCTTGACGGAAACACCAACGCTTTGTGCAATCGCCAGGATCTGTTCCCGAGCTTTGGACAGATCGTCTTGCTCGCGCTTTTTCATTTGTTTTTTGATGTCGTCTTGCAGATTGCGCAGGTCGGAGAGAGATAAGCTGGACAGATCCATGGCGGCTTCCTTTGGGTGAGTTGAAGGATGAAACTAAAGAAATCAGATTCTATCCAATTGTAACGCGCTTGTTAAGGTATTTATCGCTATTTACAATTCTTTACGCGTAAAGTACAGATTTTCCTGAAGTTTAGCGAAAATTTCGACCCCGTGTACATTGCAGCGCAAGAAAACCACCGATTCTCCAGCGCGTTACCGGCAGCTTGAATAATCCCGAGATTGGCCTATGCTGCGATTATGATGCAGTTTTGTTATTTTGCATAATTTAATATCATCAAATAACAAGACCGGACTCCGGGCGGCATTTCAAACAATTCTCCATGGAAATTAAAGTTGAGCGGTATCGCTGATGCGAGTCGCCAAGCGGGTTTGCGCCAGCGTTGCGCACCGCCGCCGAAATATATATCCAGACAACTTGCGTCAATTGGCAATAGGCCCGCCCCCGCTTGCCTGCGCGACGGCGCGGCCGATTCCAGCGCCGCCATGCGGCGCCCGCCAACTTGCGCGGCGCCGCCGCCGCGAGATAATCGCAGGCGGCCGACTCCATCAAAGCGTTTTTTGAGTCTTCACCACTTGCATTGCGGTGGCGATCAAACCGCTCATATCGCCCAGATTGGCGGGCACGATAATCGAGTTATTCGCCTTTGCCAAATGCGCGAAGGCGCCGACATATTGTTCCGCCACCTTCAGGTTGACGGCGTCGGCGCCGCCCGGTTCGCGGATCGCCGCCCCCACTTGGCGCAAGGCTTCGGCATTGGCCTGCGCCAGCGCCACGATCGCCGTCGCCTGCCCCTGGGCGCGGTTGATCGAGGCTTGCTTCTCGCCTTCGGAACGGGCGATCGATGCTTCCCGCTCGCCGCTGGCGATATTGATCTGCTCCTGGCGCCGCCCTTCCGAGGCCGCGATCAGCGCGCGCTTTTCCCGCTCCGCCGTAATCTGCGCCTGCATCGCGTGCAGAATCTCTTT
>DMYQ01000056.1:588-3630 GCA_003482555.1 Janthinobacterium sp. | reverse complement strand
ATCGCGTTGACGATGGCCGTATTGATATGGTCGCGCTCCTCGAAGGTCTTGTCCAATTCCATCTTGCCGATCACCGAGCGCAAGGTGGTTTGCGCCAGTTGCGTGATGGCGGCGATATAGTTGGAAGAACCATAGGAAGCCCGTTTCGCGTCCGTGATTTGAAAGTATAGGATGCCGTCCACCTGCAACTGGGTATTGTCGCGCGTGATGCACACTTGCGGCGGCACATCGAGCGGGATTTCCTTGAGTGAATGCTTGTAGGCGATGCGGTCGATAAAGGGCACTACGATGTTCAAGCCGGGCCCCAGGGTGCCATGGTACTTGCCCAGGCGTTCGACGACCCAGGCGTGCTGCTGGGGCACCACGTTGATGGTCTTGAACACAAAGACCAGCGCCAATAAAAACACGATGAATGTCACGCTGCCGATGCTGATTTCCATAGCCTGCTCTCCTGGTTGAATAAAGTATTGCTCGAATTAATTGACGATCAGGCGGCTGCCGCGCACTTCCCGTATCGTGTAAGCGCCGGCGTCCGGGTCGGCGCCCGGCGCCAGTTCCACATCCCATTGCGCGCCCCGGTACATCACGCGCGCGCCGCCGTTGACCCAGTGCGCGACCGCGATAGGCTGGCCGATATCCTGATTCACGTTCGGATCGAACGCCGCGTCCACGCGTTCGGTCTTGCCGTATTTGCTGGTACGCAGCAGCAAGGTGGCCAGCACGCCGATCGCCGCCGCCGCCACCGTTTGCAGGGTCGTGCCGACCCCGGCCAGCGCCAGGAGGCCGCCGGCAAGCACGCCGATGGCGATCATCAACAGGTAAAAGGTGCCGCTGAATAATTCCAGGATCACCAACAGACCCGCCGCCAGAAACCAGTTCATCCAATCACTCATGCCGACTCTCCTCATGGCGCCCGCTACCAGCGCCGCTAAAACGCAAAAACCCCCGCGGCCCGCTGGGGGCGACGAGGGTTTTCATTACGATGGAATATGTATTGATGGCTTTTTTGTCAAACGTTGCAGTGTTGGCAGTCTAACCCATTCGCCCGCGCCACAGCGTCAATTTTCACCAACCATATTCCGGCAGCCGACTTTATTTCTGCAGCGCGGCCAGTTTTTGCCAGGTGTCGATCACCGAATCGGGATTGAGCGACATCGACTCGATACCCTGCTCCATCAGCCAGACCGCGAAGTCCGGATGATCCGACGGCCCCTGACCGCAAATGCCGATGTATTTGCCTTGCGCGCGGCAAGCCTTGATCGCCATCGACAACAGGGCTTTCACGGCCGGATCGCGCTCGTCGAAATCGGCGGCCAGCAAGGCCATGCCGGAATCGCGGTCCAGGCCCAGGGTCAATTGGGTCAGATCGTTGGAACCGATCGAGAAACCGTCGAAATGTTCGAGGAACTGGTCGGCCAGAACGGCGTTCGACGGCACTTCGCACATCATGATCAGGCGCAGGCCGTTTTCGCCGCGGCTCAAACCGTTTTTGGCCAGCAGGGCCACGACTTTCTCGGCTTGTCCCAGGGTGCGCACGAAGGGCACCATGATTTCCACGTTGGTCAAGCCCATGTCATTGCGCACGCGCTTCATGGCCAGGCATTCCATTTCGAAGGACTCGGCGAAGTCCGGCGACAGGTAACGCGCCACGCCACGGAAACCCAGCATCGGATTTTCCTCGTCCGGCTCATAACGCGAACCGCCGATCAGCTTCTTGTATTCATTCGACTTGAAGTCGGACAGGCGCACGATGACCGGCTTTGGCCAAAAGGCAGCGGCAATGGTCGCGATGCCCTCGGCCAGCTTGTCGATATAAAACGCTTTCGGCGAAGCGTGGCCGCGCGCCACCGATTCGACCGCCTTTTTCAAGTCGGCGTCGATATTCGGGTACTCGAGGATGGCCTTCGGATGCACGCCGATATTGTTATTGATGATGAATTCCAGGCGCGCCAGGCCGACGCCCGCGTTCGGGATCGACTGGAAGTCGAAGGCCATCTGCGGATTGCCGACGTTGAGCATGATCTTGGTCGGCAGCGGTGGCAATTCGCCGCGCGCCTCTTCCGATACTTCCGTTTCCAGCAAGCCGTCGTAGATGCGGCCTTCGTCGCCTTCGGCGCAGGAAACCGTGACGAAGGTGCCATCCTTGAGGATGTCGGTGGCGTTGCCGCAACCGACCACGGCCGGCACGCCCAGCTCACGCGCGATGATGGCCGCGTGGCAAGTACGTCCGCCGCGGTTGGTGACGATGGCCGCCGCCCGCTTCATGACCGGTTCCCAGTTCGGGTCCGTCATGTCGGCCACCAGCACGTCGCCCGGTTGCACCCGCTCCATGTCGGCCGCGTCGTGGATCACGCGCACAGGGCCGGCGCCGATTTTTTGGCCGATGGCGCGCCCGGAGGCCAGCACCGTGCCGCTGCTTTTGAGCTTGAAGCGCTGTTGCGCGTCGGTCGATTTCTGTTGCGATTTGACGGTTTCCGGGCGCGCTTGCAAGATGTACAACTTGCCGTCGCGGCCATCCTTGCCCCACTCGATGTCCATCGGACGGCCGTAATGGTTTTCAATGATGACGGCGTATTTCGCCAGTTCCACCACTTCGCTGTCTTCCAGGGAATAGCGGTTGCGCATTTCGACCGGCACGTCGACGGTTTTCACCGAGCGGCCAGCCTTGGCTTCATGGGTGAATTCCATCTTCAGCAGCTTGGAACCGATGTTGCGGCGGATCACGGGCGACTTGCCCAGTTCCAGCATCGGCTTGTGGACATAGAATTCATCGGGATTGACGGCGCCCTGCACCACCGTTTCGCCCAGGCCGTAGCTGGACGTGACGAAGACCACATCCTTGAAGCCCGATTCCGTGTCGATGGTAAACATCACGCCGGCCGCGCCCAGGTCGGAGCGCACCATGCGTTGCACGCCGGCCGACAAGGCCACTTCGGCGTGGGTGAAGCCCTTGTGCACGCGGTAAGAGATGGCGCGGTCGTTGTAGAGCGATGCGAAGACTTGCTTCATGGCGTCGAGCACATTGTCGATGCCGACCACGTT
>DMYQ01000056.1:0-473 GCA_003482555.1 Janthinobacterium sp. | reverse complement strand
GGCAGGCCGCCGTTCGCACTGTAGCTGAGGAAATCGCGGAAAGCCTGCGCCGTGGTGGCGAAACCACCCGGCACCCGCACGCCCGCGCCAGCCAGCTGGCTGATCATTTCCCCCAGTGAGGCATTTTTGCCGCCGACGGATTCGACATCCGTCATGCGCAAATTCTCGAACGAAGCGACGTACACCGCCTCGTTGTTTTGCTCCTGCAATGCTGCGTTGGTCATAATGACATCCTTACTGATGATAGAAATCTGTACGGGATCGCGGCGACGGGTTTTCTTGTTATTCTTGGCGTCGTGCAGCACAATCACACCGTTGCGCCCATTTTACCAGTCCAAGGCGCAAATTGACGACGCTCAATCTTGACGATAAGACTTTATGACACAAGAACCACGCACACCCCTGCCCGCCGCGGCCCGCACCGTCTTCTTTGTTTCCGACGGCACAGGCATCACGGCCGAGACTTTCGGCCA
>DMYQ01000079.1 GCA_003482555.1 Janthinobacterium sp. | reverse complement strand
GCGGTGGCCAAGGCCACCTTATGTCTTGCGGGTTTTTTTGCGTGCGCGTTTTCGCGGGCGGAAGGAGCGTCAAAGAGCGGGCCAGCCCAAAACTTCTATGTGTTGGCTTGAAACTCGAATCTAGGTCACAATTGCCTTGTGAGTGTTGTCGTTTTATACAAGGAGCAATATGAACGAAGAGATTGCGAGAGCGGTCGTTCTGGTGCGCGCCATCGAGATTGCCGACCAGAAGCGCGAGGTTCTCAGCGAGGACGATCGCCTGTACGCCAGCCGAAGCGCGAAAGAGTTGGCGCACTGGCAGGCGTCCGACAGCAAGTCGGAAGTGACTGCCGATCATTTTTTGCAGCAGCGCTCCGAACAAATCCTCAAGCGCCTGGCCGAGCGCACGCCCGCCTTTGCCGCTTTCACCAGGCGCCGCAATGGTCTGAAAACCTTGTCGATATCGCTTCCCTTGCTGGCTCTGCTGCTGGGCGCCGTCCTGGATCGCGTCACGGACCCGCACCGCGTCGACTTGCTGTCGGCGCCCTTGCTCCTGATTATCTGCTGGAATTTGCTGGTCTATGCCGGACTGTTGATCTGGGCCTGCTTGCCGGCCAGGCGCTCGAACGGCGCAAGGTCCACCCTGCTGCGACGCCTCAGTGTCGGCAGGAGCGCTTTGCCGCGCAAATTGCCGCACGCTTTGGCGGCCGGTTTACTCGGTTTCATGGCGGAATGGGCGCAGTTGGGCGCGAAATTGAGCGCTGCGCGACTGTCCCGCACGATCCATTTGAGTTCGGCCCTGTTCGCCGTTGGCGCCGTGCTGTCGCTGTATGCGCGCGGCTTCTTGTCACAGTATTCCGCAGGCTGGGAAAGCACCTTCCTCGACGCCGTCCAGGTGCACGCGCTCTTGTCGCGGCTGTTCATGCCGGCCGCGGCGCTGTTTCAGTTGCCTGCTTTCTCGCTGGCCGACATCGAAGCCTTGCGATTCGGTAGAACGGCCCCGCTGGAGAGCGGCGCGCGCTGGGTGCATCTGTACGCCGCGACAATTTTTCTGCTGGTCGTCGTGCCGCGCCTGCTGCTGGCGTGCTTCGCCAACTGGCGTGCCCGGAAATTAAGCACATACTTTCCGCTCGACCTGGAGCAGCCTTACTTCCGCGCGTTCAATGAAAAATTGGTCGCCGACAGCGGCGGCACTCTGCGCGTGCTGCCCTACAGCTTTACCCTCGACGAGGCGCGTGACAAGGGGCTTTCCGCGCTGGCGACGATATTGCTAGGCGCACAGGCGCGCCTGATGTTGCGCCCATCGACCGCGTATGGCGAAGAGGCCCCGGAGGCGCTGCGCGATACCCGCCTGGACGATCCCGACGTGAGCGTGACGGCCGCGCTGTTCAGTCTTGCGGCAACGCCGGAAAAGGAAAACCACGGCGCCTTCCTCGATTACCTTGTGCGCCGATCGCCCCGCGGCATCGCCATCTTGATCGATGAATCGGGCTACCTCGAACGCATCGGCGCGCAAGTCGGCGGCAAGGAACGCATCGACGAACGCATCGCGCTGTGGCAGCACTTTTGCCATTTCCACAAAGCGCCGGCGACCATCGTCAATCTGCTCGACCCATCCCTTCGTCCGCTCGATGGCGGCGCAGGGCTCGGCGTATCGGCGGCGGCATGAGCGACACTCCCGTCCAGATTCAATTCGCGCTGATTTCACACACCAACAATGGCAAGACCACGCTGGCCCGCACCTTGGTCGGCGTCGACGTCGGCGAGGTGCGCGACGCCGCCCACGTGACCATTTTCGCCGAGTCGCACACCCTGCTGACGACGCCGCGGGGCGATGGCTTGCAATTGTGGGATACGCCCGGTTTCGGCGATTCGGTGCGCCTGCTGAAGCGCCTGGGCTTGTCGGGCAATCCGATCGGCTGGTTCCTGCGCGAAGTCCTGGACCGTTACCGCGACCGACCGTTCTGGCTCAGCCAGCAAGCGCTGCGCACGGCGCGCGACGCCGCCGACGTGGTGCTGTATCTGGTCAACTCGTCCGAACATCCGAAAGACGCCGGCTATCTGCCCGCCGAAATGAAAATCCTCGAGTGGCTGGGCAAGCCCGTGGTGGTCCTGTTGAATCAGATGGGGCCGCCGCGTCCAGCCCGCGAGGAGCAGGCTGAGCAGCTCCGCTGGCGCGAACACTTGCGCCAGTACCCCGTCGTCCGCGATGTGCTCGCGCTCGACGCCTTCGCCCGTTGCTGGGTGCATGAACGGGTATTTTATGAGGCAGTCGGCAGCTTGATCGAGCCGGCCAAGCAGGCCGGCTACGCCCGCCTGTTCGCCGCATGGGAGGCGAGCAACGCGGAGCGTTTCAATGAAGCGATGCAATTGACGGCCCGCCAGTTGCTTGTCGCAGCGCAAGACAGCGAACCGGTCGAGGTCGAGGGCAAGACGCTGCTGAAGTCGGCTTTGAAAGTGATGGGCTTGGGCAAAGGCGGGGAGCAACAGCGCCAGGATAAGGCGATGAGCACCTTGATCGCCCGCCTCAACCTGTCCATCGGGCAAACCACGGGGCGCCTGCTGGCGTTGCACAAGCTCGACCCCACCGAGGCGGGCAAGATCAATGCGCGGGTGCGCGAAAATTTTGTCGTGCGGGCGCCCATCGACAAGGCCCAGGCCGGCTTGCTGGGCGCGCTGATTTCCGGCGCCGCGACCGGGCTGTCGGCCGACCTGATGGCGGGCGGCTTGACGCTGGGCGCCGGCGCCTTGCTGGGTGGCGTGGTGGGCGCGCTGACCTTTGCCGGCGCCGCGTGGGGTTTCAATTCCAGCACCGACCGCAACGCGCCGACCATGCAATTTTCCGACGACTTCCTGCGTACCTTGTTACTCGCCAGTGTGTTGCGCTATCTGGCCGTGGCGCACTTCGGTCGCGGCCGCGGCAATTTCGTCGAGGGCGAGGCGCCGGCATTCTGGCAGGAGGAAGTGGAGCGGGCGGTCGCCGCCCATCATCAGGAACTGGCGGGGATATGGAAATCGATACGCAACGAGTCTGGAACGGCGAAAACCAGCGTCGAGCTACAGAGGATCATCGTTCGGATCGCCTCCGAAACCCTGGCGCAGCTGTATCCGGGAACGAAGATAGAATACTTTTCAGAAAACCCTTGCTAGACGGCCGGGAGGTTTGCTATAGTTCGCGTCCCCAATGAGCGACAGTCAATGTTGAGTAAAAAAGGGCGGGTCGGAAACGACA
>DMYQ01000057.1 GCA_003482555.1 Janthinobacterium sp. | reverse complement strand
CCGATCAAGACAGCGGCACAACGGTCGGTGCTCGATGCCGCCAAAGCGCTGGCTGGAAGCGGCAGTCTGATCCCGAAGCACAATTCGTATGTCGCCCAGATGAAGCGCTTCGAGGGGCAATGCAAAAAGGCCGGAATCCAACAAGTCCATGGCCTGCGCCATCAGTATGCGCAAACGCTTTACGAGGCGCTGGCGGGCTGGAAGTGCCCCGCTGCGGGTGGCCCTACCGCCAAGGAGTTGACGCCCGCGCAGAAGGCGCGCGATACGGAGGTGCGGCTCGAAATTTCGTCCGACCTTGGTCATTGCCGCGAGCAAATCACTGCTGTGTATTTAGGTCGATAGATCGCGACCGCGCTAGGCGCAAACGTGGCGACGCGACGGCCAAGCTGGCTGAAGCGCGCGGTAGGTATGATGGCGCTTTACGGCGGGCCCGCCTCAACTTGCCTGACGGCGAGCAGTGATGACAGGGGATCTGAAGCGACTATAATTTGAGCTGTCCCGCTGCCAAGAGAAAAATATGAATTCTTTAGAGCAACAAACCATGGTCTTCCTGCGTCAAGTTCGCAGCCGTTCACACGAGCATCAACAGGCCATGATCTTACTTGCGAGCGCGGGACTAGCGGGCCAGATGACAGCGGTACTCCGCCAGGAATTGGACTCTATGGTTCGTGTTATCTACTTGCTTACGCAGGCCGTTGAGCGGCGCACGCTGTTGATTGATGCATCAGTAGCCGGGAAGAAATGGCCAAAAATCACTGACAAGGAAATGGTTGACATTGCTCAAGAGTTGCAAGGTTGGACACAATCCGTCTATAAATTTGGCTGCGCTTTCATTCATCTGTCCGGGCTGCACGACTACAATGATCGTGATCCCCTTTTCCTACTTCCAGAAGAGGAACGATCTGCCATCCTTCGACATTGCCGCTACTATCATGGCGGGCCGATGCAAGAGGACGCCAGTTTCCGCGACCTAATTCAATTTTTGCCGCGTGTTCTTAAAAAGATCGCTAGCAACCTTGATTGTTACCTTGTTGCACTTGAACGCGGCGAAGTGCTTGATGTTCACGATGTCTAATGCTGACAATCTTTACTCTTACTTGCCCGAGGCGGTGGGGGCAACCCTGAGCGTGTCGAGGTAGTCCGCCCATTGCTGCATCATTTTGCGCCGCTCGGGAAGATGCGCCGTCCGGTTGTAAGCGCGCCCGTTCGGGTCTTTGACGGCGTGGGCCAGTTGGTGCTCGATCAGATCGGGGCGCACGCCCAGCACTTCGTCAAGGATGGTGCGGGCCATCGCGCGAAAGCCATGTCCGCTCATTTCTTCTTTCGGGATGCCCATGCGGCGCATGGCGGCAAGAATCGCGTTGTCGCTCATCGGGCGCTTGCTGGTGCGCGCACCGGGAAAGACGTATCGTCCGCGCCCGGTCAGCGCGTGCAGTTCGCGCAGGATGGCGAGCGCCTGGCGTGCCAGCGGAACGATGTGCGGCGTGTCGGTCTTGGTGGCGGTGTAGCGCCATTCGGCCGCTTCCAGGTCGATTTCAGCCCATTCGGCGGTGCGAAGTTCGCCGGGACGCACGAACACCAAGGGCGCCAGACGGAGGGCGCTGGCGACCGCCAAAGTGCCTTGGTAACCGTCGAGTGTCCGCAGCAACGCCCCAGCCTGTGCCGGCTCTGTGACGGCGGCGAAGTGTTCCCCAGTCACCGGAGGCAGGGCGCCGTGCAGGTCCCCGGACGGATCGCGCTCGGCCCGCCCGGTGGCGACGGCGTAGCGGAACACCTGTCCACAGCTACCCAATGCCCGGTGCGCCGTCTCCAGCGCTCCGCGTGCCTCGATGCGGCGCAGGGCGGCCAGCAGATCGGGGGCGCACACGTCCGCGACCGGACGGGCGCCGATCCATGGAAATATATCGCGCTCGAATCGACGCAGGATGGTGGCGGCATGGCGATCCGCCCATGTGGAAGCGTACTTGGCGTGCCATTCGCGCGCGACCACCTCGAAGCTGTTCGCGGCCCGGTTCTGGCGCGAGGCCCATTGCGCCTTGCGGTTCGCGCCGGGATCGACGCCATCGGCCAGCAGTTGGCGGGCGGCGTCGCGGCGCGCCCTGGCGTCCCTCAAACTGACATCGGGGTAGACGCCGAGCGACAGGCGTTTCTCTTTCCCGCCGAATCGGTATTTCAGGCGCCACCACTTGCCCCCGGCCGGGGCGACTTCGAGGTACATGCCGGAACTGTCAAACAGTTTGACGGCCTTGGCGGCGGGTTTGGCGCTGCGGACGGAGGTGTCGGTGAGTGGCATGGGAATAACCGTTGGGGTTTTGGTCATTCGCTTATCTTAGGACGGCTCCCAGTGGGGGCAACACCATTCGAAGAAAGCGGAGATGCCCCCAATGTTGCCCCCCATTTTTGGTCGGCTGTCAATCCACGCGATGGTGCGCCATGAAACGAAAAAGCCGCGTTTCCCCTATGAGGATCGCGGCTTTTTGGTCTTGCTGATACTGCATGAAACG
>DMYQ01000147.1 GCA_003482555.1 Janthinobacterium sp. | reverse complement strand
CACCCTGTCGTTTCCGACCGGCCTTTTTTGCCCGGCATCTGATGCCTGTCATTGGGGAGGCGAACTATAGCAAAGCCCTTCCCTTCCTGGCAAGCATTTTTCAGGGAATTTCGACCGGGCGAAAAAATCAGCGCAGACTCAGGGTCTGTCCTTTCCAGGCGGCGTCCTGCCAACGATAGAACAAGCTCAGCGCGTCCGGCCGCTCGGCGCTCTTTTCCACCTCCAGGGTGGCCATCTTGAGCAACTCGAAGCTGCGCTTGAAACGGCCATCGATGCGCGCTTCGCGTGCGACCAGCATTTTGGCGCCGCCCGGCACCCAGCCGGCAAATTCTGCATAGCCGAGTTCGGGCTCGGTGGCGGCCGGCGGCATGACATCAATGCTCCAAGTCGCGCCGTCATTGCGGAACAGCCACATTTCGCGCCAGCCATCCATCGGCTGTACGGCCAGCGCGAGCGCGGTTCCAGCCCCGTTCGCGCGGGCCGAGGCCGCCCACACGACGCTGTAGGTGCAGCGCCGCGCCAGCGGATTGCTGGCATCGTGCCTGGCGTCGACCAGTGCGATGCACGTTTCCCCCACTTGCCCGGGACGCGTGACGATACCCAGGCCGGAGCCAAGCGGCGGCGACGGCGCCAGCGCCGCCCAGCGCACGGCTCCCACCCGCACGGCGGCGTCGGCGTAGGCCGCGCCATCGGCTTCGCTCACTTCATTCTTGTCGACAGCCGCCAATTCTTGCAGGGCGCGATTGGCCGCCACTTGCGGCGCTTCATTTCTGCGCGCCTTTTGAAAAGCGATGCTAGACCAGAGTGCCGCGCGCCGCATCCGCACGCGGTTTTTCACATGCTCGGGCAAACCCGGCAACTCGACGCGCTCGAGTACCCCGGCGCGCCAGTCATCGTAGGCCATGCGCTGGGTCGGGCCCATGGCCGGGTCCATGCAGTCGGCCCGCGTCAACGCCAGCGCGGCGCGAGCGCGCTGCTCGGCGCTCGCTTGCAGCGCCAGCACGCGCCGGAACGCTTCGCCGTCGTAACACAGTTGCATCCGTCCATCGCGTTCGAAGCCCTTGATCTGCACCCCATAGTTGGCCACCACTTCCAAGTGGGCGGCGACCGCCGCGTCGCTCTGCTTGGCCGAGCGGGACGATGCCTGGCGCGACAGCCGTTCGGCCATGCCGCCGAGCGCGTCGAAGACTTCCGCGTCGATCGCCGCCGCCGGCGCGGCCTTCAAGAAGGCGGCGGCGTAGCCGATGCCGAGCGCTTCCGCGCCTGGCGTGTCGCGCAAGAAGCGCACCACCGACAGCAATTCGGGCGCATCGGCCGGTTTCAGCGACACCAGCCGCACCTGCGACGCGCGGATATAGCCGGCGCGCTCGCGCCTGTGGTCATACACTTGCAGGTAGTCCATTTTTTCGCCGCGGATCTCCAGGGCGTCTCCCTGCCACAGGACGGCCTGGGACTGGGCGCTATCCTTGGCCGCCGCCCGCAGCGGCGCCTGATCTTGAATCACGATGGCCAGGGAGGCGCTGGCCAGCAGAGCGGCCAGCATCTTATTTCTCCTCCGCGGCGCTGCCCGCCGCGTTGGCGCTCTCGGCCAACTCGGTTGACTTCGGCGTCCGGCCAGCGCCCAGCAGGGCCGCGCCTATGAAGCCGCCGTCGCTGGGCGGCGGGGCAATGATGACGGAAATCTTGTCGGACAATTTATCGGCCATGGTTTTTTGGATCAGCAAAGGATGTTTGCTGATCAGGGCGCCGTCCCGCTCCAATTGGGCGCTGGCAATCTTGCCGATCAAGTCTTGCCGGTAGGCCTCGGCGTCGGCCAGCTTGCGGCGCGAATCGGCTTCCCCGGCCGCTTCGATGATGCGCGCCTGGGCCGTGCCTTCGGACGTCTTGATGCGGGCCACCTTTTCCGCTTCCGCTTCGTATTGGCGCTGCTCAATCTGCTTTTGCTTGAACGGCAAGACATGCTTCATCGCCTCTTCCTGCGCCTTGGCCGCGATGATTTGTTCGCTGCCGGCCGCCTCGGCCGCCTTCTCCCGCTTGATCTTCTCGGCGTCCGCTTCCAGGCCCGTTTGCGTCACCTCTTTTTGCTTGAGCTCCAGGGTATAGCGCATCTTTTCGGTGGCCAATTCCTCGGCCAGCAAGCTATCCATGCCAGCCTTGTATTGCGCCGGCAAATCGACCTTGCCGATGGTGACGGTGCGCAGCAAGATGCCATCGGCCGCCAGCTTCGGCTTGAGTTCCGCTTCGATCAATTGCTGGATTTCAGCCCGCTTCGATGAAAAGATTTCCCGTACCGTAAAGCGCGTGAAAATCTTGTAAATCACGCCCTGCACGCTGGGTTCGACCACCTGGCCGCCTATATCCGCCGGCAGCCTGTGCGCGATCGACGGCAGCCGGGCCGGGTCGAGCGCATAGCGCACGCTCAAGTCCACGCCCAGCGACAAGCCTTCGGAGGACTGGAACGGCGCCCCGCCATCCAGGGCCGGATGATAGACTTGATCGAGCAGCGAATAGCGCCGCAACTGGTGCAGGCCGGGCAGCACCAGCCCCACTCCCTCGGGCAATTCCGTGCGTCCGCCCGTCAATTGATTGGTGCGGATCGCCACTTCGCCATGCTCGATGATTTGCAGCGGGGGATGGCGGAACACGGCGTAGGCGGCGGCCCCGAGCGCGGCGGCGGCGCACAGGCGCGTCGCCAGGCCGCGCCCCTTGGCGGCCGCCACTCCGCGGCCGGCCAGCTTGAACGGCGCGGCCATCCCGGCGGCGACGGCGCCGCCAGCCTTGCGTATCGCTTGCAGCAGCGCACTGATCCGATTCGACATTTGCTCACCCTATCTGAAATTGTTCGTGAATTCGGGAACGCACTCGCGTTTCCCGTGACTTGCATGGTGCGCCGGCAAGCCCGGAAGTATCAATGCGCAGGCGGGGGCAAGATATTCACTGCGGCGAGTGGATCGTCCCGCGCGTGAAGAAACACTCACGCCGGGCTTGTGACTTTTGGCTCGAATCCATGGATACTGTGCAGTATAGAAATCAGAGAAATCAGCGGAGAACAGCATGGCAAGAGTCGCCGTCATCGAGGATGACCTCCCCACCAGCAACCAGCTGGCCGCGTGGATCGCCGCGGCCAAGCCGGGCATAGCCATCGACCAATGGTTCAACCGCGACGACGCCGAGGCCGCCATCGCGCGTGAGCGCTACGACCTGGTCGTGCTGGATATCGAACTGGGCCGCGAACGTCACGCCGGCGTGGCGATCATCAATGCCATCAACAAGAAACACGGCACGCCGGTGCTGGTGGTGTCGGCCATGCCGGCCACCATTTACCGCTCCATCATGAAAGCCCTCGACGCCTGGGATTACCTGCAAAAAGCCACCTTCGAGGAGGCCGACTTCATCGACACCTTCCTGGAAATCCTGCGCTCGGTGAAGGATTCCAGCGAGCGCCCGGCGGCCGCCGACGAGCTGGCCCTCGATCCCTTGCGCCAGAGTTCGCCGATCTGGCGCGGCCAGCGCATCAACCTGCCGCTGACGGCGCAAAGAATACTGGCCGCCCTCTGCCACCAGCGCGGCCAGGTGGTCTCGTATGAAGAGCTGTTCGCGGTCGTGAAGAGCGGGCGCAACCGCGACAATATCCGCAAGCACGTCAGCACGATACGGGATGCCTTCCGGGAAATCGATCCCGCCTTCGAGAGCATAGAAAATATCCCGATGCGTGGCTTCCGCTGGGTCGACCCGCACGGGGCGCGGCGCTGAGATGCGCGCCCGCCTGCCCAGCCTGGCCCCCTACCGCCTGCGCATCCTCTTGCGCATGGCTTTTTTGCTGCTCGCCCTGGCCACCGTCGGCCTGGCCGTCTCGGTCTTGCAGCAGGAAAAGCAATTGAGCTACAAGAATTACCAAAGCAATTTCCACAAGACCCGGGATCAGATCTCGGCCACCCTGCGCCATCCGGCCGGGCAACTGGCCCTGCTCAATCCCCCCGTTGCCGGCGCCAGCGCCGCCCTGCATCCGCTACTACTCCCCTATTCTTCCCTCGATTTCGACGACCAGTACAAGGTGCAGCAAGCGGTGGCGATGTCCGGTTGCCTGCTGCAGTACGGCCGCAACGGCAGCCTGTGCGTGGGCATCGGCAACAACCCCTGGGCCGGCGGCTTCATCTATGTTGCCGGCAGTTTCGACAGCGCCGCCCTGGTCCCCCACCGGCGCGGCGACTTGACGCTCGAACAAGCCCACCGCGTCGCGCTGTCCGTCACCTTGCGCGGTATGCGCTACCGCTGGATCGCCCCTTTCGAGCAAATCGACGACCCCGCCCACGCCGGCCTGCGCGGCAGGCTGACCGGCTATGAGGCGGGCGGCGCCGAACAGGCGCACGCCAGACCAATCAAGGATTTTCGCGGCTGGATCTGGCAAAATCCCCTGTGCAAGCGGCCGGAACAAGATCCCGGCGACAGCGCTTGCGTGCACAGCTCCTTCTTTTCCGTGCGCCTGCCGATCGGCGTATTGCAAGATGCGCTGTTCGAAAAGCGCCGCCCCGTGTGGCCGCCGGAAGATCTGGATCGGATCGCAGTAAGCGTCGCCGTCCTGCCGCCCGGCGGCGAGCGGCCCATCCTCGACAGCAAGAGCGACACCGCCACGCCCGCGTTTTCGCTGAGCGACTTGAGCGCCCTTTTGCTGCCGGGCGAAACCCTGCGCATCAGCAAGCTGTCCAGCCAGCCATCGCGTCCGCCCCTGCAACTGGCCGGCCCGATCGGGCGGGAAGATGCTTCCTGGCATGTACTCAGCATGCTGATCCGCCACCTGCCGGTCGACGCCTACGACGTGCCGCTGGAAAGCAGCGAGACAATCGCCATGCCGTTCGGTAATTATGTGGTAGTACTGAAAGGCGATGTGCGCAGCGTGAATGACAGCCTCAGCGTCGTTGCGACCCGGGTTTCCTGGTTCGTCGGCGCGATGCTGCTGGCCATATTGCTGGCCTGGCTGGCCATCGAAATCGGCATCATCAGCCGCATCACCATCCTCACCAAGCGCGCCGACAAGGTCGCCAAAAGCATCCGTGGCGCCGGTGAAGTGGGACAATTCGACCTTGCCGATTTGCGCGGCGCAGATGAGCTTGGCGTGCTGGCCAGTTGCCTGTACGACCTGTTGCGACGCGTGAAGGAAGACGTGGAACGGGAAGTCATCCGCACCGAACAGGAGCGCGACATGTGGCATGCGGTGGGTCATGAAATCATGTCGCCGCTGCAATCGTTGATGGTCTTGCACGGCGCCGCCAATGAGCCGAGCAGCCGCTACATCCTGCGCATGCAGCAAGCGATCCGCGTGCTGTATGGCAGCGCATCGCCGAGCGAAGCCTTCCAGTCGAGCACTCTGCAAGTGACCGAAGTCGACATAGGCGCGTTCCTGCGCGACGTTGCCGCCAACGCGCCCTGCGTCGGCATAAGCGAGGTGGAATTCTCGGGGCCGGACGAAGTGGTGATGGCCAGGGCCGACAGTTATTCGCTGGAAGATGTCATCACCCATGTATTGCACAACGCCGAACGCCACCGCACGCCCGATTCGGCGATCACGATCACACTGAGCGCCAGCGAAACGGCGGCCGGCATCACGATACACAACCGCGGCGCCGGCATCGCGCCCGAGCTGATCGACAAGATCTTCGAATATGGGGTGTCCGGCCCACACGAAGCCGAGAGCGGTGGCAACCGCGGCCAGGGCTTATTTGTCGCCAAGACCTATATGGCGAAAATGGGCGGCACGATCGTCGCGCTCAATACCGGCGACGGCGTCAGTTTTGTGCTGAACCTGCAACGCTGCGACCCTTAAAGAAGAGCGCAACAATGGGGTCAGGTCTCGCATTGTCGGTTTTCTTGCCCCATCGAGCCTTCCCGCCTGTCCCCTGTGCTTCGCCGTGGAATTGCGGACGTAAAAAAACCCGCAATGCATAAGGTGGCCTTTGGCCCTGTCTCTTATACACGTCTGACGCTGCCGACGAAG
>DMYQ01000148.1:15795-20052 GCA_003482555.1 Janthinobacterium sp. | reverse complement strand
TGTTTTCCTGGCCGGTTTCTTGCTGTTGTCATTGAGCTGCGCCTCCTGTAAAAAAGAAATGTCACCGATCTCGGAGGGAACCGTCTCGTATGTCACGCACGACAAAGTGGTCGAGCGTTTCCTTACGCCAGTGCAAATACAGGCTCTCACTGTATGGATCGATCGAAGCAGTCAAAACTGGGGGCGGTGTTTCAGCACCCCACCAGGTGGACCATGGTCGGTATCGTTGCATCACGCCGATGGCACGAGCAGTTCCCTTGTACTTCTGAAGTTCAGAGATGAGCCGGAATCCTCGACCATTCGGGCCGACCACCTTGGCGGAAGTAATCTCAGCGATCAACCGTGCGCGTTGCAGAAATTTAATCAATCCGACATTGATACTTTGCGGGTAATACTGGCGATACCCAAGACGTAAGGTGACTATTCAAGCTGAGCGCGCAGCGTAGAAGGGCAGCACGCCGTTTTGTGTGAAATTTTACAATTCGCGTGTGGCTGCCGGCATCGAAATGCCCCGCGCGGCCGGCATTGCCCCGGCCGCGCTCGCCGTCGCGATAGCGCAGCCCGCCTGTGCCAGATCCAAGGCCAGGCGGGCTTTTTCGTATAGAATTTGCGTTTTCGTCAGCGCCGCCACGCCGCGTCAGCCACAGAGGAATTCATGAGCAAGAAAATTGTCCAGGTATATGAGCGCCCAGCGGGCGGCTGGGGCGCGCTCAAAAGCGTGGCCCGGCAAATCATCGCTCAGGGCATTCCCGCCAAGGGCGCGCGCACCTTGCTGTCGGCGAACCAGCCGGACGGCTTCGACTGCCCAGGCTGCGCCTGGCCCGATCAGGATCACACCTCGACCTTTGAATTTTGCGAAAACGGCGCCAAGGCGATCGCCGCCGAATCGACGGCGCGGCGCGCCACGCCGGCCCTGATCGCGCAGCACACGGTGGCGCAACTGAGCGCCCATTCCGATCACTGGCTGGAAGGCCTGGGTCGGCTGACGGCGCCGCTGCGCTACGACCGGGCCAGCGACCGCTACCGGAGCATCGGCTGGGACGAAGCCTTCGCGCTGATCGCCGCCCAACTGAACGCCTTGCCGTCGCCGAACGACGCCATCTTTTACACCTCGGGGCGCACCAGCAACGAGGCCGCCTTCCTGTACCAGTTGTTCGTGCGCGAATTCGGCACGAATAACTTCCCCGACTGCTCGAACATGTGCCACGAGCCGTCCGGCTTCGCCATGCGCGAGGCCGTCGGCGTCGGCAAGGGCACGGTGCTGCTGTCCGACTTCCAGCTGGCCGACGCGCTGCTGATCTTCGGCCAGAATCCCGGCACCAACCATCCGCGCATGCTGGGCGAATTGCGCGCCGCCGCCAAGCGCGGCGCCGCCATCGTGTCCTTCAATCCGCTGCGCGAACGGGGCCTGGAAAAGTTCCAGAATCCGCAAAGCGTGGGCGAGATGCTGGGCGACGGTGCGACGGCGATTTCCTCCGACTATTTCCAGTTGAAGATAGGCGGCGACCTGGCCACCGTCAAGGGCATGATCAAGTGTACCCTGGAGGCGGACGCGGCGGCCCAACTGGCGGGCCGCGCGCGCATCGTCGACGTCGACTTCATCGCCGCCCACACGGCCGGTTTCGACACCTTCGCCGCCGACGTGCTGGCCGAACCCTGGGACGTGATCGTGCGCGAGTCCGGCCTGGAGCGGGCGCAGATCGCCCGCGCCGCCGACGTCTATATGGGGGCCGGCAAGGTCATCGCCTGCTGGGGCATGGGCATCACCCAGCACAAGCACTCGGTGGCGACGATACAGATGATCGTCAATCTGCTGCTCTTGCGCGGCAATATAGGCCGGCCCGGCGCCGGCCCCTGTCCGGTGCGCGGGCATAGCAATGTGCAGGGCGACCGCACCATGGGCATTTATGAAAAGCCGGCGCCGGCCTTCCTCGACCGGCTCGGCGAAGTGTTCGGCTTCGCGCCGCCGCGCGCGCCCGGCCACGATACGGTGGCGGCCATATCCGCCATGCTGGATCGGGCGGGCAAGGTGTTCTTCGCCATGGGCGGCAATTTCGCCGCCGCCACGCCCGACACGGAAGTCACGCACCGGGCCCTGCGGCGCTGCGCGCTGACGGTCCACGTGGCCACCAAATTGAACCGCAGCCACCTGGTGTGCGGCGAGCAAGCCCTGATCCTGCCTTGCCTGGGCCGCACCGAGATCGACGTGCAGGCCGGCGGCCCGCAAGCCGTCAGCGTCGAGGATTCCATGAGCATGGTGCATCTGTCGTCCGGCATCAACGCGCCGGCCTCGCCCGAGCTGCTGTCGGAGCCGATGATCGTGGCGCGGCTGGCGGCGGCAACCCTGGGGGGGCGCAGCAAGACCGACTGGATGGGGCTGGTGGCCGATTACGACCGCATCCGCGACAAGATCGCCGCCGTCTTCGTCGACTTCGCCGACTTCAATGCGCGCGTCAAGGTGCCGGGCGGTTTCCGCTTGCGTAACACGGCGGCCGAGCGCCTGTGGCTGACCGCCACCGGCAAGGCGAATTTCTTCGCCCACCCGGTGCCGACCGACCTGCCGATCCACCATGCCCGCCGCGACCGCGCCACACCCGTCTTCAACCTGGCGACGATGCGCTCGCACGACCAGTACAACACCACCATCTACGGCATGAACGACCGCTACCGGGGCGTGTTCGGCGAGCGCCGCGTGGTCTTCATCCACCAGGACGACATCGATCAACTGGGCATGAAGGCGGGCGACTGGATCGACCTGGAAAGCCTGTGCGACGATCAGGTGCGGCGCCAGGCGAAGCGCTTCATGCTGGTGGCGTATAACATCCCGCGCGGCTGCTTGGCCGCCTACTTCCCGGAGACGAACGCGCTGGTGCCGCTGTCCAGCTTTGCCGATTACGCGCGCACGCCGACGTCGAAGTCGATTCCCGTCGTGCTGGCGCCGCACGTGGCGCGGGCGGCGTGAATCCGCTGGCGCCGGCGCCCGAATCACAGCCGGAATCCGCGCCCGAATCGTCGCTCGAATCCGCGCCCGGGCCAACGCTAGAACCCGAGTCCGAGTCCGAGTCCGAGCCCGCGCCCGGGCCGGCCGCCGACCTGACTTCGGTCCTGCTGGCCGAACTGGCCGCGCAAGAGGCTCCGGTGTCGGCCGCGCGCGTGTGCAAGCGCCTGGGCGTGCGCATGAGCAGCCTGCTGCGCTGCCTCGCCTATCTGGGCGACGACGTCGTCGGCGGCGCGCCCGGTCCCGGTCTCGTGTGCGTGCGCCAGAGCGGCGAGCGCACCATGCTGTCCCTGAGCGAGAAGGGACGGGCGGCATGCAAGACGACCCGCTGAACGAACCCGGGGAGGACGGCGCGGCGGGCTGGCGCGCGCTCGGCGTGCGCCGCCACGGGCCAGACGCAAGCGGCGCGCAGGCCAGCGACATGGTGGCGGAAGAGGTGCCGGTGGCGCTGGTCTTCAACGGCGTCTCGCATGCCGTGATGATGGTCACGCCGCTCGACCTGGAGGATTTCGCCGTCGGCTTCAGCCTGTCGGAGCGCATCATCGGATCCGCCGCCGATATCTACGACATCGAGTGCGTCCACGGCGCCGCCGGGATCGAGCTGCGCCTGACGATCGCCGGCGCCTGCTTCGCGCGCTTGAAGGAAGCGCGGCGTAGCCTGACCGGCAACACCGGCTGCGGCGTGTGCGGCCTGGAGAGCCTGGCCGCGCTGGATCTGGCGCCGGCGCCCGTGTCCGCGCGCACCGAGGTCGCCAGGTCGGCCCTGCTGCGCGCCTTCGAGGCGCTACCGGCGCTGCAGCCGGCCAACGCGCTGACGGGCGCCATGCACGCCGCCGCCTGGGTCGATGCGGACGGCGCGATCCTGACGGTGCGCGAAGACGTGGGGCGGCATAACGCGCTCGACAAGCTGATAGGGGCGCTGGCGCGCGGCGGCCCGCGCCGGCCCGGCTTTGCCATCATGAGCAGCCGCGCCAGCTACGAGCTGGTGCAAAAGGCGGCGCGCGCCGACATCGGCCTGCTGGCGACGATTTCCGCGCCCACCGCGCTGGCGGTGCGCATGGCCGAACAGGCCGGCATCTGCCTGATCGGCTTCGCGCGGCGCCAGGGTTGCGTCGTCTACAGCCACGCCGAGCGGCTGCTGGCCGAATAAACCCACGAGCGCCGCTCGGCGGCAGCTGCCGGTTGCGATAGCCTTGCCGTCCCGGCCCTGATCGGGCCGCGGCTGGTCTTGCACGGGAAGCGCAAACGGAAAGTGCAAA
>DMYQ01000148.1:0-15582 GCA_003482555.1 Janthinobacterium sp. | reverse complement strand
CTTCCTTGAAGTCGAGCGGAAGAGTAGGCGCAATAGGCGCAGCCGCATTGATCTTGAGTGTCATCTGTTCTGTTGCTATCGTCGCACTTTGCAGCGCCGACTCAGGAACGGGGTATTTCCATTTCTTTCTGTAGAATAACTTTGTTAATATGGACATATTCGTGAAACCGGAAAGTTGACATGGCTCTATCCCACTATCCCCCAAGCGCCGCGCCGCGCACCGTCGTTCGCGCGCGCCCATGGTGGCGGGCGGCGGCCATGGCCGCGCTGCTGGGCGCCGCCGCAATGGCGCCGGCGCGGGCGCAGCCGGCCGGCGCGCTCAGTTTTGGCGACGCCGTGCGCGAAGCCGCGCGCGTCTCCGGCGCGGTGCAGGGCGCCCAGTTGGACGTGGCGGCCAAGACGCTGAAGGCGCAGGCGCTGGCCCGCATTGACGGGCCGTCGCTGAACCTGACCGGCTTCCAGGGCCGCCTGTCGACCGACCTCACGCTCGATACCAGCCAATTGGCCGGCGCCGTCGGCGGTATCGAAGCGGCGCTGCCAGCCTTGCCGCTGCCGCGGATTCCCAACTCCATCAGCCGCAATTTCGTCACCAATGTGACCTCGCTGGGCTTGAACAGCGTCTGGCCCCTCTACACGGGCGGGCGCCTGGACGCCGTCAAGGGGCTGGCGGCCGGCATGCGCCAGGAAGCCGACGCCGACCGGCTGGACCTCGAGGACAAGCTGGCGGGCCAGGTGGCGCAGCGCTATTTCCAGTTGCTGCTGGCCGGACGCGTCGTCAGCGTGCGCGGCGAAGCCACGGCCGGTATCGCCGAGCATTTGCGGCAGGCGAAAAAGCTGGAGGCGGGCGGTTTGATTTCGCGCGCCGAACGCCTGCGCGCCGACGTCGCCTTCGACGCCGCCAAGAGCGAAGAGGCGCAGGCGCGCAGCGAGCTGGAAATCGCCCAGGTGGCGCTGAACCGCCTGCTGGCGTCGAACAGCGCCGTGCACCCGTCGACGCCGCTGTTCGTGCACAGCGCTCCGGTCGGCAGCCTGCAATCCTTCATCGACGCCGGCATGGACGGCAACGCGGCCTGGAAGAAGATCGACAGCAAGCGCGAGCAGGCTAAACAATCTTTGCACCTGGCCGGCCACGAGTACAGCCCCGTCGTTTTCGCGGTCGGCAATTACAACCGCAACCGCAGCAGCGACAATCTGGTGCAGTCGAACTGGATGGTCGGCCTGGCCATCAGCGTGCCGCTGGTCAGCCGCATCGATACGGGCAAGTTGATCCAGGCGGCCAAGCTGGAACAGGAGCGCGTCGAAGTGACGGCCCGGCAGGCCGGCCGCGACATCCCGACCCTGATCGAAAAGAACTGGCGCGCGCTGGAAAACGCGCGCATCCAGTTTCTCTCCAGCGCCTCGTCGGTGGCGCTGGCGCGCGAAAACATCCGCCTGCAAAGCATCGCCTTTCAACAGGGGCAGGGAACCGGCTTGGACGAGATCGACGCCCGCCTGAATCTGGCGAAGATCGAAACCCAGCGCGCGCAAGGCGCGTACACCTATGTGATGGCGCTGGCGCAGTTGCTGGAGGCGAGCGGCGAAACGCGGCGCTTGGCCACCCTGGCCGCTTCGGCCGATATCGTTTTCCCCCTGGATGGAATGTAAGATGAACGCAGAAACGACACAATCGAAGCACTTGCCGGCATGGCTGGCCGGCGCGGCAGTGCTGGCCTTCCTGGTCTGGGGCTTGTTCAAGGCGGCCCAGCCGCAGCGCTTGCCGCTCCAGGCGCAGATGGACGCCCAGGAAGTAAACGTGTCCTCGAAGGTGCCGGGCCGGGTCGCCGCCCTGCGCGTGCAACTGGGGCAGAGCGTCAAGGCCGGCGATGAGCTGTTTGAACTGAGCAGCCCGGAAGTGCGGGCCAAGATCGCCCAGGCCACGGCGGCGGGCGAGGCGGCGCAAGCCCTGGCCGCCAAGGCCGACGCCGGCGCCCGGCCCGAGGAAATCGCGGCGGCGCGCGCCAACTGGCAGCGCGCCCAGACCGGCGCTGGCATCGCCCACACCACGTTTGCGCGGGTCGACGCGATGTTTGCGCAAGGCGTGCTGGCGCGCCAAAAGCGCGACGAGGCCGAGGCCCAGTGGCGCGCCGCCGACGAGCTGGCGCAAGCGGCCAGGGCGCAGTACGACATGGCGCTCAAGGGCGCCCGCGCGGAAGACAAGCGAGCCGCGCACGCGCAGGCGCGGCAAGTGGCGGGCGTGCTCGGCGAGGCGGAAATCGCCCTCGCCGAAACGCGCATTTTGGCGCCGACGGCCGGCCAGGTCAGCAAGATCCAGATCCAGCCCGGCGAGTTGGCCCCGCAGGGTTTTCCGGTCGTGACCCTGGTCAATCTGGACGACGCCTGGGCCGTGCTACAGGTGCGCGAAGACGAAATGGGCGCCTTCGGCATGGGCAGCAGCCACACCGGCGGCGTGGTCGCGATCAAGCAGCAAGTCACGTTCACGGTCAGTTCCGTGGCCGTGATGCCCGATTTCGCCACCTGGCGCGCGGCCCGTCCGGGCGGCACCGATTTGCGCACCTTTGAAATCCGCCTGCGCCCGGCGATCCGCGTGGCTGGGCTGCGCCCCGGCATGTCGGTCGTCTTCCCCGCGCCGTGAACGCCGTGGCGACGGCCGCCGGGCGGGCGGACGGTGACCGGGCGGCCGGGGCGGGTGCCTCGCTGGCGCGCGAATGGGCGCGCCTGCGCGCCGATTTCTGGGACTTGGGCATGCTGAGCTGGATCCCGCTGCTGCTGTACCTGCTGATCTGGCTGATTTTTTCGGGCGCTATCGCGCGCGACATTCCGGTGGCGGTGATCGACCAGGACGGCTCGGCCCTGTCGCGCCAGTTGACGCGCTGGCTGGACGCCTCGCCCGGCGTCGCCGTGGCGGCCACGGCCGCCGATGGCCCTGAGGCCATGCGCCTGCTGCGCCAGCGCCGCGCCTACGGCTTCTTGCTGATACCGCGCGGCTTCGAAACGGATCTGCTGGCCGGGCGCAACACCAGCGTGAACTGGTTTTACAATGCCCAATTTTCTTCCCACGCGGGCGGCTTGTTGCGCGACGTGCGCACGGTCGCCAGCACCTTGTCGGCCGGCGTCGAGATGAGCGCGCGCGCCAAGCGTGGCGTCTCCAGCGTGCAGGCGGCGCAGCAATTCGAACCGATACGCGCGCGCCTGGTCACCCTCTACAATGAAAACACCAGTTACGAATCCTTCCTGACCCTGGCCCTGATTCCCTCCATGCTGCAGATTTTCGTGGTGCTGGCGGTGGTGACGACGATAGGGCGCGAATTGAAGGATGGCACGGTGCCGGAATGGCTGGCGGCGGCGCGCGGCAACTGGGCCGGCGCGGTGGCGGCCAAGCTGCTGTTTCCGCTGCTCGCGTTTTCCTTGCAGATGTTGCTGTTCCTGCTGTTTTTCGCCGTCTGGCGGGGCTGGGCGGTGGCCGGCGGCATGGCCGCCCTGGTGCCGGCCATGCTCTTGCTGGTGCTGGCCTACCTGGGCGTGGGCGTCTTGCTGATCGGCGCCACCCTGTCGCTGCGCAATGCCCTGTCGGTGACGGCCTTCGTCACGGCGCCGGCCTTCGCCTACGCCGGCCAGGGCTTTCCCCTGATCGGCATGCCGCCGCTGGCGCGCGCCTGGGCCGAGGCCCTGCCGCTGACGCATTATCTGCAACTGCAAAGCCGGCACTGGCTGGCGGGCGCGCCCTGGCGCGACGGCGTCCACGACTTGCTGCTGCTGGCCGGCTTCGCGGTCGGCTGCGGCGCTCTCGGTTTGCTGCTGCTGGGCAAACGCGCGAATGCGCCGGCCGCCTGGGGCAAGTCATGATGGCGCCAGCGGAGAGAGCGCGCGCGCCTGAGAACGCGCGTGAGAACGTAGCGCGGCGGGTCTGGCGCGCGTTCGCGCTGACCTGGGGCGCGATGTGCTCGGACAAGGGGGCGCTGACCCTGCTGTTCGCCGGCGGCATCATCTATTCCTTCTTTTATCCTTTGCCGTACAGCCGTGAAACCGTGCAGCAAGTGCCGGTGGTGGTGGTCGACCAGGATCGCAGCGCACTGTCGCGCCAGATCACCCGCTACGCGATGGCGCATCCCTCGCTCAAGGTGCTGGCGCTCACGCCCGACTTACGCCAGGCCCAGGACAGTCTGTGGCGCAACGACATTGCCGGCACCCTGTTTTTGCCGGCCGGTTTGCAAAACAAGGTCTTGTCGGGCCGCGCCGCCGAGGTGGAAGTGGCCGGCAACGGCTTGTACCTGATGCTCAACAAGACTGCCCTGAACGGCCTGGCCGAAGTGGTGGGCACGGTGTCGGCCGGCATCGAGGTCAAGCGCCTGCTGGCGGCCACGCCGTCGGCGGCCCAGGCAGGCGCCCAGCGCGCGCCCATCGTCGTCAACCCGGTGCCGCTGTTTAATGTGCGCGAGGGGTATGGCGCTTACATCGTGCCCGGCGTCGCCACCCTCATCATTCAGCAAACCTTGCTGATGGCGATCACCATGATGTTCGGCACCTGGGTGCAGGCGCGCACTTTTCCGTTGGCCCGCGACGGCGCCGCGTATTGCGGCATGCTGCTCGCGTATGCCTCGGTGGCGGCGATCAACTGCGCCTATTATTTTGGCTTCGTATTCTGGTGGCAAGACTATCCACGCGGCGGCAATCCCGCCGGCCTGCTTGCGTTCATCGCGCTGTTCGCCGTAACGGTGGCCGCTTTCGGGATCTTGCTGGGCACCCTGTTCCGCACCCGCGAGCGGGGCGCGCAACTGTTGATCGTCACCTCGCTGCCCATCCTGTTCGTGGCCGGCCTGGCCTGGCCCGAGACGGCCTTGCCCACCGTCTTGCAATATGCGCGCTGGGCCTTGCCATCGACGGCGGGCATCCAGGGTTTTATCGCGCTCAATGAGTTGGGGGCCTCGCTGGCCGAGGTGCGGCGCGAAGTGTTCGCGCTGACCGGTTTGCTGCTCGCGTGCGTGCTGCTGGGCTTGCGGCGCTGGCGGGGCGACGCAAGCCGGATGGCGCAGGACTAGCGCTCTGCGCTGAAATCAAGGCCAAGTTCGGCCCCGGGTCGGCTTGCCCCGCGGGCTAAGCCGACCCGGGTATCGCTACGCCGACTAACCGGCGATCGCGTGCAGCAAGTTGACCCCGTTCGGCGAACCCCAGCCGGTGCAGGGATCCCAGCCGCTCTTGGCGTTATAAGCGCCGTTGTTGCCGCTGGTGATGTCATGCAGCGAGTTGGTGCCGGCGACCGAACCGTACAGCAGCGGATTGATGAAGCCGACCGGTTTGCCCAGCTTCTGGTTCATCAAGGCCAGCAGGCCGGCCCACAGGGGCGCGACGGCGCTGGTGCCGCCATAGACGAAGTTTTGGCCGTCGACCCGCACTTCGTAGCCGGTGGCGGGGTCGGCGTTGCCGGCCACGTCGGGCACGCCGCGCCCGATGCGTCCGCCCTGGTTGGCGGACGGCGGCACGCCGGCCTGGTTCTGGTAGGCGGGCAGGGAAAAGAAGTCGCTGACGCCGCCGCCGGTGGCGCTGCGCTTCGGATCGTCGTCCCACACGGTTTCACTGCTGATGGCGCCGTTGGCCGCGACCAGGCTGGTGCCGCCGCAAGCGAGGGCGAAGGGGCTGGAGGCGGGGAAGTCGGCATGGGCCAGGCCATCCGGCGTGGTCACGTCCGGGTTTTCGTCGCCGGAGCCGGCGTCGCCGGCCGCGCAGCAGACGGTAATACCGAGCGCGGCAGCCGTCTGAAAGGCTTGGTCGAAGGACGTCATGGCTTGCGCCGTCCAGTTTTTCTCAGGGTTGCCCCAACTGATGGAAATCACGGATGGCTTGTTGACCGTGTCGTGGATGGCCATGGTGATGGCGTCGAGGAAGCCCTTGTCCGTGTTGGGTGCGAAATACACGGCGATCAGCGCTTTCGGCGCCACGGCGGCGGCCACTTCGATGTCGAGCATGACTTCGCCGTCGGCGCTGTTGGGAGTGCTCGGTTTGTTCTTGGCGCCGTCGACGGAAATGCTCTTGACGTGGGGCGTGGCCAGATTGAGGCCCTTGAAGTATTGCTTGATGTCGGCCGTGCGGTAACCGCCGTCGAGTTCAATCAAGGCGATGCATTGGCCGCTGCCATCGAGATTCGGTGGGAAATTGTAGAGTTTCGCCAGGTCGGGCGGCGTGAAGGAGGTATTGGCGGCGTGGGCGGCCACGTTCAGCGCCTCCGGGCGCACCTGGAAGCGGGGCCGCGCGGCTGGCGCGTCCTGGATGCCGAACACGCCTTCGACGATGTCGCCGAGGTCGGATGGCACCGTCAAGGCGGAGTTGCGTTGGCGGCAAACGCCCTGGTCGTGTTCGATCTGTTCCAGCTTGGTGCCGAAGGCGGCCTCGAATTGCGGTGCGGTGCCGGACAGGAAGACGCTGCGGCGCGTCGGGCTGCTGCTCAGCACGACCAGACCGTGGTCGCGCGCGAACGCTTCAACCTTGTCGATATCGGCCTGATCGGCGCCGTGGTCGGCCGCGTATTGTTCGCGTGTCAGGTAACGCCGCTGGGATGGCGGCCGGTCGGCGTCGTAGCCGTTGGCGGTCAGCGCTTGCAGGGTGCTTTTGCGGCGCAGCCTGACCGTCACCTCGAAACGTTCATCCTGTGGCACGGGGCCGATGACGCGCGCTCCTGCCACAGGCGCCGGATGGCTGCCGGGAACGGTCTTGCGGTTGGAATTGCTAGGCATGGTGCATTCTCCAAAAAGAGCTGGCCTGCGCCGCGACGCGAGCCAAGGGAGCATAGGTTGTCGCGGCAACCGGATGCGCTGGGTCTTGCTGTGTCCTGCTGGTAACTTGCGGATACGCCGATGAGTCGATGCTGAACGTCGGGCTGGCCGAGTGGAGAATGGATATCGAAACGATCACGAAGTTGTTTTTGTCAAGGATAGCATGAAAACAAGGCGGGGAGAATACGCGCGCAAGCTTGTGAGGACGCTGAAAATTTCGCCGTCTTGATGCGCCTCAGGCTTGGTCGCGGCCGCACCGGGCGGAACTTCATCCCCAGGCCATCATCTAATGGATTGTTCAGGGTAAAAGAAGGAGTTCATCATGAACGTAGCTAAAAAAGCGTTGTGCATGATCGGTTTGCTCTTGGCCGCCGGTTGTGCCGACATGACGCCGCGTGAACGCAATACGGCCATCGGCGCCGCCGTGGGCGGTGTGGCCGGTTCCGCGCTCAGTGGCGGCAATGGCGTGGGCACCGTCGGCGGCGCCGTCGTGGGCGGCGTGATCGGCAACCAGATCAAACGGTAGCCGCTGGCGCGCGCGGTCGAAGGCGCCGTATTCGACGCTCTTCGACGCTCTTCGACGCTTGAGTCTATGGCTGCCGGTGCCGCGGGTGTGATATTAATTAAGCTGCGGCGGCCTGGAGTTCCTTGGCCACGTGCGGTCGCGCGGCGGCGAAATGCCGCTCGACGGCTTCGCGTCCGCTTTGATAGGCTTGCTGCACGCCGTACGGTGAAAAATCGCAGCCGCCGGTCAGGGTCGGCGACGCGGCTTGCACCACGTGCAGGTTTTTCAGGGCGCGCAGGCGTTGCAGCCACAGATAGGCGGGACTACGCTGCAGGCTGCTGTCGGCTGGCAGTTCGCGCTGCAATTGGGTCAGCATGTCCAGGAAGCCGGACAATTCCCCGGCGCCGCCGAACTGGGCCCAGAAGCGGTTTTGGTATTGCAGGGCCGTGATGCGGGTTTGCACCTCGATCAGATCGGCCGGTGGCGGCAAACCCTCGGTGGGGAAGAGGTCGACGACGAAGATCGGCAGATTGTCCACCTCGTCCGGTTCAAGCAGGTTGAGCAGGGCGTCGATGGGGGTGTTGCTGAACAGGCCGCCGTCCCAGTACTGGGCGCCGTCGATAGTGGTGGCGGCAAAGCCGGGCGGCAGGCTGCCGCTGGCCATGATGTGGGCCGGGTCGAGGCGGGTATGCCAGGCGCGGTGGCCGAGACCGGCCGTCCGCACCGAGGCGCCACGGGCGATATGGTTGGAAAATGTGCTCAGCGCGCCGGTTTGCAAGTCGGTCGCGGTGACGGCCACGCGCATGTGGTTGGGGTCGTTGATTTGCTCGAAGTCGCAGTTGCGCGCCAGGGTCGCATACATGGGCGTCGTGCTGCACAGGCTGGTCCAGCGGGGCATGTCGAGGTAATCCATGCGCGGCCAGTAAAAGTGCGGATTGCCGAACATCGACAGATTGCCCTGTTTCGAAGGCGGCAGCCACGGCACTTCCGGCATGGTGATGGCGGCCCACATGCGGCGCAGGTTGGCGGCGACGTCGCCGTCGGCCGCGCCAGCGATGGCGGCCGCGTTGATGGCGCCGATGGATACGCCGGAGACCGCCGTGGGTTGCCAGCCCAGTTCGACCAGTCTGGTCACCACGCCATATTCAAACGCGCCCAGCGCGCCGCCACCTTGCAATATCAATGCCATTTTTTTCATGCCATGCACTCCTTGTGGTTAAGTTCGGTGAACCTTGAGTTCGATGAAGCGGACGCGACACGATCCGAACAGTGACTGTACGTAAGACGGCGCAGGCCCGTCTTGATCGATAGCAGGCGGAGCAGTAATAGCGCGAGCAAGTGCGAGTATTTCGGGCGCGAACATTCAGCGGTCGACCCAGGCCATCCTTTCCTTGCTGTAGCGGGCGCCCGACACTTGCGTCAACGCGCTTTCCAGCGCCGCCGTTTCATCCAGAGTCAGGACGAGTTCGGCCGCCGCCACGTTTTGCTCCAGATAGGCGCGCCGCTTGGTGCCGGGGATGGGAACGATGTCTTCGCCGCGCTGCAAGACCCAGGCCAGCGCCACCTGGCCGGCGCTCAAGCCGCGCTCGGCGGCGATCCGGCCCACCGCCTGCGCGGCGCGCATATTGGCGTCATAGTTTTCGCCTTGCAGGCGGGGATCGAGGTGGCGGAAGTCGTTCGGCGGGTACTCTTCCGCGCGTCGCGCCGTACCGCCCAGAAAACCGCGGCCGAGCGGACTGAAAGGCACCAGGCCGATGCCCAGCTCGCGCAGCAGGGGTAGTATCTCTTCCTCCAGGTTGCGTTCCCATAAAGAATATTCGCTTTGCAGGGCGCTGATCGGGTGTACCGCGTGCGCCTTGCGGATATTCGCCGCGCCCGCTTCGGACAGTCCCAGGTAGCGCACCTTGCCTTCGCGCACCAGCTCGGCCATCACGCCGACCACGTCTTCGATCGGCACGGCCGGATCGATGCGGTGCTGGTAAAGCAAGTCAATGTGATCGGTGCCCAGGCGGCGCAGCGAACCTTCGACGGCGCTACGGATGTGCGACAGGTCGCTGTTCACGCCGGTGGTCACGCCATCTTCGATGCGGAAACCGAACTTGGTGGCCAGCACGACGTCATGGCGGCGACCCTTGAAGGCGCGGCCCAGCAATTCTTCATTCTGATAAGGGCCGTACTGCTCGGCCGTGTCGAAGAAGTTGACGCCCAGTTCCAGGGCGCGGCGCAGGGTGGCCAGCGATTCCGTTTCATCGGCCGGGCCGTAGGTGGTGCTCATGCCCATGCAACCGAGACCCATGGCTGAAACGATCAATCCCTGCGAGCCCAGGGCGCGCTGCTTCATGTGTTGTTGCTCTTGCTGAGGTTTCATGCGTTTCTCCGCTGGTAAAAAAGTTGTTCAAAGTCGCGCCGCGCATGTCGCGCCGCTTTCAAGAACATCGAGTATGAATCCCATCAAATAAATAAACAATTGCCTTAAAATACAAAGCATTGTTGATGCAGGTGCAAAGGTGACGATGGAAATGCTCAAGGAAATGGCGATCTTCGCCCAGGTGGTCGACAGTGGCAGCTTTTCGGCCGCCGCCCGCCAACTGGCGCTGACGACGTCGGCGGTGAGCCGCCACGTGTCGCGTCTGGAGGCGCACATGGGCGGGCGCCTGTTGCAACGCACCACGCGCTCGCTGGCCTTGACTGAACTGGGCCGGCATGTGCACGAAGGTTGCGCGCGCATGCTCAGCACGGCGCGCGAAATCCACGCGCTGGCCGGCAGTTACAGCGCACGGCCGAACGGCGTCGTGCGCGTCACGGCGCCGGTGGTATTGGGGCAAGTCTGGCTGGCGCCGCGCCTGCCGCGTTTTCTGGCGCTGTATCCCGACGTCGACTTGCGCCTGACCCTGGTCGATCGCCTGGTCGACCTGGTCGGCGAAGGCTATGACCTGGGCATCCGCATCGCCCATGAGCTGGCGCCGGGGCTGGCGGCGCGGCCCCTGGGACAGATGCGTTACATTCTGGTGGCCGCGCCCGGCTATCTTTCCCAGCACGGCGAGCCCGGGCACCCGCAGGCGCTGGCCGGGCACGCCTGCATCTATTTCGGTTATCCAGCCTTTGGCGAACGCTGGACCTTGCAGCGCGGGGCCGTGCGCCACAGCGTGGCGGTGCGGGCGCGCTTGACGATCGACAATAGCGCGGCCATCCTGGGCGCGGTCGAGGCCGGCGCCGGGATAGGCTTGCTGACCGATTTCAGCGCGAGCGCCGCGCTGGCCGCCGGCACGGTGCGCCAAGTGTTGCCGGACTGGCAGATGTGCGCGCCGTACGCGGGCGCGGTGCACGCCGTCTACATGCCGGGGCCGCATCTGGCGCTGAAGGTGAGGGTGCTGATCGACTATTTGGTCGAGCAGCACTTTTAGCCTGCGCCGGCGAACGCGCCATGGGCGCGCCCTCGGCAATGCACAGCGTAGGCGACGCTCTGGTAAATCGGCACCGCCGCCGAGCGGGTGCTCGGGTCGGGCGAATAGCCGGCATGCACGGCCAGGGTTTCAAGTTATGGTGTATCCTGAAGGAAACTCATTGAGCGCCTGCCCTTGTTGCCAGCGCGCGGGGTGATGATGTTGGGAGCGGCATATGAGTGTCCTGAAAAAAATAAAAGTGGCCGATTTGCGCTTGGGGATGTTTTTGCACGGCTTTGACGGCCCTTGGTTGAAGCATCCGTTCTGGAAGTCGAAATTTTTGCTCGATGACGCGGCCGACGTGCGCGCCGCGCACGGCAGCGGCTTGCTCGAATGCTGGATCGACGCCGCCAGGGGCGCCGATGTGGCGCCGGCTGCGCGGACGTCCGTTCCCCTCGTTCCGGTCATACCGCCAGCAGCGTCCGCCAACGTGCCGGCTCCCTTCGCCGAGGAATTGCAGCGCGCCGCCAACCTGTGTCGCGACGCCCGCGCAGCGACCGTGTCCATGTTCAACGAAGCGCGTTTGGGCAATGCCATCGACACCCGGGCTTGCCTGCCCCTGGTGACGGAAATTTCCGAATCGGTCTTGCGCAACTCGGGCGCGCTGATCAGCCTGGCGCGCCTGAAAACCAGCGACGACTATACCTATATGCATTCGGTGGCCGTGTGCGCCCTGATGGTGGCGCTGGGGCGGGCCCTGGGCATGGACGAGGCGGGTTGTCGCGGCGCGGGCATGGCCGGCCTGCTGCACGACATCGGCAAGGCCATGGTGCCGCTCAAGATACTCAACAAGCCCGGCAAGCTGACGGACGCCGAATTCGAGGCCGTCAAGAGCCACCCGGTGCGCGGCCACGATTTGCTGTTCCAGGGCCAGGCGGCCAGCGATGCGGTGCTCGACGTGTGCCTGCACCACCACGAAAAAATCGACGGCAGCGGCTATCCCCACCACCTGTGCAACGAGGCGATTTCGCTGATGGCGCGCATGGGCGCCGTATGCGACGTGTACGACGCCATCACCTCGAACCGTCCCTACAAGGCGGGCTGGGACCCGGCCGAGTCGGTGGCCCGGATGATTTCCTGGAAAGGTCATTTCGACCAGGCCGTGCTGTCGGCCTTTATCAAGACCCTGGGCATCTATCCGACCGGGGCGCTGGTGAAGATGCGCAGCGGGCGCCTGGCCGTCGTGGTCGAGCAAAACCCGGCCTCGCTGACCAAGCCCGTGGTCAAGGTGTTTTTCTCGACCAAGACCAATACCTATATTCCCGTCGAACGCATCGACTTGGCGCTGGGGGAGGCCAACGATGCCATCGCCGGCCGCGAAGCCCGTGAAAATTGGGATGCGGCGGGCATCGACGCCCTCTGGGCCGGCGACCTTTTCCGCGGTGTGCCGGGCCGCTAGTGTCGTGCTGCGCGGGTGCGCGTGCGCTCAGGCGATGGGCGCGTCGGTGTCGCCGGCCAGCAGCATTTGCGGCAATTGCCGGAACGTCCAGCCCTGCGCCTCCCTTTGCAGTTGCCACAGCATGTCGTAGCGCGATTCGGGCCAGGCGGCGGGCAAGTCGGGCGGCGCGGCATCGCCCAGCACATGCCGGGCGATGGCGGGCAAACCCTCGTGCTGCCAGCAGACGGCGAGGACGCCGCCACGGCCCAGGATCAGCTCGGCGAGCTGGACTTCCTCCCCCTTGCCGAGCCGGTCGTCGATTTCCAGGCCCAGTTTGGCCGCCAGCGCCGCCACGGTTTGCCCCGAACGCCGGCTGCCCGTGCGCGCGGCCGAGGCGAACAGCGCCTGCGGCGTGGGCGCCGCGCCATGTCCCGACAGCAACAGGGCCAGCGCGCCGGCCCGCTGCCAGCCCCGCACCGACAGGCTGTCGGCGTCGTGCCGCCCTTGGGCGTCCACCCCGGCGCCCGTGTCTGGGCCGGGCTTGTCCGCGTGACGCAACAATAAGATGGTCAGTGGTTTCATGGTCGTCCTCCTTATCAGAGCGATTCTGTACCGCTGGCGCGACGGGATTCTGGCGGAGCGCAATCGTGCGCGCCCGGTTCGCACCTGTCGGCAGCCCGCCTGGGCGCCCTGCAACGCCAAGCCGGGGGCGTGCCTTACAGCTCGAGCATCACCTCGAAGCCGCCGTAGATCATGCGTTTGCCGTCGAAGGGAAGATTTTCCGGCTTCATCATGTCGGCCATGCGCGGGTCGTTCATCACCTTTTCATTGACGCTGTCGCGATGGGCCCGCGATTCGTAGGTGATCCACGAAAAGACCACGGTTTCATCGTCTTTCAGGTCGACGCTTTGGGGGAAGGACGTCAGCTTGCCCGGCTTGACGTCGTCGCCTATGCATTCGCAATATTTCAGGGCGCCGTGTTCGCGCCAGATCGAGCCGTAGCGTTTCGCCACCTGACGGTAGGCATCGATATTTTTCTTTGGTAGGGGCACCACGAAACCATCAACATAAGCCATGATATTCTCCTTTGGGAAACGGTTAAGTTCAAGAGACAGCACCTTTGGTATCCGCCGCGATGGCGTTTTCCTAGGGCCGCCTGAGTATAGACCGTTTCCGGCGGCGAGAAATCCCCGACTCGGTTGCCGTGCCTACATGGCGGCGTGCCGCGCCCGCAGTTCGGCGGCGCCGATGAATTGCTCGTGCGTGCCGTGGCAGCCGCAGGCGTAGGCGCCGGCAATGGCGCCCAGGCGCATGGCGACGTCAAACCCTTCGCCGGCCAGGTGTGTGGCGAGGAAAGCGGCGACGAAGGAATCGCCGGCGCCGTTGCTGTCGACGCCCGGGCGCGGCAGGGGCGCGCAAGGGAAGTGGCGCACGCCGCCGTCGCCGCGCGCCAGCAGGTAGGCGCCGGCGGCGCCGGCCATGGCGATCACGGCCCGCGCCCGCCCGTGCCGCAATATGTCGCCCATGACCGCGTCGCGCCGCGCGCCCAGCGCCGCCGTGCTGAGGAAGACCAGATCCGAGCGCAGCGCGAATGGGCGCTGATGGGGATTGGTGCCGTCCCAGTCGTGCAGGTCGGTCGACACCGTCACGCCCAGCGCCTGGGCGTCGTCGTACAGCTCGGCGACCCAGCCCATGATGGAAAAATGCGCGTGCCGGGTGGCGCTCAGGAAGGGCAGGTAAAACTCGCGCGGCATGCGCAGCGTGTCCGGGTGGCGGCCGTCGTACAGCGACAGGCGCCGCCCCTGCGGATCGATCAGATTGACGCTGCGGCGGGTGCCGCTCGCTTCCACCAGGTGGCTGAAGTCGAGGCCCCGTTCGCGGTAACGGGCCAGTATCAGTTCGCCCTGCGGGTCGGCGCCGATGAAGTCGATGAATTTGGTGTTCAGTCGCAGCGCGTGGCAGCCGAGGGCGACGCCGTTGCCGGTGTGGCCGACGTAGTCGCGGATGGCCGGCACTTGCACCGAGTCGGCCGCCGGCAGGGTCAGCGAGGGCAGGCGCACGGCCGTATCGACGCCGGCGCCGCCGACCACCAGCACGTCGTGGAGTGGGAGTGGCGTCATGGAGCCGCCTCCAACAGCACGCTGCCCTCGGCGAGCAGGGCGACGCGGCCCTTGCGCAGCACCGTTGCGCGGCCGCTGTAGGCGTCGCGCAGGCGGGCGCCGTCCGGGAAGACGCCGGCGACGGCGATGTCGAGCGGGCCGCTCGCCTCGGGGGCGACGATGACGCGGTCGGCGCCGGCGGCGCCGCTGGCATCTGTGGCATCGATGCGGCGCGCGAACACATACGGCTGCTCGCTCAGGCGCGTGTGGGCGCCGCGCGCCAGCGCAATGTGGCGCGCGCGGAAACGCCCCAGCTTGCGCGCGTGCGCCAGGGTGGCGGCGTCCAGGCTGGCCCAGTTCATGTCGGAGCGGGTGGCTTGCCGCGGGTCGCCGTCGGGCGCGGCGCCGGGCGGGCGGGCGCTTTCATCGCCATAAAACAATTGCACGCCGCCGGGCGCCAGCAGCAACGCGCTCAGGCCGTGGCGCAGCCGCGCGCGCGGGTACAGGCGCGTGTCGTGCGAAGAGATGTAGGACAGGATGTCGTGGTCGCCGCCGGCGAGCAGGCCGGCGTAGCGCCGGTACAGCGCGTCGAGCGCGGCCCAGTCGCCCTCGGCGGCATCCTGGAAGTCGAAATTGAGCATCGAGTCGAAGCCGGCGTCGCTCCAGGCGCCGCGCTCGGGGCCCTGGCCCCACGCTTCGCCGGTCATCCAGAAGGGCGCGTCGTCGATTTTTTGCGCCGGGTGGCGCCGTTTCCAGTCGGCCAGCGCCGCCGTCGACGCCGCGCGCAGCGCCAGCCAGCTGGCCGGCTCGACGTGCTTGACGGTGTCGCAGCGGAAGCCGTCGACGCCGAATTCGCGCACCCAGTCGCTCAGCCAGGACACCAGGTAGCCGCGCACGGTGGTCGCCGGCAGGGCGCGCGCCAGGGTATCGGGCTTGTGTCGCAGCAGCGGGGGCAGGCCGACCGCTTGCGCGCTTTCGGTGCGGAAGTCGGGCAGATAGGCCAGTTGCATGGTGTAGTCGTCGCTGCCGCCTTCCGTGTAACCGGGCAGGCCGGCGCGCACCCAGTCGCGGCCCCACCACGCGTCGAAGGCGAAATTGTTGTAGTCGATATAGCCGTGGTAGTCCTTCAGGGTGGCCCCTTCGTGGCCGGGCCACAGCACCGGCACCTTGTAGTCGGCCAGGGTGCGGATGTCGGCATAGCCGGGATGATTCAGCACCACGTCGAACAGCACGCGGATGCCTTGCGCGTGGGCCGTGTCCACCATCGTGCGCAACTCGTCGCGGGTGCCCATGTTGGCGTCCAGGGTGGTGTAGTCAAGCGCCCAGTAGCCGTGCTAGGCGTAGTGCCGGAAACTCTGCTTGCCGCCCACCACCCAGCCGTGGATTCGCTCGT
>DMYQ01000298.1:2399-9524 GCA_003482555.1 Janthinobacterium sp. | reverse complement strand
AATTCAGAAATATGCGGGTGGTGACGGCGTGGCTCCCGCGCCCGGCGGCGATCTTGCGCAAATTGCTATCGCTCGAGGGAGCGTCATCGCGCACCAGGGCGCCGCCCATGGCCAGCGCGAGGTCGGGATATTCATAGCCGAGCACGGTGCCGATCGGCCCTCCGGCCAGGTCGGCCAGCTTGCGCGGCGCCGCCACGGCGCGATCCGATATGACGACATCGGTCAGCGGGAAGAAGGGCCGGCTCCAGTTGAAATGCCCCGCCAGCCATGCGGGAATATATTGACACACCAGATCGGCGCGCCCGCCTTCGAGTTTCTTGCGTGATGCGATAGCATGCTTTTTATATTATTTCACTACGCAAATTTTCTATGCCAATATGCAATATATTCCCTTCGGAACCACAGGGTCATGCCAAATGCGACATTGCGTTTCCAGCGATCGACCCGATATTCTCGGCATGATTCCATTTTCCATACTCGACCTCGCCCCCATCGTGGAAGGCGGTAACGCCGCCACCTCGTTTCGCAACACCCTCGATCTGGCCCGCCACGGCGAGCGCTGGGGCTACCACCGTTATTGGCTGGCCGAACACCATGGCATGCCCGGCATCGCCAGCGCCGCCACGGCCGTCGTCATGGCCCATGTCGCGGCCGGCACTTCGACGATACGGGTGGGCGCCGGTGGCGTCATGCTGCCCAACCACTCGCCGCTGGTGATCGCCGAGCAATTCGGCACCCTCGAGGCGCTCTATCCCGGCCGCATCGACCTGGGCCTGGGCCGCGCGCCCGGTTCCGACCAGAACACGGCGCGCGCGCTGCGCCGCACGCTCGAATCGGACGCCGATCAATTTCCGCAAGACGTGCTGGAATTGATGGATTACATGAGCGATGAGCCGAAACAGCGCGTCCTGGCCGTCCCCGGCAAGGGCAGCAAGGTGCCGCTGTGGATACTCGGCTCCAGCCTGTTTGGCGCCCAGTTGGCGGCCCAACTGGGCTTGCCGTATGCTTTCGCCTCGCATTTCGCGCCCCAGCAAATGATGCAGGCGGTGGCGCTGTACCGGGCCAATTTTCAGCCTTCGGCGCAACTGGCGAAGCCCTACGTCATGCTCGGCTTCAATGTGTTCGCCGCCGACACCGACGCCGAGGCGCACTTGCGCGCCACCTCGATGCAGCAAGCTTTCGTCAAGCTGCGCAGCGGCCGGCCGTCGCGCCTGCCGCCGCCCCTGCCCGGCTACCTCGAACAGATCGGCGCCCAGGGCAAGGCTTTGCTCGACTCCGTGCTGTCCTGCTCGGCCATTGGCGCGCCGGACACGGTGGCCGAACAATTGCAAGCTTTCATGGAACGCACGGGCGCCGATGAATTGATGATCACCTCGCAGATTTTCGAGCACGCGCACCGCCTGCGCTCCTATGAAATCACGGCCGACATCCACAAGGCGATGGCCGCGCGCGCCTGAACCGCCGCGCCCGCGGGCACTAGCGACAGCGGCGTTTTCCGGCGCCGCGCCCGTTCAAGCCCGCTCGTCAAACTCTGGATCACTGCCGAACAGCTCGGCGAGCCAGTCTGTGACGGCGCGCAATTTCGGCGACGCCTGGCGCGTCCCCGGATAGATCAGCGAGATCGGCATCGGCACCGGCTTCCACTGCGCAAACAATTCGACCAGGGCGCCGCTGCGCACATGCTCGCGCGCCTGGTAGCGCGCCACTTGCAGCAAGCCCAGGCCATTCAAGCCGCAACTCAGATACGCTTCGGCGTCGTTCACCGCCACCATCGATTTCATCGGCACCGTCAGCACCCGTCCATCGACCTGGAAATCCCAGTCGAAGGCGCGCCCCGTGCTCCCTGACAAATGGCCGACGGCAAGGTGCCCGGCCAGGGCCTCCAGCGTTGGCGGCGTGCCGCGATCGAGCAGATAGGCGGGCGCCGCGCAACAGAGAAAGTGCATGGTGCCGATGCGGCGCCCGATCAGCGAAGAATCGCGCAAGGCCCCCACCCGCAAGGCGCAATCGACGCCATCCTGTATCAGGTCGACCAGGCGGTCGCCCATGGTGACAAGCAACTCGAGATCCGGATAACGGCGCCGGAACTCCGCCAGGCGCGGCACGATCAGGCGGCGAAACAGCGCGCTCGGCACGTCCAGCCTGAGCCGGCCTTGCGGGCCGCGCCCGCCCTGTCCCCGAAACGCCGTCTCGGCCGCTTCGACTTCGACCAGGATGCGCACACAGTGCGCGAAATACTCGGCCCCGTCCGGCGTCAGCGACAGGCGCCGCGTACTGCGCTGCAACAGGCGCGTCCCCAGGAAGGCTTCCAGATTTTGCAGGCTCGCCGTGAGGGCGGCGCGCGGCAAGCCCAGGGTCTCGGCCGCCCGCGTAAAACTGTTCGCCTCGACAATCCGCACGAATGTCTGCATGGCTTTCAAACGATCCAAGCGCCCCCCTTTGTTCATATTAAACGAATAGTGTAATAGCATTATGCGGTATTTATCTTCGCCGCACAAAATTCTACAATCGTCGCTATCCTGTCAACGCCCCCTATCGCGAAAGCTGTCCATGACCAAGGTTTCACCCGCATTCGACCCCGCCACCCTGCTCACCCAGGGCCGCATCCTGCTGTTCGCCCTGGCCGCCGGCGTGCTGGTCGCCAGCCTGTACTACGTCCAGCCGCTCACATCGCTGCTCGCCCACTCCTTCCAGGTCAGCGTGACGCGCGCCGGCTACCTGGTCACCGCCACCCAGGTCGGTTACGTGCTGGGGATCGTCTTCCTGGTGCCCCTGAGCGACGTGTTGAACCGCCGCCAGTTGCTCACCTTCATGTTGGTGGGCAAGATCGTGGCCCTCTTGCTGGCGGCCTGCAGCCAGAGCTATGCCATGTTCGCCGTGGCCAGCGTGCTGATGGGCATCAGCGCCAGCGCCCTCATGGTGGTGACCTCGATGGTCGCCTCTTACGCCCCGGACCATAGCCGCGGCCGCCTGGTCGGCACCGTGATGACCGGTTTGCTGCTCGGCATTCTGCTGGCGCGCACCGTGGCCGGCGTGGTCGCCCAGCTCAGCGGCGGCTGGCGCTCCGTCTACCTGCTGGCGGCCGTCGCGGTGACGGCCCTGCTGTTCACTTTGCGCGCCATCCTGCCCCAGGAAGCGCCGCGTGGCAAGCTGCGCTATATCAAGCTGCTGGCATCCCTGGCCGACATCATCGGCCAGGAACCGCTGCTGCGCCAGCGCGCCCTGTTCGCCGGCCTGGGCCTGGGCACCTTCAGCGTCTTTTGGACCGGCCTGACCTTCCTGCTCAGCGCCGCCCCCTACCACTATTCGGAAATGCAGATCGGCCTGTTCGGCCTGGTCGGCGCGGCCGGCGCCCTGGCCGCCAACACGGCCGGACGCATGGCCGACCGCGGTCACGCGCGCCTGGCCACCTGGCTGCTGATCCTGACCTCGCTGGCATCCTGGTTGTGCATCGCTTTCGGCGCCCAGTCGCTGGCCCCGCTCATCGTCGGCGTGCTCTTGCTCGACATCGGCGTGATGGGCTTGCAGGTGACGCACCAGTCCATCATCTACAAGCTGGCGCCGCAGGCGCGCGCGCGCGTCACCACCGTCTTCATCGCCGGTGGCTTTATCGGCGCGGCGGCCGGTTCCAGCCTGGCCAGCCTGAGCTTTGCCGCCGGCGGCTGGCCGGCGTTGTGCGCCGTCGGCGCCGCCATGCCCTTGCTGATGCTGCTGGTCTGGGCCGCGCATTGCACGCAACTGCGGCGCCGCGCCGGCATGGCTTGAGCGCGTTTCTGCCGCGCCCCCGGATGACAGGCACTCGCCCGGCGCGCCCCTGTCATATTAATCGGTACATTGATAAAATCATTTCATATTTGGTTGATTGACACCCGCCGGATGAGTAACCGGCGGGTGCGCATACCCTTTCAAACAGGCAAGACAGCATGCAAATTGAAACGATGAAATGGACGGGAGTGGCGCCCGCCAAGCCATTCCGGGGCGGGGATGGGGACGGATGCTGATACTGTCCAGGCAACTGCCCAGCACCCGCACGCTGCAGTGCTATCTCGCCGTTGCGCAAGAACTCAATTTCCGCCGCGCGGCGGAATTGCTGAACATGTCGCAACCGCCCTTGTCGCGCCAGATCCAGGCACTGGAAGACTTATTGAGGGTGCGACTGATCGAGCGCGACACCCGCCGCGTCAGCCTGACGCCGGCCGGCGAAGCGTTCAAGGACGAAGCCCAAAAAATCCTCGTCGCGCTCGATCTGGCCGTGCAAGCGATGACGCGCCAATTCCACGACGAGGACGCGGGCGCCGACATCGTCCGCATGGGTTTAACGAGCGTCATCAATTACGCCATGCATCCGCGCCTGAACGCGCTGATCAACGATCCCGGCTTCGCCAGGGGACGCCCGCTCGAGCGCGCCATGTCGAAGCAACTGGTGGAGCGCGTGCGGCGCGGCGAACTCGATATCGCCATCGTCGGCGACATCGCCGCGCAGTCAAGCGACTTGCGGGTCGAGTCGGCGGGATGTGAACCGATGATCGTCATCCTGCCCGAGCGGCACCCGGCCGCCGCCAGGGCGGTGGTCGGCCTCCAGGAACTGGGCGACCTGCCCCTGTTCTGGTTTTCGCGCGCCGACAACCCGGCCTACTACGACAAGTGCGAACGCAGCTTCAAGCATTCCGGCTACGCGGCGCCACGGCGCCTGGAACCGAAGGACTTCACCACCCTGCTCGCCTGCGTGGCGGCCGGCGAAGGAGTGGCCCTGTGCCCGGAATCCATGCGCGCGACCTCGCACATCGGCGTGGCCTACCGTGCCCTGCCGGCGCAACTGGCGCGCCTGTTGGCCATCGACGTGCACATCGTCTCGCGCGCCAGGGAAGCCCGCCCCGCCGTCCTCGACAAGGTGGACACGCTACGCGCGGCGCTGGCCAATACCTGAAACCCCGGGCCTTGATGCCGCGCACGCCTGCCGCAAGGGGCGCCACGCACCGCGGGGGCCGTGACGTGATCCGTGGCGGGGTGGCAACAGGGCCCCATCGGCGGCCGGTGTACCTCATCGGGCCGGCTGCGCGCCGAGCGGCAGCGAACGGCAGCTATTGTGCACCAGAAAAATCGACACCACGCCACCCAGTCCGGCCGCCGCCATCACGGCCGGAAAGCCGCCGCGGCTCAAAAGCCAGGCGCCCAGCATGGCGCCGGCGCCGATGGCGGCATTGAAAATGGCCACATAGAGCGCCGACGCCGATACGGCCGCGTGTGGAAGGCAAGCGCGTCGGCTCGTCCGCAAGGTGGGAGCGCCAGCCCGCCGGGTCTCAGGCGGCGCGCGCACGCTCGGGCGCCGCCGCGGCAACCGCCTCGGCCGCGACATTGCTGGGGAATTTGCTGTCGCGCAAGCGCATGAAAGGCCGCTCGACCAGGCGGTACAGCAGCCAGCCGGCCAGCAGGCAGGCGAGCACGACAATGCCCACTTCAAGCGCGGCGGGAATGCCGAGATTGGCCAGCAAACGATGGGCGATGACCGCCAGCGGCTTGTGCGTCAGGTAAATCGCATACGACCAGGCGGCCAGCGCGGCGGCGCCGGGAATGCGCACGCGGTACAGATACGAGGCCGGGCTGAGGGCGGCGACGACGAGCAGCGCGAAGGCCATGGCCAGCAGGGAATAGCCGAAGCCGCTCATGAAATAACCATAGCCATAGCCGTCGATATAGTAATACTCCAGCACCGAATAAAACAGCAGCGCCACCGCCGCGGCGCCGGCGGCCAGGCCGGCATTGCCCCAGGCGAGCATGCGGCGCCAGACTTGCGGATGGAAATTCTTGATGAGCGCCACGGCGACGCCGGGCAAGAACTCATCGAAGCGGCAAAAGCTGGAGTAATACACGTTCGGGTAATAGTGCTCGACCGCGCCGCCCGCCTCGCGCCCGTATTCCACCCACAGCAGGCTGCGTGTGACGATGCCGGCCAGCAGCATCAAACCCAGGGCGACCCAGGCCAGGCGGATCGACTTGCCGAACTTGAGGCCCAGCAAAATGGCGGCCGGCAGCAAGATATAAAACTGTTCTTCGACGCACAGCGACCAGGCGTGGGAAAAGGCCGTGCCCGGCGTGAGCCACAGGTTTTGCGTGAAGGTAAGGAAACGCCACAGCGGCGGCGGCTGGGCGCCACCCATCGCGGCGGGGAAGAGGAAATACAGGGCCAGCACGACATAGAAATTCGGCAAGGTGCGCAACAGGCGCCGGGCGTAAAAGGCGCGCAGGGACGGGGGCTTGCCGGCGGCCAGGCCGGAAAACAATTGATTGCCGATCAGGTAGCCGCTCAGCACGAAAAACAGGTCGACACCGACCCAGCCCACCGTGCTGCCCCAGCCAAAAGTTGGCTCGTGGCTGACGAAACACATGTAGTGGTACATGAACACGAGGATGATGGCCAGCGCGCGCAGCGTGTCCAGGCCGTCGTTGCGGCGGGTGGGCGGGAAAATGACGGGGGTCGGCTTGAGCATGGGCAGGGCGTGAAGGTTGGAAACGTGCCCAAGGTGGCCAAACATGGCCTTGAGCACGGTAAAACTCGTCCGGCATTCTATTCTTCATTTGACAAGATTGCGAGGGATTTTTTGCCCATTCCCAGCTCTCCCCGGGCATGGCCGCAAAGTAAACTTGCAGCACCGCCCGCGAGGACCGATCATGACGCCTTCCCCACCGACGACGAGACCATGAGCTATTTCACTTTGAAACATTTCCACATGGGCTGCGCCATGCTCAGCGGCCTCTTTTTCTTGCTGCGCGGTTGCTGGATGGCGCGCGACTCGGCCCTGCTGCAACGGCGCTGGGTAAAGATCGCGCCCCACCTGATCGATACCCTGTTGCTGGCCAGCGCCCTCGGCCTGGTGCTGTGGAGCGGCCAGTATCCCTTCGCGCAAGGGTGGCTGACGGCCAAGCTGCTGGCCCTGGTGCTGTATATCGTACTGGGCAGCATCGCCTTGAAACGCGGCAAAACCAAGGCCGTGCGCGTCTCCGCCTTCATCGCCGCGCTGGCCGTGTTCGCCTACATCGCATTGGTGGCCGTCAGCAAGCAGCCGCTGCCTTTCAGCTAGCCGGGCCGGCCGCCGCCGCGGCAGCGCTTTGCGAGGCGCTTTGCGA
>DMYQ01000298.1:0-2225 GCA_003482555.1 Janthinobacterium sp. | reverse complement strand
GCGACGCGCTTTGCGACGCGCTTCAGTGCGTCCACATCCTGAACTGTCCCTGCAGCGATACCGTACCGTTCAAGTTCATGCTGCCCAGGCCGCCCGTCACCGGCGCCAGCGGGTCGCTCTGCACGTTCAGGGACTCGAAGCCGAAATTGCTGTATCTGACATAACCGGGCAAGCCGATCGCCATGTAGTCGCTGCCATCCGGTTTCTTTTGCACGCCGATGCTGACGGCGAACATGTCGACCGTGCCGCGCACATTCTTGACCACGATGTAGCTGCTCTGGCCGCCAGCCTGAAAACCCAGCGAGAGCCGGCTGTCGCTGACGGCGCCGACCAGGGCCGGGTCGTTCAAGACCACGTGGGCGGCGAAGCTGATGCCGTCGCGTCCGCTCACCTGCGACAGTTCGGCGTCGTCCAGCGCGCGCGCGGGCGCGCCGGCGGCGGCTTGCCCGCAACAGCAGCAGGTGAACGTCAGCGCCAGCGCCAGCAGCGGGAGCTTTCCCATGTCAGCGCCGAAACTTAATGTCGAGAAACTGGACCTGCATCGAGCCGATGCGGGAAGAGCCCAGGTCGACGCTGGGCTGCCCCGGGCTGACGAAGGAAATATTGTCGACCTGCAGACCGCCGCTGGCGGCGGCGCCGTTGCCGAAGCGGGGGTCGGGCCAGTCGATGCCGATGTGCAGGCGCGGCCCGCTGGCGTCGGACAGGGCGTTGATCACGGCCGGCTGCGTCGCCACGTCGGCGATCACCCAGGGCGTGTTGTTGAAGTTGCCGTTCGCATCGACCCCGCCCAGGCGGATGCCGCGCAGCCCCATCTGTTCGCCGGCGTCCAGGCGCCCGTTCGGCTGCAGCGACAACTGGCCCACGTTCACATTCAGCGCCAGGCCAAAGGCGACACCGTCGTCGAGCCGGGGCGTGGAAAACTGCAAGCCGCCGCCGTAAAACACGGCATCCTTGAGCAGCACGCTGCCGCCGTCGCGGGCCACGCCATCGGCGTTCACGCCCCAATCGTAGGTCATCTGCCAGCGCTGCTCGCCGTTCGCATTAATGGGAAAAGCCAGTTGCACGACGTCGGCCAGGCCGGGCGCGCCGGACACGATGTCGAGCCGGTAAGGGTCGGAAAATGCGTTCGCGCTGTCGCTGCGCGAAGCGCTCATATTGGCCACGTAACTGCTCTGCGTGGGCGAGGCCGTGTACGTCAGGCGCGCGTTGCCGTCCATGGAAAAGCCGGCCAGGTCGAAGCTGACGCCGTCGCGCCCGCGCACCGCAGCCAGCGCCGCGTCGTTCAAGGGTTGCAGGCCGGCGGCGCCGGCGGCCGGCGCCAGCGCCATCAGCGCCAGCAGGGCCGCGCAAGAGGAAACTCGAAAGGGGAAGCAAAAGGGGGCGCGCATTCTCAGCGCCCTTTCGGCAGATTCGGCGGCGTCAAGCCGTTGGTGGAGAGCGCCGTCAAGCGGTCGCGCCAATTCAACCAGACCCCCGATTGCGCCACGTCGGGCGTCAAGGTGGTGCCGGACGGGGTCTGGAATTGCACCCCGGTTTTCAAGACGGACATCCAGAAATCGCGGCTCGGCCCGCTGGCGTCGCCGGCCGTCACCCCGCCCAGCTGGGACAGCGACAGGCAAGAGCCGACGCAACTGCCGTCCCAACGCTTGCCGCCGTTCGGCGCCAGACGCGAGTCGAGCGTCAAGGCGCTGCCGTCGGCGGCCGCGCCATTCACCAGCATCGAGCCCGACAGACTGGCCAGCTTCAGGCCGATGTCGCCGCTGATGCCGTCGAAACCGAGGCGCATGCCGACCACCTGGCGCGGCGCGCTGGTGGTGGCGGTGCTGTACACCACTTCAAAATAGGGATTGCTGATTTGCACGGTGCGCTTGGCGTCGCCGGCGTCGCTGCGGCCAAATTGCAGCAGCGGCATGTCGATGTCGGCGCCCAGGCCGTTGTTGCCGGCGAGGGTATATGCGCCCAGACGGGTGTTGCGGAAATTGGCGCTCAGGGTGACGTCGGCGTCGAGCGCGATGCGGGTGAAATCAAAACCGCCCAGGCTGCTGTTACTCACGGCAATCAAACCCTGGCCGCGCATGGCCGACAATTCCTGATCGTCGAGCGGCTGCAACTGGGCCCAGGCCGGGGGCGCCGCGGCCAGCAGCAACACGAGCGCGCGGGAACACAGTCCCGGCGTGAATTCGAGAAATTTCATGATCGTCAATCCGACATGGAGCATCCGACAT
>DMYQ01000297.1:21142-21669 GCA_003482555.1 Janthinobacterium sp. | reverse complement strand
GCAATGCCGCACACAGCCCGAGGGCGCGCATACAACACATCGGAAGCGGCCAAACAGGCCGCCGCGCGGCCGGCCCGGCGTCATTCGAAGTCGGCTCAAGCCTTGCCGCGGGGACGCCGCGGGGCGCCCTGATCCATGCCGCCGCGACCCTGGTCCATGCCGCCGCGCGGCTGGCCGGAACGGGCCTGGCCGGCACCCGCACCGCCGCGACGCGGACCGGTGTTGGCGAAACCGAAGGTCGTTTGCAGCGGATCGGGTTGACGGGTGCGCTGCGGCGCGCGCCCTTCGCCCGGTCGGCCGTCGCCGTTCGGACGACCCTGCCCTTGCGGACGGCCCTGCCCTTGCCCCTGCGGACGGCCCTGGCCTTCGAAAGCGGCGGACGAACGCGGCTGCCCCTGGAAAGGTGCGGCGCTGGATTGACCGCGACCCGGGCCGCGGCTGTCGCCGGGACGGCCTTCGCCGCCCGGACGACCCTGACCACCGGGACGACCCTGACCTTGCGGACGGCCTTGGCCTTGGCCTTGGCC
>DMYQ01000297.1:5308-21076 GCA_003482555.1 Janthinobacterium sp. | reverse complement strand
GGCCTTGGCCTTGGCCTTGGCCGCCGCCGAACTGACCTTGCGGACGACCTTGGCCTTGGACAGCGTACTGGCCCTGCGGCTGGCCGCGACCGACGCCGCGCCCGGTGGACGGGAAGGGATCGGCGTTGCGGTTGCTGACGTCGATGCGGTTGCCGTTCGGCTCGTCCGATTCGCGCGGCGCGGCGCGACCCTTGGCGGCGGCTGCCGCGCGCGGGTCGCCCGAGGCCGGCATCTTCTTCTCGATGCCATAGGACGTGAGCATGTCGCGCACATCGTTTTCTTCCATCTCTTCCCAACGACCGCGCTTCAATCCGCTCGGCAGTGTCATGGCGCCGTAACGGGTACGGATCAGGCGCGAGACGGTCAAGCCGATCGCTTCGAACATGCGGCGCACTTCGCGGTTGCGGCCTTCGCCGATGATCACGCGATACCACTTGTTGATGCCTTCACCGCCGCCATCGGCGATCTTGGAGAAGTTCGCCAGGCCGTCTTCCAGCTCGACGCCGGCCAACAGTTTCTGGCGCATGCCCTCTTCCAGCTCGCCCAGGGTGCGCACCGCGTATTCGCGGTCGATGCCGTAACGGGGGTGCATCAGGCGGTTCGCCAGGTCGCCCGAAGTCGTAAACAGCAGCAAACCTTCGGTGTTGAAGTCGAGCCGGCCGACGGCCAGCCACTTACCGGCTTTCATCGTCGGCAAGCGGTCGAACACGGATGGACGGCCGTCCGGGTCGTCGTGGCTGACGATCTCGCCGGCCGGCTTGTGGTACACCAGCACGCGCGGCGGCTTCTTGCTGACGCGGCGCTGTATCAATTTGCCGTTGATGCGGACGTGATCGGTCGGCAAGATGCGCTGGCCGATATGGGCCGGCTCGCCATTCACCGAAACGCGGCCCGACATGATCAAGTCTTCCATGTCGCGGCGCGAACCGAGACCGGCTTCGGCCAGAACCTTGTGCAGCTTGGGCGCGTCGTCGTCCGACGTCAGGTCGCGCCGCACCACGGCTTTTTGCGCCCCGCGGCCCTTGACCGGCTCTTCGCTGTCGAAGGCCTCCGAGGTGACGAAGGAAAACACGGCATCGGCATCGCTACCCTTGCCGGCGGCGGCCGGACCGGACTGGCGCCCCTTGCCCTTGCCTTTGCCGGCATTCTTGCCGGCGCCGCGCACGTCGTTGCGCTGACGCTCGGGGCGCGCCGGGGCGGCGATGACATTGCCTTCCGCATCGAAGGTCCCGACGGCGGGCGCTTCGGCTTCCGCCACCGCTGCCGCGACCGCGCTGCGCGGCAAGTTGATGCGCGGTGCGCGATCGGCTTGCTCGGCGCGCATCTGACGCGGACCGCGCGGGGCGCGCTCCTGGCGCGGCGCCGCAACCTCGCTCGCATCGACCGCCGCGTCGGCGGCGACCGTCGATGCGTTCCGGGCGGGACGACCGCGCGGTGGGCGGGCCGCTGGCGCATCGGTGGCGGGTGCGGCATGAACAGCGGGAGCGTCGACGGCAGCCGCGTCTGGCGCTGGCTGTTCCGCTTTGGCGGCCGCTTTGGCACGCGGTTTTTTCAGTGGCGCGGCGGCCGCGGCATCGGCGGCGGCGGCGGGAGCGGCGGGGAGCGGCGGATGCGGCGTCGGCGGCATCGGCGGCGGCGGCATTGCCGCGGCGCTTAGGCTTGGCCGGCGCGTCGGCGACCGTGGCGACTGCGGCATCGGCTTCGATCTGCGCCTTGGTGCGGCGTTTCGGTTTCGCAAGCACGTCGGCGGCGCCGTCCACAGCGCTCAAAGCGGCGCCATTTACTGTCTCTGGAGTAGTCGGATTAGTCATTATTCGTTTCTTGGTTGTGCTGACCTGGCGCAGCGTCAACCGTTAATTCTGGCGCAGGGTCGTGGGTGAAGGCTTCATCAATTGAAGCATCGGGGCCGGCATCAGGGCTTGCTGTCACATCTGTCACAGCCGTATCGCTACCTGCACCACCATGGTTTGCAACGTTGTTCATTGCCTTGTCAAAATTTTCCTGCAGGGCCGCTTCCAGGGCTTCCATTTCCAGCCCGTTGCCCTGCATTTCGCTGATTTGCTGCAAAGGCGGCAACTGGGACAGCGAATTCAAACCCAGATCGTCCAAAAATTGTTTGGTGGTGGCCAGCAAAGCCGGCCGCCCCACCACGTCGCGGTAACCGATGGCGTCGACCCAGCCGCGGTCTTCCAGCATCTTGATCGTTTGCGAATTGACGGCCACGCCGCGGATTTCCTCGATATCGCCGCGCGTCACCGGTTGCCGGTAAGCGATGATGGCCAGGGTTTCCAGGGTCGCCCGCGAATACTTCGGCGGGCGTTCCGGCGTCATCCGATCCAGATACATTTTCATGTCCGGGCGGCTTTGAAAACGCCAGCCCGAGGCCAGGCTCACCACTTCGATGCCCTTGCCGGCCCAATCGAGCCGCAACTCTTCCAGCAATTGCTTGATCGTGTCGGCACCAACCCCGACGCCGCGCGCGCGGCCATTCTCGTCGGCGTCGACAAACAGCTTTTTCAAGCTGTGGATCGACAAGGCTTCGCGAGCGCACAACAACGCGGTTTCGAGGACTTTTTTCGCCTCAACTGTATTCATAGCGGTTCTTGTGCGGATGAGTAATCTATGCAGTATCAAAACAAATCATCTCAACGGGACAGGAGACAGGCATCGCGTGACGCCGCCTTGCTGGATACTCGTTGAGGCTGTTTTCCGACGCCCTGGCCGATGCGCGCTGAGCGGGAGTGTTACGGATGAAGGGAAAAGTACCCTGCCATCCCCGACCCTGATTCTATTTCATCAGTCTTAAGTCGTTGATATTACAAGTGAAACGCGATCCCGGACGGCTTGATGAGAGCCTTGGCCGGTGCGTACGCAATGCGAACGATACCCGCCGTTTCATCCAACGAAGCCAATTGTACCTGATAAAAGCGCAAAAAGCGCAAAATCGGCCAAACGCTTTCCGTGCAATCCCAGTAAACGCGGCACCCGCTTCCGGAAAAATTGCAGATATACCAAGAGTTGTGAGATATTGCACTGCGATAATAAAGCTTGGCGGCTGGGCAAGACCACGGCGATCGCCGTGCGCAAGCCGCCGTGCATGGGCTGCCACGACACACTTCCGCGCCTTATCGCGACGCAGCCTCGGTGAGCGCTTGCTCCGTCAGCAATTGCTCGACCCGGAAAGCCGCGTTCCAGGCATCGAGTCCGCCGTGCAGGGGCTTGGCGCGGTGGTAGCCGTGGGCGTGCAACTGCTTGGCCACGTGTGCGGCCGTGACGTCGTTGGGACAGCTGCAATAGACGACGATGTGGCGATCCTTGTCCAGCGCCGTGATGCCCGCCACCGGCTCGCCACCGTTGAACAGCACGGCGCCCGGCGCGGCCGGCTCCAGCATTTGCGCGGTGACGCTGCGGGCATCGACCAGCACCGGTTCCTGCCCCTGGGCGATCAAGGCTTTCAATTCATCGACGCTGATGCGATCGACCAGTACCTTTTGGTGGAAACGCTTGCGCTCCACATATTTAAAGGAAATAAACAACAATAGCAAGGAGCCCAGCACCATCAGCGCCCTGCCGCCCATGGTTTCGAGAACGTCGAGCACTTGATCTATGCTGGTATGAAAATAGGCGCCGATGGCGATGCCGGTGCCGCTCCAGAGCAGGCCGCCGAGCACGCTGAACACTAAAAACGTGCGCTGAGTGGTGCCCATGGCGCCCGCCAGCGGCGGCGCGATGGTGTTAAAGCCCGGGATGAACTTGGCCACGATCAAGGCTTTCGGGCCCCAGCGGCTGAAATTGTCTTCCGTCTGGCTGACGCAGTAATCGGGCGACAGGGAAATGCGGCACAGCAGCTTGAGGATGCGCTTGCCGTAATAGCGGCCGGCGCGGAACCAGGAATAGTCGCTGATCAGGCAGGCCACGATGCTCACGACCAGCACGGCCGGCCAACTGATGTCGCCGTCGACGGCCAGGGCGCCGGCCACGATCAGGATGGGAAAGGCGGGAATCGGCAAGCCTATTTGCTCGAGCAACACCACGCCAAACACGATCAGCACGCCGTACTGCTGCAAGAGGAAAATTAAGTGTGCCATACCTCCATCATAGCCGAAAAAAGAATTTACTTCGCCCCCGGCCGCTCTGGCGAGGGCAAGGACCTGCCTACGTCCCGCGCGGGATCGCGCCCAGCAGGGTTTTGGTGTACGGGTGCACGGGATTGCGGTACAACTCGTCCGAATTGGCCATTTCCACCACGCTACCCTGGTGCATCACCATCACTTGGTCGGCCATGTATTTCACCACCGACAGATCGTGCGAAATGAAGATGTAACTCATGCCGAATTCGTCCTGCAAGTCTTGCAGCAGGTTCAGCACCTGGGCTTGCACCGACACGTCCAGCGCCGACACCGACTCGTCGCAGACCAGGATTTCCGGCTTCATCGTCAGGCAGCGGGCGATGGCGATGCGCTGCCGCTGGCCGCCGGAAAATTCGTGCGGATAGCGGTGAAACGCCAGCGCCGGCAAGCCGACCTTTTCCAGCAACCAGTATGCTTTTTCCGTGCGCTCCCTGTCGTTGGCGCCGATCTTGTGGATGCGCATGGGTTCCAGCAAGATTTGGCCCACCGTGAAGCGCGGGTTCAGCGAGGCGTAGGGATTCTGGAAAATGATCTGGATGCGGCGTTTATAGGCCAGGTATTCCCGTTCTGGCATGGCGATCAGATCCTTGCCCTCGAACATGGCGGTGCCGCCCGTGGCCTGGTGCAGGCGCAGCAGAGTCAGGCCGACCGTGGTCTTGCCGGAACCGGATTCGCCCACCACGCCCAGCGTCTTGCCGCGCGGCAGGGTGAACGAGACATCCTTGACGGCCTTGAATTCGCGCTTGCCGAACCAGCCGTCCCGCAAATAAAAACTCTTGCTCAGATTATTCACCACCAGCACATTGTCGTCGTCCGGCAGGTAGCCGCGGGTGCGCTGGCGCACCTGGGCGCCGGGCGCGGCCGCCCCGTTCATGTAGTCGTTGATGACGGGCAAGCGCCAGGGCCGCGAAGCTAGCGGCGGCCGGCAATGCAGCAGCGCCTTGGTGTAAGAGTCTTGCGGATCGTCAAACACTTGCCGCACCGCGCCCGTTTCGCGCACTTCGCCGTGGCGCATGACGACCACCCGGTCGGCGATCTCGCCCACCAGGCCCAGGTCGTGGGTAATGAAGAGCACCGACATCTGGTGTTTCTTTCGCAGCTTGCCGATCAATTCCATGATCTGTTTCTGGATCGTCACGTCGAGCGCCGTGGTCGGCTCATCGGCGATCAAGAGCTTCGGTTCGCAGGCGATCGCCATGGCAATCATGATGCGCTGCTGCTGGCCGCCCGACATCTGACTGGGATAGGCGTCGATCTTGGTCTTCGGGTCGGGGATGCCTACTTCGTCGAGCAATTCCAGGGTGCGCGCGCGGGCCCGCTTGCCGTTCATGCCCATGTGCCGACGCAACACTTCGGCGATCTGGAAGCCCACCGTGAAGACAGGATTGAGGGACGACATCGGCTCCTGGAAAATCATCGAGATATCCTTGCCGCACATGCCGCGGCGCTCGGCGTGCGACATCTTCAGCAAGTCGCGCCCGCCGAACAGGATGCTGCCGGCCGGGTCGATCAAGGTCGTCTCCGGCGGCAAGAGGCCCATCACGGCCAGCGAACTGACCGACTTGCCGCTGCCCGATTCGCCCACCAGGGCCACCGTGGCGTTGCGCGGCACGGAGAAGGAAATCGACTTCACGGCCTCGAAGGTATTTTTCTTGTCGACCCGGAAGCTCACGCGCAGATTGCGCACTTGCAAGAGGTCATCGTTCAATTCTGCGCTCATGCCCGCTCCTATTTCACTTTGGGATCAAGCGCGTCGCGCAAGGCATCGGTAAACAGCGAGAACGCCGTCACCAGTACCGCCATCGCCACGGCGGCGGCCGTCAACTGCCACCACTTGCCAAGAATCAGTTCGTTTTGCGCTTCGTTCAACATGCTGCCCCAGGACACCACGCCGACCGGCACGCCGAAGCCGAGAAAACTCAAGATCACTTCCGCCTTGATGAAGCCGACCACCAGGATGGACATTTGCACCAGCGCCACGTGGCTGACGTTGGGGAAGATGTGGGAAAACATCTTGCGCCAGTGCGAGGCGCCGATGGCGTCGGCCGCCATCACGTATTCGCGCGCCTTGTGCTTGATGTATTCGGCCCGTATCAAGCGGTACGGCCCCGTCCAGCCGGTCAGGCCGAGGATCAGGACGATGGTCAGCACGCCCTTTTGCTGCAGCACGGCGGCCACCGTCAAGATCATCAAGATGGAGGGAATGGAGGTGAAGATGCTGTAGAACCAGTTGAAGAAATCGTCGATGCGGCCGCCGAAATAGCCGGAAAAGGCGCCGAACAAGGTGCCCAGGAGTACGGCGAGCAAGGCCGCGACAAGGCCGACGACGATCGAGGTTTCACCGCCCTTGACGGTTTTCTTGAGCACGTCGTGACCCCATTTGTCGGCGCCGAACGGCAGGGTGGCCCGCTTCACGGCGTTGGCCTTGCCGCGATCCTTGCCCATGCCGGCGCGCAACTGCCCGATTTCCGCGGCCAGCGGATCTTTGATGCCGTACATGTCGACGACGACGTCGCCGCCCATGCCCTCTTTCAGTTGCCGGATATCCTCGGCCAGCGGATCGAGCACATTCACGCCGCTGGCGGCATTGGCACCATCGCCAGCGGCGGCGACCGGCGAGCCGGCGGCGTCGGCGCCGACGAAGACCGGCGGCGCGTAACTGACGCCGACCTCGTCTTCCCAGTCGGCCACGATCAAGCCGCTGGCCGAGAGCGCCAGCATGAGCAGGAAGGCGCCGACCACGGCCAGCGCCACCATCGCCAACTTATCGGCGCGCAAACGGCGCCAGGCCAGCGCCCACAAGCCGGGCGAAGCATGAGTATTCGACATCGCTATCCTTACTTCAGTTGTACGCGTGGATCGACCGCCTGATACAGCAGGTCGGTGAGCAGATTGAAGACCATGGTGGCGGCCGCGACATACACGGTGATCGCCTTGATCACCGGAAAATCGCTGCGCTCGACGGCCAGGATCACTTCGCGCCCGATGCCGGGGATGCCGAAGAAGCGTTCCAGCAAGAAGGCGCCGATCAACAGGGCCGGCAAGTTCGACATCACGTAAGTAATGATGGGAATGGCGGCGTTGCGCAGCACGTGCACCCACATGATGCGGCGCTCGCTCAAGCCCTTGGCGCGCGCCGTGCGCACATAGTCGGCACTGGCTTCGTCGAGCACGAAGCTGCGGAACAGGCGCAGGGTGGGCGCGATCGACACGGCCAGGCCGATCAGGATGGGCAGCGGCGAATAGCGCAACAAGTTTTCCCAGAAACTGTCGCCCCAACCCTGCACGGGAAACAGGCCCAGCTTGTAGGCAAAGCCGTACTGGAACACGATGATATAGACCAGGATGGAAATCGACATGCCGACCGTGCACACCACCATCACCAGGCGGTCGGTCGGCGAACCGCGCACGAAGGCGATCGCCAGGGCCAGGGTGATGCCGAAAAACGTTTCCAGGATGGTCAGTGGAATGAGCACAGTCAGCGACGGCCCCAGGCGGGTTTCGATGATGTTCGAGACGGTCTCGCCGGTGGCCCAGCTCTGGCCGAAATCGAAGGTGGCGATCTGCTTGACGAAGATCCACAGTTGCACGTAATACGGCTGGTCGGTGCCCAGTTGGCGGCGGATATTGGCGATGCTTTCCGCGTTCGACATCTTGCCGGCCAGGATGAAGGCGGGGTCGCCGCCGACCCAGTTAAACAGCAAGAACACCAGTAGCACCACGCCCAGCATGGTGGGCACCATCTGCCACAGGCGGCGCAAGATATAAGCAAACATAGACTTCCTCGATTCTTGTCGGTGGCGCTTATTTGGCCGGTGCCATGTCGATGTATTTCCACTCCTGATGCAGGATGGGATGCTTTTTATATCCGAGCACGGTGGGCTGGGCCAGCATATTGCGGTAGCGGGCATAGCCGATCAGGGAACCGGCGTTCACTTCCAGTTCGCGCGCCATCTTGTGATACAGGGCGTCGCGCTCGGGCCCGGCCGCCAGCTTTTGGCTGGCCGCATACCACTGGTCGTATTGAGGGTCCTGATAGCAGCCATTGTTGTTCTGGTGCGCGTTCGGGCCGTAAAACAATTGCATGAAATTGTCGCCGTCCGGGTAATCGGCCAGCCAGGGCGCGCTACGGCTCTGCATCTTGCATTCTTTTTCCTTCTTCATGATGTCGGGGAAAATCATGCGGTCGTTTTCCATGCGGATGCCGATCGAAGTATAGGTCTTGCGCCACATTTCCGCCTGCAAGACGCCGCTGGCCTCGTTGCGCGAAGTGTAGTGCAAGAGCAGCGGTTTGCCGTCCGGCAAAGTGCGCCAGCCATCGGCGCCCTTCTTGTAGCCGAACTTGTCGAGCAGCTTGTTGGCCAGCGCGGGATCGTATTGCAGCAAGCTCCTGTAGTTCGGGTCGTAGCCGACGACGCCGGGCGGTATCGGGTATTGCAGGCGCACGGCTTCGCCGTTCCAGACGATGCGGATTTCTTCATCGATGTTGTGGGCCATGGCGATGGCGCGCCGCAGGGCGATCTTTTCCTTGGAAAAGCCGCCCAGCACCGGGTCGGCCATATTCCAGTAGAAATAAGTGATTTCCGGATCGATCAGGCGCGACAGTTGCATACCCTTGGCCGCCAGTTCCGGCCGCAGCTTGCCGTTCAAGATGGCCTTGCTGGTCAGGGGGCCATTCAGCCAGAACAGGTCGGCGCCGCCGCTCTGGAAGGTCAACCAGCGCGACTGGTCTTCGATCAGCACGCTGATTTCGATGCGCCCGATCTGCGGTATCTTCTTGCCCTTCATCTGGCGCACGATGCGCTGGTCGTCGGCGTCTTCGCCGGCCTGGAAGTCCCAGGTTTCCGGCAAGTGGTCGGTGTTTTCATCGAGCACGATGCGGCTGCCGCGCACCCACTGGGCCAGCTTGTAGGAACCGGTGCCGACGGGATTGGAGGCAACCTCGCCCTTGATGTCGCCGTATTTCTCGACCACTTCGCGCGCCATGGCGCCGGTCGGCACGAAGGCCAGGATCATGCCCAGGTTGAAATCGGTCTGGGTCAGGTGGATGCGCAGGGTGTAGGGGTCGAGCAATTCAAAGCCGGCGATCGGCTTGTCGTAATCCATCTTGCCGGTCTTGGCCGCCTGTTTGGCCAGCTCGTCGAGCCCGACCACCTTGCCTTCGAAGAGCCAGGTTTGCGGCGAAGACAGTTTCGGGTCGAACAGGCGCTTCCACGAATACACATAGTCGGCCATCGTCAATTCGCGCCGCTTGCCCTTGAAGGCGGGGTCGGGCGTGAACAGTATGCCTTTTTTCAAGCGTATCGTGTAAGTCTTGCCGTCGCTTGACACTTCCGGCAGCGCGGCGGCCGTCTCCGTCACCAACTTGGCCGGGCGCGCCAGATAGTCGTAGGTAAGCAGGGTTTCAAAGATGGCTTCGGTGATGTGGCCCGAATACTGGTCGCGCGCGGTGGCCGGGTCGAAACCGGTTTCGGCGGCCGGCAAGATATAGCGCAAGACCTTGACCGGTTCGGCGGCGGCGGCCAAGAGCGGCAAGCTCAGCAGTCCTGCGCCCAGCAGGCGCGCCATCCAATGTAACTTCATCTGAAACTCTTCCCTATGAATGTCATGCCGCGCCGCCATGGACGCATGGCGCGAAGAAGCGCAATTCGAGGCCCGCGAGCGTCGCTCATTTCTTTTCCAGCCTGGGCCAAAAAGGCGTAACGATAACGCATATTGCATCAAATAGGCTGAACCTCGACGACAAAATAAATGCTCTCGGGCGCACAGGGCCGGCCGCCACGCGAATGCGGCGGCGCCCGCGCGCGCGGCCATGCGGGGCGCCGGCGGATGCGTTCCCGGGGGGCGCCTCCGTTGCATAAACGCACAAAACTATTTATCTATATTGACTTTTATACCATACTATGAATACATTACTTCAACGATAGAACATCGTTTCCCCTCGGCCGCGCGCCTGTCCGCCCGCGTCGTCTTCGATCTCGCTAATAAATGCTTTGCAATAGGAGCTTTTCTAATGCTGAAAGAAACAATATTATCGCGTTCCATACGATTGATCTGCGCCAGCGGCGTGGTGGCGGGCCTGGGTTTGTTGGCGCCGGCGGCCAAGGCGCAGGAAGCGGCGCAGGAAGCGCCCATGCAAAGGGTGGAAGTGACCGGTTCATCCATCAAACGCCTGGTATCGGAAACGGCCAATCCCTTGACCGTGTTCAAGGCCGAGGAATTCATCAAGCAAGGTTTGACGACGGCCCAGGAAGTGCTCAGCAAAATCCCCTCGAATCAATCCAATCTCGGCAGCGGCAACGCCGTCGGCGGCAATACCAGCGGCTTGCCCACCGGCGGCCAGGCCAGCGCCGACTTGCGCGGCCTGGGCGGCGACAAGACGCTGGTGCTGCTGAACGGCAGGCGCATCGCCAACCATCCCTATGACGGCGCCAGCGTCGACTTGAACATCATCCCGATTTCCGCGCTCGACCAGGTCGAAGTGCTGCGCGACGGCGCCTCCGCCATCTACGGCACCGACGCCATCGGCGGCGTGATCAACTTCATCACCAAGCGCTCAATCAATGCCACCAATATCACGGCCGAAGTGGTGGCGCCGGAGAAAAAGGGCGGCGGCGAGCGCAGGCTGAACCTGTCCACCGGCTACGGCAATCTCGACAAGGACGGCTTCAATCTGTTCGGCGTCATCGATTACCACAAGCAAGGCGTGCTGACCTCGCAAGAGCGCGACTTTTCCAAGACCGGCGTGATTCCTTCGCGCGGCCTCAACCTGACCAGCGGCACCACCTTCCCCGGCAACTATTACGACGCCACGGCGGACAAGGCCGGCAAACCCCAGCTTCGCCAGCGGCTGCCTGCCGCCACTGTCGGTGCCCAGCACCAGCAACGCTACTTGCCGGCAGGATTACACGCGCCAGATCGACGATTTGCCGAAGCAAGAACAGACCGCGTTCTTCGGCAAGGGCGCCTTCAAAATCAACGCCGACCACCTGACCACGGTCGAATACCTGCACTCGGAGAGCAAAGTGCAGTCGCGCACGGCGCCGCCGCCGCAGACCGGCCTGATTTTACCGGCCAGCAGTCCCTACTACCCGGGCAAGGCGGGCGGCGTGCCGGCCCAACCGGGCCTGTCCGGCGATCCCCTGTCCGTCAACTGGCGTCCCACCGAAGCGGGCCAGCGCCAGATCGATTCGACCGGCAAGGCCGACCGCCTGGTCGGCGCCCTGGAGGGAGTGCTGGGCGCTTGGGATTATAAAGCCGGCTTGAGCCATTCCATCAGCAAATCGGCCGAAGACTTCAGCAATGGCTATGTGCAAGACGCCTCCTTCGCGGCCGGCGTTGCGAATGGCACCTTGAACCCCTTCGGCCCGCAAAACGCGACCGGACTGGCTTACCTGGCCACGACCGCCCTGCGCGGCCAAGTGCAAAGCGCGAAAGTGACGACCACCGGCCTCGACTTCAAGGCTAGCCGCGAACTGGGACAAATGGCTGGCGGCGCCATGGCCATGGCCCTGGGCGCCGAAGCCCGTCACGAGCAAGCCAACGTCGACATCAACCGCGAGATCGCCTCCCAGGCCAGCAGTTCCGGCCTGTCGGGCTCTTTGCCCAAGTCCGGCTCGCGCAATATCGAAGCCTTGTTCGGCGAGTTGAACTTGCCGCTGATTAAGGATCTGGAAGTCCAGTTGGCGCTGCGCGTCGACAATTACAGCGACGTCGGCAACACCACCAATCCGAAGGTGGGCCTGCGCTACCAGCCCAGCAAGGAAGTGCTGCTGCGGGCCTCGGCCAGCACGGGTTTCCGCGCCCCCACCCTGTTCGAAAAAAACGCGCCGCCGTCGAAGAACGATACCAACGATTCTTACAACGATCCCATCCTGTGCCCGGGGGGCAATCCGCAGCCCGGCTCGAACCCCCTGCGCGACTGCAATTTACAGCAGTTCAAATTACAGGGCGGCAATGAGAACCTGAAACCGGAAAAATCCAAGACTTTCGCCTTCGGCGTGGTGGCGGAACCGATCAAGGAAGCGACCCTGGCCGTCGATTACTGGAACATCCACCTGAAGGACAAGATCTCTTCCTTGCCCGAGCAATCGATCTATGGCGATTACGCGAAATACCAGGCCTTGTTCTTGCGCAATCCGGACGGCTCGCCCTATGCGATCCAGGATTTCAACGACAACCTGGGCGAAGTCAAGACCGATGGCGTCGACGTCAGCCCGAACTTGCGCTTCCCGAAAGGCGCGTATGGCAATGTCAGCTTCTCGCTGGACGGCACCTATGTGCACAAGTATGACTACCAGAACGAGCGCAACGGCCCCTTCATCGAAAACGTGGGCCGCTACGCCGACAACAATCCCGTGTTCCGCTGGAAGCACACGGCCGCCCTGAACTGGAGCCTGGGCACGTGGAGCGCCACCCTGTCGCAATCGTATAAATCGGGATACACCGACCAGAACCAGGTCGACGAGCAATACAAGGATGAAGTGCCGTCCTACAGCCTGTGGAATGTCTCGGGCAGTTACACCGGCTACAAGGGCGTGAACTTGACGGCCGGCGTGAAAAACCTGTTCCACAAGCAGCCCCGTTCAGCAACCAGGGCACCATGTTTCAAAAGGGTTACGATCCACGGTATACCGACCCGATCGAACGCGCCTTTTACGCGCGCGGCAGTTATACCTTTTGAGGGGCGCCGAGCCTGAGAGCCCGCGACGCTCGAGCGGCGGCAACCGGGAGGCTCCCGGATGCCGCTTGCCACACTAATACATCAGCTTTCCGCTTGCAGGCGACGCTGGCGCACGGCGGCCGCCAGGCCTTCGAGCACGGCCACGCTTTGGGTCCAGTCGATGCAACCGTCGGTAACCGACTGGCCATACACCAGTTCCTTGCCCGGCACCAGATCCTGACGCCCCGCCACCAGGTGCGATTCCACCATCACGCCGACGATGCGGGCGTCGCCGCCAGCGACCTGGGCGGCGATATCGGCGCACACGGGAATCTGGTTTTCCGGCTTTTTCGAGCTGTTCGCATGCGAGGCGTCGATCATCAGGCGCGCCGCCAGACCCTGCGCGGCGATGGCCTGGCAAGCCTGGTCGACGCTGACGGCGTCATAGTTTGGTGTCTTACCGCCGCGCAAGATGATGTGGCAATCCTCGTTGCCGTTGGTCGACACGATGGCCGAGTGGCCACCCTTGGTCACCGACAGGAAATGGTGGGGCTGGGACGCCGCCTTGATGGCTTCGACGGCGATCTTGACGTTGCCGTCGGTGCCGTTCTTGAAGCCGACCGGGCAGGACAGGCCGGACGCCAGTTCGCGGTGCACCTGCGATTCCGTGGTGCGGGCGCCGATCGCGCCCCAGCTGATCAGGTCGGCGATGTATTGCGGGCTGATCACGTCGAGGAATTCCGTGCCGGCCGGCAGACCCAGCTCGTTGATATCGCGCAGCAACTCGCGCGCCATGCGCAAGCCGTCATTGATGCGGAAACTGTTATCCATGTAGGGATCGTTGATCAAACCCTTCCAGCCGACCGTGGTGCGGGGCTTTTCAAAGTAAACCCGCATGACGATTTCCAGCTCGCCGGCGAAGCGCGCGCGCTCCTTGACCAGCAGGCGCGCGTATTCCATCGCCGCGCGCGTGTCGTGGATCGAGCACGGGCCGATCACCACCATCAGGCGGTCGTCCTGGCCGTGCAGGATACGGTGCAGGGCGATGCGCGAATCGGCCGCCGTCTGGCCGGCCCGCTCCGAGCACGCGAATTCGCGGATCAAATGCGATGGCGGCGTTAATTCCTTCATTTCGCGGATGCGCAAATCGTCGGTGCGTGGCATGGTGTTCTCCAATTAGAAACGTCAAGGTAAAAAAAAACCGCCATGGCTGGCGGTTTTTCAGGATTTGCTGGGATCTCGTTTTGCTGCTACGTGAACCGGCCGCTACTCCACCGCCTTTGGGTTGGAATTGCTAAAATAAAAATGGCTGGTAAAAAACGCGAAGCAAGACATGTGAACAATCCCGTGTGTGTTGATTAACTATAACGCCTTTTGGCGCCGCTTGGCAAGCTTTTGCGCCGTTATTCCACATTCAGGCAAGACCGCACACTGGCTTGGCCCGCGCCCTCACGCGGTGCCGCCGACGGTGACGCCATCGATGCGCAGCGTGGGCTGGCCGACACCGACCGGCACGCTCTGGCCTTCCTTGCCGCACACGCCGATGCCGGAATCGAGGCGCATGTCGTTGCCGATCATGGATACGCGGTTGAGCACGTCCGGGCCGTTGCCGATCAGGGTGGCGCCCTTGACCGGATAGGTGACCTTGCCGTTTTCAATCATATACGCTTCGCTGGCGGAAAAAACGAACTTGCCGCTCGTGATGTCGACCTGGCCGCCGCCGAAATTGACGGCGTACAAGCCATTCTTGACGGAAGCGAGGATTTCCGCCGGGTCCTTGTCGCCGGCCAGCATATATGTGTTGGTCATGCGCGGCATCGGCAGATGGGCGAAGGATTCGCGCCGCGCATTGCCCGTCACCGGCATCTTCATCAGGCGCGCATTCATCGTGTCCTGGATATAGCCCTTCAAGATGCCGTCCTCGATCAGGGTGGTGCACTGGGTCGGGTTGCCCTCGTCGTCCATGTTCAGGGAGCCGCGCCGATCCGCCAGGGTGCCGTCGTCGACCACGGTGACGCCCTTGGCCGCCACGCGCTCGCCGATGCGGCCGGAAAAGGCTGACGAACCCTTGCGGTTGAAATCGCCCTCCAGGCCGTGGCCTATGGCTTCGTGCAACAGGATGCCGGGCCAGCCCGGCGCCAGCACGATCGTCATCGGGCCGGCCGGGGCCGGACGCGCGTCCAGATTCACGACGGCGCTGTTGACGGCTTCCGTGGCGTACTGGTCGAGCAGGGCGTCGCTGAAATAGTCATAGCTGTAGCGCCCGCCGCCGCCGGACGAACCCATCTCGCGCCGGCCATCCTTTTCGACGATCACGGTGACGGACACGCGCACCAGGGGCCGGATGTCGGCCGCCAGCACGCCATCGCTGCGCACCACCAGCACCACGTCGTATTCGCCAGCCAGGCCGGCCATCACTTGCACCACGCGGGGATCCTTGGCGCGCGCCATCTTTTCCACGCGCTCGAGCAACTTGACCTTGGCCGTCGCGTCCAGCGAGGCGAGCGGATCGTTCGGCATGTACAACGAGCGCCCGCCCTGCTGGCGCATGCCGCCGGCCACCTTGACCTTGCCGGCGCCGGCGCGCGCGATGGTGCGCGTGGCCGCCGCCGCTTCCAGCAAGGCCTGCTCGGAAATCTCGTCCGAATAGGAAAACGCCGTCTTGTCGCCCGACACGGCGCGCACGCCGACGCCCTGGTCGATCGAAAAACTGCCGGTCTTGACGATGCCCTCTTCCAGGCTCCAACCCTCGTTCTTGGTGAACTGGAAGTACAGATCGGCGTAATCGACCTTGTGGGTAAACATCGTGCCGAGCGCCTTCAGCAGCTTGCCCTCGTCCAGACCGAAGGGTGTGAGCAAGATGTCGCGCGCCACCGCCAGGGTGGACAGATTGGGTTCAAAGGGAATCATGATCGGTCTTTCGTCTGTTATATAAGGTTGGAGGCCTAGGGTTGGAGGCCTGGGGTTGGAGGCCTG
>DMYQ01000297.1:0-5119 GCA_003482555.1 Janthinobacterium sp. | reverse complement strand
GCCTGAGGTTGGAGGCCTGGGTTGGCGGCCTACATGGTCCGGTGTTGCAATGCCGGCAGGGCGGCGCGCACGCTGTCGAGCAGCAGCGGGTCGATCTCGCCCTTGATCACGCCCTCGCCTTCGGGCAAGACCGCCTTGATCTCGCCCCAGGGGTCGATCAGCATGCTGTGGCCCCAGGTGCGGCGCCCGTTCGGGTGCAAACCGCCCTGCGCGGCCGCCAGCACATAGCACTGGTTTTCGATGGCGCGCGCGCGCAGCAGCACTTCCCAGTGGGCCTGGCCGGTGGTGTGGGTGAAGGCGGCCGGCACCACGATCAGCGCGCACGTGCCCATGGCCCGGTACAGCTCGGGGAAGCGCAAGTCGTAGCAAACCGACAAGCCGACGCGGCCGAAAGGCGCCTCGATGCTGGCCACTTGCGCGCCCGGCACGATGGTGCGCGATTCGTCGTAGGATTCGCCGCCCCGGGAAAAGCCGAACAGGTGGATTTTATCGTAACGGCCGGCCGCCCGCCCCTGCGGATCGTACACCAGGGTGGTGTTCAAGACCTTGCCGTCCTGCCCGCTGACCAGGGGCAGGGTGCCGCCTATGAGCCAGATGTGATGCTCGCGCGCCAATTCGGCCATGCAAGCCTGGATCGGGCCGGCGCCCGGCGCTTCCGCGTGGGCCAGCTTGTCGGCGTCGTTCTGGCCCATGATGGCCCAGTATTCGGGCAGCAAGACCAGGCTGGCACCGCCGGCCGCCGCCTGCGCCACCAGGCGCCGCGCGCTCGCCATGTTTTCGTCCACGGAGGGCGAGGAAACCATTTGTACCGCTGCCACTGTATTCATTGTATGTCCATCCATGCGCTAGTTGGCCTTGGCCGGCTCGGCCTCGAATTTGGCACCATCGAGCTTGGTGACCACGGGCGCCTTCCAGGGACCCGTGATTTGCATCTGGTAAGTGAGCGCCTTCATCACCGGCGCCCGCAAGAACAATTGCGCCAGGAAACTGCCGATGCCGATCACCGGGTTGACGGCCAGGGCGTAGACCAGCGGCCCCGTGCCCAGATTGAATTCAGGAATCACCACCACGTGCAAATTGCTCGATTCGTTGGCGATGTCGGCCGTACCATCCATCAGCACAGTTGCGGCCACTCCATGCATTTTCAAGTTGTCGGTCTTGACGACGCCGCGCGTGATGGCGGCCGTGGCGCTGATGCCGTCGAAGGCGAGGCCTTGCGAAAAGACGTCGTGAAAGTCGAGCTTGAGCAAATGCGGCAAGGCTTGCAGGCTGAGCACGCCCAGCAACTTGGCCGCGCCCGGGTCTTGCTTGAGGAATTGCCCGGACTCGACGTTCATCTGGATCTGCCCCGACAGGCTGGGAATATCCAGCGAGTATGGCATGCCCTTCCAGGAAATGTCGCCGCTCAGCTTACCCTTCCCCTTGCGCACCGTGTCGACGAAGCCGAAGCGGTCCAGCAACTTGCCGGCGTCGACGATGTCGAGGATGAAGTCGAGGCTGCTATTGCTTTGCCCATCCTTGAACAGCCAGTTGCCGCGGCCGCGCAATTCGCCGTCCGGATTCGCCAGCGACAGCTTGCTGACGCGCCAGTCGCGCCCCGTGGGCGCCGCGTTATAGGCTTGCAATTCGAGGCGGCCGATTTGCTTGTTGAACAGTTCGAAACGTTCGGCAACGATGTCGAGGGCGGGAATGGTGGGCGCCGCGCTCTTGCCCTCCAATAATTCCTTGACCTCGGCGGCCGACGATTCGGGGATGATCAGGGACGACAGCCGCGCCGTCACCTTGCCCAGGCCGGACACCGTCTCGACCCAGTTCACGTAGCCGGAAGCCTGGGTCGAATCGACGTTGGCTTGCCACAAGCCCTTTTGATGGGTGGCGCCGACGACGACGTTTTCCAGCTTGCGCTCGCCGATGATGAGCTCGCCGGCCCGGGCCGCCATCGCGTCCGGCACCACGTACTGGCCCATGTCGGGGCCGTCGTCGGCGGAGGTGGAAGCGGCGCTGGAAGAAGAGCCCGCGATGGCGCCGCCGACGGCCGTCCAGGCGTCGACGTTGAGCGTCTTCATGCTGGCGTTGACCATCATGCCGCTGTCCGGCTCGGGCGCCGGCAAGTTCACGCCTATGCCGCCGCGCAACACACGCCACGGCTCCCGGCCTTGGCGCTGGCGCTGATAGTGGGCGGAAATGGCGGAGCCGAGGGCGATCTTGATCTCGTCGCGCATCAAGCCCGCTTCCGTGGGCGGGCTCGATGCGAGCACGAATTTGAGTGCCAGGGCGTCGGCGGCCGCCTTCTTCGCCGGCAGCGGCAAGTCCAGGCCGAAGCCGGCCAGATTCGAATCGACCGCCACCGTCACCTGGTGCTCGCGCGCCGTGATCAAGCCCGTGTAGCGGGCGCCGCCGCTCATGTGGCCGGCCAGGCGCTGCATCACCGCCGATGGATACGTCTTGCGCAAGCCATCGACCGTGAAGCCGCCGGCCAGGCGCACCAGGATGGCGCCGTCGCGCTGGGTGCCGCCCGAGATCGCCAGCGGCCCGCCCACGAAGTTGCCGTTCAAGCTGTTCAAGTTGACGCCGCGCTCGCTGAATTCGATCTTGCCCTGGGTGCCCAGGACAGGCGGCAAGTCCTTGAACAGGACGATGTCGTCGTCCAGTAATTGCAGCGCGCCCCGCACCTTGGCGTCCGCCATGTGGCTGAGCGGCAAGCGCAGCTTCAGCGCCAGCTTGGCGTTGCCGCCGGCCGTGCTGTCCTCCGTGAAGCGGCCGATCCAGTCGAGCACGGGGCTGGCCGCCACGTACTTCAGGAATTCGGGCATGGGGGCGGCCGCGTTGCCGTCGATTTCCAGCCACTGATCGTGTATCGACATGTCGGCGATCACGGCCTTCACGCCGCTGAGCTTGGCGCCCCCCGTGGTGGCGGTGTCGCCGCGGATTTCCATGCGCGCGCCCTCGAACAGGAAACTGCCCATGATGTGCTCGGCCTGCGGCCACATGGGCGCCACGCCATCCTTGGCGAAATGCCCGGGCGCATAATTGAGCTTGCCGTCTTCGATGCGGCCGGCAACCCGGAATTCTCCGCGGCTTCTCTCTTGCGGGCTGTCGCCCTTGAAGGGGAAATGCGCCAAGTCGCCGCGCAGGCGCACGCTGACATCTTGCGCCATGCCGCCCTCGAGCGCGCCCGTCAGCCAGGCGCGAAACTCGGGCGTGGTGTGCAGCGGCAGGTAGCGGCCGATGGTTTTCACGTCGAAATGTTGCAGAGTGCCGCTCAGGTCGACGCTGCCGGGTCCCTTGGCGGCCGGCCCCAGCCCTATCACGTGACTGCCCTTGAGCGTGCCGACCAGGCCTTCCTGGATGAAGTCCATGGAGTCCACTTGCACGCGCAATTGATCCTTGCCCTCCAGGGCCCAGCGGGCTTGCAGATTCAAGCGCTCGAAGGGCATGGCCGGATCGCTGAAATAGCCCGGCATCTGCAGCACCAACTGGCTGGAATTGAGCCTGACGCTGCCGCCGGCCTCGGTGGCGTCGATGGCCCCGCTCAAATTATCGAAGCCGGGAATGGCGGGCACGGCGGCCAGGGCCGGCGTGTTCGCCGTCTTCGCCTGCGCCAGGCGGGCCGGCTGGGCGTTCAAGCCCAGGCCCAGCAACTGGCCCCGCACGTGGAAGGATTTCAGGCTGGCGAAGGTGCCCTGCCACTCGGCCGAAAAATTCTGCAGGCGCCCGCGCGGCGCCACTTGCTCCAGGCTCTTGCGCTGCGCCGCGCCCAGCGGCAAGCGCGCGGCCAGCGCGGCCAGGGTTTGCAAGTCGAGCTGGCGGGCCTGGATTTCCGTCTGCGCCGGCTGGCCGCCGGCGGCCGCCACATAACGCTCGGAAAGCGAAGTGGGCGGCAAACTCAGGCCGTCCCGCGTCTGTAGCGAAAAATCGCTCAGGGTGACGCCGTGGCCGTGGGCGCCGAAGGTCGGCTTGCCATCCTCGACCTTGGCGACGATGTCTTCCTTGGCCGAGACGCGCCCGCCGACCCGCAGCAAATCGAGCGGCGCCAGGTCCGGCCCCAGTTGCGCCACCACGTCGGCGAGGCCGACGTCGGCCGTGAAGCCGGCCAGCTTGGCATGATCCAGAGTGAGCCAGGCGCGCAGGGCGCCCTTGCCCTGGCTCAGTTTGAAGGGATAGTCGATATACGCGCCCCAGGCCGCCAGGTCGGCGCCCTTCAGGTCGGCGAACAGTTCGCCCTTCCACATGCCGACGTCGGACACGCGCGCGGCGAAGGCCGGATGGTAAAAGTCGGCGCGCAAGTCGAGCGGCGCGGCCAGGCTGGCCGGCGGCGTCGCCCGCAGCGCCAACTGGTGGCGCCGCCATTGGTTGCGTAGCAGAAAGTTGACGTTTTCAAGCGCCAGCGGGGCGCCGCCGCGCATGTCGTCGACCCAACGCACGCGCCCCTCGCGGATGACGATTTCGCGCTGCGCCAACACCCAGTCGGCGCCCTTGCCGTCGCCGCCGGCGCCGCTGGTGTCGATGAACACGCCGGCCACGAACAGCTTGCCGTCCGCCGCGCGCCGCACTTCCAGGTCGGGGCGTATCACTTCCAGCGATTCGAAGCGCACGCCGCCGGCCAGCACGCTCCACCACGACAGGGTGGCCGACACGCTCGGCAAGCTCAGCACCTGGCGGCCGTCGCGGTCGCGCAGGCTGACATCGCCCAGGAACAGATTCGGCCGCAAGCCCTTCCAGGAAGCGTAGATGCGGGCGATCTCGACCTTGTTGCCAAGCGCCTTGCCGGCCACCTGCTCTATGCCGCCCTTGTAATAGTCGATGTTCGGCAAAATTGCGTAGCGCAACAACAGGAACAGGATGGCGAAGGCGAAATACACCAGCAAGACCAGCTTGACGGTGAAGCCGAGCACATGGTGGCTGGCCAGATTGCAGATCCGATAGACGGTACGCATCCTGTGCCAACGCACGGCCAGGGGCACATGCTTGGTCACGCTGTCTTCCGGAGGTGTTTGCATCAATAAGCTAATAAATCGGTCCGGCGTAAAGAAAATGGCAAACATTGCCTGAATATTGCTTGAGTATTGCCTGGGTATTGCTTGAGTATTGCCTGGGTATTGCCTGAACATTGCCTGAA
>DMYQ01000129.1:12258-13200 GCA_003482555.1 Janthinobacterium sp. | reverse complement strand
GCCGACGCCGATGCGGCTGATGTGCGGCTCGTCGTCGCGCACTGTCAACCTTGATGAGGCTAAAGTCGGTGGTGCCGCCGCCCACGTCGCACACCAGAATCAGTCGCGTGTGCGCCAATTCCTCGCTCAAGGTGGCGCGGTGGCGGTACAACCAGTCGTAGAAGGCCGCCTGCGGCTCTTCCAGCAGGCGCAAGCTGGGCAGGCCGGCCTGGCGCGCCGCCGTCATCGTCAGCGCGCGCGCGCCTTCGTCGAAGGAGGCGGGGACGGTGAGTATCAGTTGCTGCTGTTCCAGCGGGTGTTGCGGGAAGCGCCAGTTCCACGCGGCGCGCACGTGGGCCAGGTAGCCGGCGCTGGCCGCCACCGGTGAGACTTTGCCGACGTCGGCGTCGGCGCCCCAGGGCAGGATGGCCGCGAGGCGGTCGACGTGGGGATGGGAGAGCCAGCTTTTGGCGCTGGCCACCAGCCGCCCCGGCACTTGCGCGCCCAGTTGGCGGGCCAGGGTGCCGGTGACGACCTGGGCAACGCCGTCCGCGTCGCCCGCATCAGGCTGGGGCCAGGGCAGTTGCAGCTCGCCGGCCGCCAACTCGCCGGCAGCCGGGTGGTAGCGCAGCGACGGTAGCAACGCGCGCCCTCCAACTTCGCCTGGCGCCAGCAACTGTTCGATCTCGAACAGTTCGATGGCGTCCTGCCCCGGTTTGGTTCCCGGCGTGGAATAGGCGACGACGGTATTGGTGGTGCCGAGGTCGATGCTGACGACGTATCGCTTCATTGCCCGCCGCTTGTGCCGGAGCCGCGCACGTCAAATTCCACTTTCCAGCTTTCGGCGTTGCGCGCCACGGCCATCAGTTCCAGGGTGCCCGCTTCGGTGACTTTGGCGTGCAGCTTGACTTGCACGACGTCGCCGGCCTGGCGCCCTTCGGATTCCAGGGTGGCCTGGATTTC
>DMYQ01000129.1:8277-12072 GCA_003482555.1 Janthinobacterium sp. | reverse complement strand
ATGGCGGGCATGGCCGATTCCACCGCCACGTAATAGGCGCGCGCCGTGCCGCCGCGAATGCGCACGCCATGCCCCAGGCGCACGTAGCTGTAGTAGGCGGCGCCGCGCGCCACGGCCAGGTCGAGGTCGGCGCCCGCCAGCATGCGCGCCGCTTCCGCGTTTTCCAGGGTGAGCCAGTCGTTGACGGTGGCCAGGATGCGCTCGATCAAGATGGCGGACTTGAAGACGCCGCCGTTGAACAGCACGGCGGTCGGGTGCAGGAAGCTGGCGTCGGCATTGTGCTTGCCGGCGAAGCCGGCCAGGTCGCTGGTCGCGGCCACCTGCCGGCCCAGGAAGGCGGCCAGGTGGCGGGTGATGGCGGCGTCTTGCGCGTAGGGCAGGCCGAGCTGGGTCAGGCCGGCGCGCGCGCGCGTGGCCGGGCGCGCCGACGCTTCCACTTGCGGGAAGAAGCCTTCCAGAATGAAGGTGGTGACTTCTTCGCGCGTGAGTTCGGTGCGCACGGAGCCGCCTATCAGTTTCGAGCCGCGGCTGGGCACGACAATGGGCAAGGACTCGATGCTGGGGTCGGCCAGCAGGCTTTCCTTGGCGCCGCGGCAGCCGTAGGTCAGGGCGCGCATTTGCCAGGCGTCGAGCTGGGTGCCGGCGGCGGCCAGCTTGCGCGCCACCAGGTGGGCCAGGGCCAGGTCCATATTGTCGCCGCCCAGCAGGATGTGCTCGCCGACCGCGACCCGGTGCGGTTCCAGGTTGCCGTCCCGTTCCAGCACGGCGATCAGGGAAAAGTCGCTGGTGCCGCCGCCGACGTCGACGACGAGGATGATGTCGCCCGGCTTGACGTCCTTGCGCCAGCCGCCGCCGCTGCTCTGGATCCAGCTGTACAGGGCCGCTTGCGGCTCTTCCAGCAGGGTGAGCGAGGCGTAGCCGGCGTTGTTGGCCGCTTCGGCCGTCAGTTCGCGCGCGGCCGGGTCGAACGAGGCGGGTATCGTGACGGTGATTTCCTGCTCCGTGAAGGGGGCGTCCGGGTGGGCCGCGTCCCAGGAGTGGCGCAGGTGCGACAGGTAGCGGGTCGACGCTTCGATGGGCGAGACGCGCGCCACTTCCTCTGGCGCGTCATTGGGCAGGATGGCGGCGCGGCGGTCGACGCCCGGGTGGCAGAGCCAGCTTTTCGCGCTCGACACCAGGCGGATCGGCGTGGTGGCGCCGCGGCTGCGGGCCATCTCGCCGACCACGTAGTCGGTGCCGCTCTGCTGTTCGCGCCACGGCAGGCTCAGTTCGCCGGGCGCCATTTCTTCGGCGTGCGGCAGGTACAGGAAGGAAGGCAGCAGCGGCAATTCCCGCACCGTGCCGGGGGCCGTCAGTTGCGGCACGGCCAGCACGCCGTGAACGGTGGTCTCGCCGTCGCTGGCGCCGAGGTCGACGTAAGACAGGGCGCTGTGCGTGGTGCCCAGGTCGATGCCGATGGCAAAACGGGCTGCGCTCATAATTCCACCTCGGCCGGGGCCAGGACGGTGGCGTCGTGCGACTCCGTCAGCTTCGGCAGGCGCACGCTGGCGGCGCGCCAGCCGCGATGGCTGAGGCTGCCGGTGAAGGGGGCGCTGCCCACCACGTTGCCGGTCAGGCGCACGGCGGCGGCGTCGAAGCCGGCCGCCAGGACGATGCGGCTGCCCTCCGCTTCCGGGCGCACCGGTTCGATCGTGAAGTGTTCGCGCAAGACCTTGCCGCAACCTTCATGGACCACGCGGGCGGCGGCGCCGATGTCGGCGTCGGCGTAGTTGCTCAGGTTTTCTTGCGTGAAGTCGATCAGGCGGGCTTCCCGTTGCAGCAGCGCCAGCAGTTGCAGGGCGGCGTCGGGCGTGGCTTCCTTCAGTGGCCGCGCCGGCGCCGGCGCGTGGGCGCGCGCGGGCGGCACCGGTACCACGGGCGCCGGCGGTTCGGACAGGCGCACGATGCGGGCCGCGTATTCGGCGTCGGACAGGGTGCTGAAAAAGGCGCCAAAGGCGAGCGGAATCCTGCGCCAGAAGGAAGGGTGGTTTTGCGTGTGGTTATTGGTCATTGAGTGCTCATGAATGGGGAACGTCAGGAACGTTGGTTGAGTGGCCGGATCGGCGCCAGTGGCGGGCGCGGCGGATCCGATGTGTGCCTGGCGCGCGCCCGGACGGCGGCGTGCGCGAAATTTCAGCAAAACCGTGCAGCGAAAGCATGCGGCGAAACGTTGCGGCGAAACCTTACAGCGAAACCTTGCAGTGAAAGCGCGAGCTTTCCGACAAATTGGATCGCTTGCTTGCGTATTGGTTCGCATGATACCAGTTGCCGGGCCGCCTCCAAAGAGCGTGCCGGTCCGGATGGTGCCGAGCCTGGATGATGTTGCGATGCACCATAGTGTTGTCTACTTTAACTGATTTTTGTGGAGTTATCTGGACATTGTTTGCCGAATGTCTACAAATTGTCACTGGAGTAAGGTGAAATTTGCGCCGAGGCATGATTTTGCCGCCAGAACCAAGCCGCGCTCACCCTTCAGGTAATATTATTATTTTTGCATTTTCGAAAGTGGCAATGAAAACTGCGATAGCCGTGATGGTGGGAATGTTGTTGCTGGGACGGATGTGGCGCACCACGGTGATGTTGTTCATCACTGTCAACGCTTCGTAGATGCGGCCCATGTCGGGGCCGTGCGGACCGAAGGGGCCGGCCCCGAGAGCGCCCAAGGCGTTGCGGCGCGGCGTGATCAGGTATTGCATCTTGCGTTCGGCCAGATCCTGCCCGTCGGCGGAGTTGGCGTCGTTGGCGCCATCGCCGGAGCCGGCCGCGCCATTGGCGGCCTCGGCGCGCAGCGGCGGCTCGTGCGCGGCGGCGGCCGCGAACTCGGGAGCGGCGCCGGACTGCGTGGCCCTGTTCGCATCGGTTTGCGTAGTAGCGCTCGGCGGAGCATCGGCCGGCGCGGCAGCGGCCGGCGCGGCATCGGCCGGCGCCCCGTATTCATGCGCCGCGGCTGGCGCCGAAGTCGCCGTCTTGCGCCCGGGTTTTTGCTGTTCATTGTCGGACATGGCCTGGCCTTTCTGTCTGTGTTGGTTTCCCCGCGCCCGGCTACAGGCGCAGTCCCGCGTTGGGATCGACCATGTGGCGCTCGATCAGCAGTGCGCGCGCCCGCGTCAGCTGGTCGGCCGGCAAGCGGATGATCAGCGCTTGCGCGCCGGGATCGTTGTATTGCCAACTGACGCCATGAATGCCGCGCAAGATGCTCATGACGTCGGCCTGGGTGCGTGCCAGATCGCAGCGCGCGGCAAGGTCGCGCGGCGTGACGATGAATTCGAGAATGGTGCTGTTCAATATAGGTATCCGGTCTGTGGCTGGAGCGGCCGGGGCGCGGCGCCTTGCCCGCGCCCGCCTCAGTGCATGCTCGGCTGCCTGGTCAGCACCTGGCTCAGCACCTTGTTCACGATGGCCGGGATTTGCGCGGTGAGCACATCGGGCGTGTTTTGCCCGATGGCGCCAAAGTCGATGGGCGCGGTGAACTGGGCCGTGCCGTTGAACAGGTTCAAGCCGGCGCTGGCGGCGGGGCCGGCAAACAGCGCGCCCGGCGCGGCCGCAAGCAATGACTGCGCCGCTTGCTGAAGCAGTGGCTGGGCCGACAGCAGGCCGAGCAGCAATCCCGGCAGCGTCAGCGCCGCGTTTTGCGCGATCGTATTGATGATGTCGCCGATGCTGACGCTCTGGCCCTGGCCCTGGCCGGCAACCGGCGGCGCGAACTGCTGCGCGGGGCCGAACCGGGCAGGCCGGCGCTGGCCGCGCGCGCGCGGG
>DMYQ01000129.1:7618-8098 GCA_003482555.1 Janthinobacterium sp. | reverse complement strand
GTTGCTGGATCTGCGGATGGGCCGACAGCAAGCCGATGATCAGGGCGGGCAAGGCTTGCGCTGTCGCCTGCGCGACCGACTGGACAATGGCGCCGATATCGATGCCTGGCGCTGCCGCGAGCTGGGGCGCGCCGAACTGGGGCGCGTTGAACAAGTTCAAGCCGACGCCGGCCGGCGGCGCCGCGCCGAACAGGCTGTGCGGATTCGCGCCGGCGCCGATCACGCCCGCCTGCCGGTTCGCTTGCTGGATGGGTTGTTGGGCCGCGAGCGTACCCAAGAGCAGGGCCGGCAACACCCGCGCGGCGGTCTGGACGATCGTATCGATCATGTTGGCGACATCGATGCCATGCGCCGCCATGCCATTGCCGGCGATGCCGGACGCGGCGCCGGGATACGCTGGGTTTTGTGGGATGAACATCGGCGAATTCATTTGTCAGCTTAATAACTAAATTGCAGGGGCCTCGCAGGGGCCTCGCAGGG
>DMYQ01000129.1:4310-7440 GCA_003482555.1 Janthinobacterium sp. | reverse complement strand
GACTGAATGCTCGGCGATGCACTGATGTGGCTCAATGGGGTTCTTTGCGCGGGTCGGGAATCGGCACCGTCGCTTCCCTGCGGAATAAAATTTCCGCCAGCGTCGCATTGCGCCGCCCGCACCATTCAATGCCACGGCGCCCGATGGGGAGGCACGGATCACCAAAAAGTGGCAAAGCCCGCACCAAAAATGGCATGTTTGCGACATGTTTGTCTGTTTCCCAAGGGCCCGCGCGGCGATCAGGACTAGCTCTGGGACTGGCACGCATCCTGCTAACGACATTCGTGCAGCGCTTAACCTTTCGATGTCAACCTACAGGAGCGACCATGTCCCGACGTATTATTTTGAAAGCGACCGCAGCCGGTGCCTTGGCCTTGGCCAATATTTACTTTATGGAGGCGGCGCTGGCCGCCGACACGATCAAGATCGGTATCTTGCATTCCCTGTCCGGCACGATGGCCATTTCCGAAACCTCGCTCAAGGATGTGGCCTTGATGACGATCGCCGACATCAACGCCCACGGCGGCGTGATGGGCAAGCAACTGGAGGCGGTGGTGGTGGATCCCGCCTCGAACTGGCCGCTGTTCGCGGAAAAGTCGCGCCAGCTCATTTCCCGGGACAAGGTGGCGGTGGTGTTCGGTTGCTGGACTTCGGTGTCGCGCAAGTCGGTCTTGCCGGTGTTTAAGGAGCTCAACAGCCTGCTGTTTTACCCGGTGCAGTACGAGGGCGAAGAGCTGGAAAAGAATGTGTTTTACACGGGCGCGGCGCCCAACCAGCAAGCCATTCCGGCGGTCGAGTATTTGCTCAGCAAGGAGGGCGGCGGCGCCAAGCGCTTCGTGCTGCTGGGCACCGATTACGTGTATCCGCGCACCACCAACAAGATCTTGCGCGCCTTCTTGCACAGCAAGGGCGTGAAGGATGCCGACATCGACGAGGTCTACACGCCGTTCGGCCACGCCGACTATCAAACCATCGTCGCCAACATCAAGAAGTTTTCGGCGGGCGGCAAGACGGCCGTCATTTCCACCATCAACGGCGATTCGAACGTGCCTTTCTACAAGGAACTGGGGAATGCCGGCCTGAAGGCGACCGATGTGCCGGTGGTGGCCTTTTCCGTCGGCGAGGAAGAGTTGCGCGGGGTCGATACCAAGCCACTGCTGGGGCATCTGGCGGCGTGGAATTACTTTGAGTCGGTGAAAAATCCCGTCAACGCGGCCTTCATCAAACAGTGGAAAGCCTACGCCGTGGCGCAAAAGTTGCCGAACGCGGCCGGCGCCGTGACCAACGACCCGATGGAAGCGACCTATGTCGGCATCCACCTGTGGAAGCAGGCCGTCGAGAAGGCGGGGTCGACCGACACCGACAAGGTGATCGCGGCGATGGGCGGGCAAAGCTTCAAGGCGCCATCCGGCTTCACCTTGACCATGGATGCCAGCAACCACCACTTGCACAAGCCGGTGATGATAGGTGAAATCAAGGGTGACGGGCAATTTAGCGTGGTGTGGAAGACCAAGGCGCCCATCCGCGCGCAACCGTGGAGCCCTTACATTCCGGGCAACGAGTCCAAGCAAAAGCTGTAGTCGCCGCGCTGTCATTGCCGGGGTCCGACCCCGGCAATGACAGCGACTAGCAATCTGGCCGCATCGCCACAGGAGCGACACGAATGACGCGAATAAAAAAATTGCTCGTGCTGGGCTGGCTCTGCCTGCAATCCTTGACCGCCCAGGCCGGCATCGACGCGGCCATGCTCAAGCCGCTCGCCGGCGACGACCCGGACGCCCGCGTCGAGGCGGTCGGCCGCATCGCGGCGCTGGCCGACGCCGACGCGGCCAGGCTCTTGCTGGCGCTGAAAAACGACGCGCTGTACGCGCTGCCGGACGGCGCCGTCGTCATCGTGGATGGCGCCACGGCCTTCGATCCCGTCACGGGCAAGAGCGGCCCCGTGCCGGAGGGCGCGGACGGCATCGTCGTCAACAACCGCTTGCGCGGCGCGGTCGAGGGCGCGCTGGCCGGCCTGGCCCTGTTTTCTCCGGACGTGGGGCTGCGTCGCGCCGCCGCGCTGGAATTGCAAAGCGCCTTCGATCCGGCCCAATTGCCGCTGGTGCGCCAGGCGCTGGCGAACGAGGGCGACGCCACCATCGAGTCCATCCTGCGCCTGCTGGTCGCGCGCGCCAACCTGCGCTCGCCGGACGCGGCCGTGCGCATGGCGGCCGTGACCGGCCTGGCCGGCAGCGGCGACGCCAGCCTGTTGCCCCTGCTGCGCGCGATGCTGGCCAAGAACGCCGACGGCGCCTACGCGGAACCGGATGCGGCGGTGCGCGTCGCCATCCATGCCAGCGTCAAGGCCATCGCCAGCCGCATCGCCTGGATCGCGTTCGCCGGCAAGCTGTTTTACGGCCTGTCGCTGGGCAGCGTGCTCTTGCTGGCCGCGCTGGGACTGGCCATCACCTTCGGCCTGATGGGCATCATCAATATGGCGCACGGTGAATTGCTGATGATAGGCGCTTACACCTGCTATGTCTGCCAATTGCTGTTCCGCAAATTCCTGCCCGGCGCCGTCGACGCGTATTTGATCGCGGCCGTGCCGGCGGCCTTCCTGGTGGCCGGCGCCGTGGGCGTGGCGCTCGAGCGCACGGTGATCCGCTGGCTCTACGGGCGGCCGCTGGAAACCCTGCTGGCCACCTGGGGCATCAGCCTGATGCTGATGCAAGCCGTGCGCACGGTGTTCGGCGCGCAAAACGTCGAAGTCGCGAATCCCTCGTGGATGTCGGGCGGCGTCACCGTGCTCGGTTCGCTGGTGCTGTCCTACAACCGCATCGTCATCATTTTCTTCGCCCTGTTCGTGGTGCTGGCCGTGTGGCTCATTCTCAACAAGACGCGCCTCGGCCTGTTCGTGCGGGCCGTCACGCAAAACCGCCGCATGGCCGGCTGCGTCGGCGTGTCCAGCGCGAAGATCGACATGCTGACCTTCGGCCTCGGCTCCGGCATCGCCGGCCTGGGCGGGGTGGCGCTGTCGCAACTGGGCAATGTCGGCCCCGACCTGGGGCAAAGCTATATCGTCGATTCCTTCATGGTGGTGGTGCTGGGCGGGGTCGGCCAGCTGGCCGGCAGCGTCATCGCCGCCCTCGGC
>DMYQ01000129.1:0-4243 GCA_003482555.1 Janthinobacterium sp. | reverse complement strand
GCCTTCGCCGACGGCCACCCGCTGCACGTGTCCGCCTTTGCCGTGGCGCTGGTGGGCAAGTTCATGTGCTACGCCCTGGCGGCGCTGGCGCTCGACCTGGTGTGGGGCTACGCCGGCATCCTCTCGCTCGGGCACGGGGTGTTTTTCGCGCTCGGCGCTTACGCCCATGGCATGTATCTGATGCGCGCCATCGGGCACGACGGCGTGTATCAGAGCGACTTGCCCGATTTCATGGTCTTCCTGGACTGGAAAACCTATCCCTGGTACTGGAGTCTGAGCGACAGTTTCTGGTCTTGCATGGCCCTGGCGCTGCTGGTGCCGGGTGCGCTGGCTTTCGTGTTCGGTTTTTTCGCCTTCCGCTCGCGCATCAAGGGCGTGTATTTTTCCATCATCACGCAAGCCATGACCTACGCTTTCATGCTGCTGTTTTTCCGTAACGACACCGGCTTCGGCGGCAACAACGGCTTCACCGATTTCAAGCGCATCCTCGGTTACAGCGTGACGGCGCCCGCCACCAAGGCGGTGCTGTACCTGACGACCCTGGCCGCTCTGTTCGGCGCGCTGCTGCTGTGCCGCCTGATCGTGCGCTCGAAACTGGGGCGTGTGCTGCTGGCCGTGCGCGACGCCGAGTCGCGCCTGCTGTTCATCGGCTATGACACGCTGTGGTTCAAACTGTTCGTGTGGACGCTGTCGGCCATGCTGTGCGGCCTGGCCGGGGCCCTGTATGTGCCCCAGGTGGGCATCATCAATCCGTCGGAAATGTCTCCCGGCAATTCGATCGAGATGGTGGTCTGGGCCGCCGTCGGCGGGCGCGGCACCCTGATCGGGCCCATCCTGGGCGCCTTTGCCGTGAACGGTTTGAAGAGCTGGTTCACGGCCGCCTTGCCGGATTTGTGGTTGTTCGCCCTCGGCCTGCTGTTCATCCTGGTGACCCTGTTCATGCGCGAAGGCTTGCTGGGCGCGCTGGGCAAGCTCAGGCCCGGCGAGCGCCGCGAACGTGGCGAGCCCGGCGTGGAGCGCGCATGAGCGCCGCCAGCGCCGTCCGCCACGGCCCCGTGGAGGGCAGGGGCGAGGGCGTCGACACCAGGCACGGCGCCATCCTGTACCTGGACGAAGTCACGGTATCCTTCGACGGCTTCAAGGCGCTCAACAAGCTGAGCCTGGACATTTCGGTGGGCGAGCTGCGCTGCATCATCGGGCCCAACGGGGCCGGCAAGACGACGATGATGGATGTGATCACCGGCAAGACGCGGCCCGCTTCCGGCACGGCCTGGTTCGGCCAGAACATGGATCTGGCGACGATGACGGAGTACGACATCGCCCACGCCGGCATCGGCCGCAAGTTCCAGCGTCCCACGGTGTTCGAGCGCCACACGGTGTTTGAGAACCTGGAACTGGCGATGAAGATGGACAAGCGGGTGCGCGCGACCCTGTTCGCCCGCCTGTCGTCCGAGCAAAAGGACAAGATAGACGCGATCCTGACCCAGATACGCTTGCGCGGGGAGGTGGACCGGCTGGCCGGGCTACTGTCGCACGGGCAAAAGCAGTGGTTGGAAATCGGCATGTTGCTGATGCAGGAGCCGCAACTGATCTTGCTCGACGAGCCGGTGGCCGGCATGTCCGACGCCGAGACGGCGCGCACCGCCGAACTGCTCAATGAATTGCGCGGCAAGCATTCGATCATGGTCGTCGAGCACGACATGGGTTTCGTCGCCGCGATCGCGCAGCGGGGCCTGGTGACCGTGCTGCACGAGGGCGCCGTGCTGGCGCAGGGGCGGATGGAGCAGGTGCAAGCCGACGAACGTGTCATCGAAGTCTATCTGGGGCGCTGAAAATCATGCTGGAAGTCGAACAAGTCCATCAATACTATGCTTCCTCGCACACCTTGCGCGGGGTGTCGCTGACGCTGGCCAAGGGCGAGTGCCTGGCCCTGCTGGGGCGCAACGGTGTCGGCAAGACCACCTTGCTCAATTGCTTGACGGGGGTGCTGCCCGTGGCGCGCGGCAAGGTGCGCCTGGACGGGCGCGACATCACCCGGCTGGCGCCGCACGAACGGGCGCGCCTGGGCATCGCCTACGTGCCTCAGGGGCGCGATATCTTTGCCCGCCTGACGGTGGAAGAAAATCTCTTGATGGGCATGGCGTGCCGCCGCGGCCGCGACGCCCGCCGCATCGATGGCGAGGTGCTGGAACTGTTTCCCGTGCTGGGCGACATGCTGCGCCGCCGCGGCGGCGACCTGTCCGGCGGCCAGCAGCAGCAATTGGCGATCGCGCGCGCCCTGCTGGCCAGGCCGCGCCTGCTCATCCTGGACGAGCCGACCGAGGGCATACAGCCATCCATCATCAAGGATATCGAGCGGGTGATACGGCTGCTGCGCCAGCGCGGCGACATCGCCATTTTATTGTGCGAGCAATACTTTGATTTCGCGCGCGCGCTGGCCGACCAGTTCATCGTCCTGTCGCGCGGGGAAGTGGTGGCCGCCGGCGACCCCGCGCAGATGGATGGCGAGGATGTCAGGCGCCACCTGGCGGTGTGAGCGCGACCGTTCCGATGCTTCAAGGGGATGGCGGGAGGCGCCGTTAGTGTCGTGTTGCGCTCTTCTTGTCGCAATCAACAACACGACATTAGTTCGACGGCGCCACCAGCTTGGAGACGGCGCTCGACGAGATCAGGGCCAGCAGGGCGTCGACGTCGACCGGTTTGACGAAGTAGTGGCCGAAACCGGCCATGATGGCGCGGGCCCGGTCTTGCGGCTGGCCGTAGCCGGACAGGGCGATGGCAAAGGGGATGTGGATGCCGGTCGAGGCGCGCAATTCCTGGATCAAGTCGAAGCCGTTCATGCCGGGCAAGCCTATGTCGCAAATCATCACGTCGTAGGCGCGGCAGCGCGCCATCGCCAAGCCGTTGGTGCCGTCGTAGGCGGTGCTGACGGTATGCCCCTCCAGTTCGAGGAAATCCTTCAGGGTATTGCTGGCGTCGACGTTGTCTTCCACCAGCAAGATGCGGTAGCCGGTCGCGGGCGGTCGCTGCCGGGCGCTGCCGGGCAGGCTGGCGCGCAAGCTTTTCGAGATCGGCAGGGCGACGGTGAAAGTGCTGCCTTCGCCCAGTCCGGGGCTGCTGGCGCTGACTTTGCCGCCGTGCAAATGGACGACGTTGTGCACCACGTTCAAACCCACGCCCAGGCCGCCCTCAACGCGGTCCAGCGAGCGCGGTCCCTGGGTAAACAGGGCGAAGATGGAGGGCAGCACATCCGGGGCGATGCCGGCGCCATTGTCGTCGATGGTGATGTCGACCCGCTCGCCGGCTTGCACGCTTGCGCTCAGCGTGATGAGGCCGCCGTCCTGGCTGTATTTGGAAGCGTTCAGCAACAGGTTGGTGAACACCTGGGCCAGGCGCACCAGGTCGCCGTTGATGAGGATGGCTTCCTCCGGCAAAGCGACGCTGAGCACTTGGCGCCGTTCGTCCAGGCGCGGGCGCTGGGCTTCGACGGCGCGCTCGATCACATCCGACAGCAGCACCGGTTGCAGCATCATCGTGATCTTGCCGCTGCTGATGCGGGCCACGTCGAGCAAGTCGTCGAGCAGGCGCGACAGGTGCGTGACCTGGCGGCTGATGGTCGTTTGCAGATCGATCAGTTGCGGCGTGGCGCCCGGGATGCGGCCCAACAGGACGGCGGCCATGCTGATGGGGGCGAGCGGATTGCGCAATTCGTGCGCCAGCATGGCCAGGAATTCGTTCTGCCTGTGGTTGGTCGCCTCGGCCTCGTCGCGCAGGGTTTGCGCGTTGACGGCCGCCAGCACCAGGTTCTGGTTCGCTTCGCGCAACTGGATGATTTTTTCGTCCAGGGCGAAGCGCTCCAGGGCCGCCGCGCGCAAGGCGGCCAGTTCGCCGCGCAGCGCTGCCACCTCGGCTTGCAGCGCCGTCCGTTCGGCGTCGGCGCCAGCCATCCCGTCCCCGTTCGACGGGGTGGGGGCTTGGCTGGCGTCGGCGCGAATCGGCATGGTCAGTCCGGCGACTTGAGCGCGGATGGGTGGCCTGACAACATGCCCTGGAATGGCATGGGCCGGCTGTCGATCTCAATGCCGCGGTCGGTGATGACGTAGTGCCGCAGGTCGGTGCTGTGGCCGCTTCCCCTCACCTTGACGACGGAAATGAGCTTGCTCAAGCGGCCCTCGATTTCCACGTAGCGCATGGCGATGATGGCGTCCACCAGGAAAGAAGTGTCGGCCTGGCTGAAGCGCAT
>DMYQ01000302.1:18420-36097 GCA_003482555.1 Janthinobacterium sp. | reverse complement strand
CCTGCATGTTAAACCCCGGCTAGCGGAACATCGATCGGAGAGAATATCTTGAACACGCAAGAAGCCATCGAACCCAAGCCCGCCTACACCCTCTGGCAAATGATTCTGTACATGCTGCGCCTGGGCAGCTTGGGTTTCGGCGGCCCCGTTGCCCTGGTCGGCTATATGCACCGCGATCTGGTCGAACAGCGCGGCTGGATCACGGAAGCGGACTACAAGGAGGGGCTGGCCCTGGCCCAGTTGGCGCCGGGGCCCTTGGCCGCGCAACTGGGCATTTACATGGGATACGTCCACTATCGGGTGCTCGGCGCCACGCTGGCCGGCCTTGCCTTCGTGCTGCCGTCATTTCTGATGGTGGTGGCACTCGGCTGGGCCTACGTCCGCTACGGCGGCTTGCCATGGATGCAGGCCGTGTTCTACGGCGTGGGCGCGGCCGTGATCGGCATTATCGCCATGAGCGCCAGAAAGCTGACCACCAAGAACATCGGCAAGGACAAGCTGCTGTGGGCGATCTATCTGTTGCTGGTCGTCGTGACCGTGGTGACGGAGTCGGAGGTCGCCTGGCTGTTCATCGCCGCCGGGGTGTTGGTCTGGCTGCTGCGCGCGCCGCCGAAGTGGATCGGGAATGGCGGACTGCCCGCGATCGGCCTGGCACAGGTGCCGGCGCTGTCGGGCGCCAGCGGTCTCGACCTCCCGCTGTTGACGCAGATCGGCATCTTCTTCATCAAGGCCGGCACCTTCGTGTTTGGCTCGGGATTGGCGATCGTCCCCTTCCTGTACGGCGGCGTCGTGACCGAGCATCACTGGCTGAGCGACAAGCAATTCGTCGACGCGGTGGCTGTCGCGATGATCACGCCCGGGCCCGTCGTGATTACGGTCGGCTTCATCGGTTATTTGATCGCCGGTTTGCCGGGCGCGTCATTGGCGGCGCTTGGCACCTTCATTCCATGCTATTTTTTCACCGTCGTCTCGGCGCCGTATTTCAAAAAATATGGCAAGCGCCCCGATGTGCTCGCATTTGTCGACGGCATCACGGCGGCCGCGATTGGCGCCATCACCGGCTCGGTGATCGTGATCGCGCGCCGCTCCATCACGGACTGGCCCACTATCGTCATCGCGGTGCTCACGGTACTGCTGCTATGGAAGTTCAAGAAGTTGCAGGAACCGCTCATCGTCGCCCTTGCCGCGATCGCCGGCTTGATAATTTATCCATTGCTGCACCATTGACACCACTCACTATCCATTGATGCACCCTGACAAGGAGTCGACATGACATCGCGCCGCAATTTCATGCAATCCACAGCCGCCGCCGGTGCGGGCCTGCTCGCGCCACCAGCATCCGCGTTCGTGAAGGAAGGAAAAATGACCTTGGATGCCTTGACCGATGCCAGCGGCAAGTATGCGGCGGCAGCGCTGCCCTTTGCCTATGATGCCCTGGAGCCGGTGATCGACGCCCGCACGGTCGAATTGCATTACAACTTCCACCACAAGCCGGCCGTTGTCGCGGCCAACAAGGCCGAGGAGGCGCTGGCCAAGGCGCGCGAGAGCGGCGACTTCGCCCTGGTGAAGCACTATGAAAAGGAACTGGCCTTCCAGTTGTCCAGCCATCTCCTGCACACGATCTATTGGTCGAATTTGTCCGGCAAGGGCGGCGCGCCGGCCGGCGAACTGGCGAAGGCGATCAACGCCCAATTCGCTTCTTACGAGAAGTTCAAGGCGCAGTTGATCGCGGCCAGCCTGGCGGTCGAGGCATCCGGCTGGGGCATGCTGGCCTACCACGCGGGCACGAAGAGGCTGATCATTTTGCAGTGCGAGAACCACCACAAGTTGACCGTCTGGGGCGCCCAGCCGCTATTGCTGCTCGACGTATTTGAACACGCCTACTATCTGCAGTATCAGAACCGGCGCGCCGAGTACCTGAACAAGCTGTTCACCATCATCAACTGGGACAACGTGGCAGCGCGTTTCGACGCCGCCCGCGCATGAGGCGGACGTCGTGCGATGGATTCTCCGCGCCCGGCGCAAACTCGATCTTGTCACCGACTGACGGGGCAAGCGCTTCATCGGCGGCGGACTCCCCGCAGCTGTCCGCCGCGGCCGGTATCGCCGCAACAGATAGAAGCTTACTCGAGTCTTGACACCCGGGCCGTTCATTCACCGGGCGCTCCGTTCGACACCGAACAGATCAGCGCGCCCGCGGCGCCTATCCTTATGGACGAAGGCAATGTATTGCCGGATTATCCATTCAATTTCAGGAGTCGCCGTGTCCCTTTTACTTTCCCCTTTCGCCTTGGGCGATATCCAATTGCAAAACCGCATGGTCATGGCCCCGATGACGCGCAATCGCGCCATCGACAATATCCCGACCGAACTGATGGCCCAGTATTACGCCCAACGCGCGTGTGCGGGCTTGATCGTTACCGAAGGCACCTCGCCGTCGCCGAACGGCTTGGGTTATCCGCGCATCCCGGGGATATTTTCGCCGCAACAAGTCGAAGGCTGGACGCACGTCAACAATGGCGTGCGTGCCGGCGGCGCCAAGATATTCATCCAGTTCATGCACTGCGGGCGCATCGGCCATCCGCTCAATCTGCCCGCCGGCGCGCGCCTGCTGGCGCCATCGGCCATCGCGGCGGCCGGTGAAATGTACACCGATTCGCAGGGCATGCAGCCGCAACCGGTGCCGGAAGCCATGAGCGAAGCGGACATCGAGGCCACCATCAAGGAATTCGTGTACGCCGCGCAGAATGCCATCGAAGCCGGCTTCGACGGTGTCGAGTTGCACGGCGCGAATGGCTATTTGCTGGAGCAATTCATCCGCCCCAGCTCGAATCAACGCGGCGACAACTACGGCGGCTCGATCGAGAACCGGGCCCGCTTCGTCCTCGAAGTGGTGGACGCGGTGGCGGAAGCGATCGGCAAGTACCGAGTCGGCATCCGCCTCTCGCCCTTCGGTGTGTTCAACGACATGCCGCTGTACGAGGACATGGAAGCCGATTACACCTATCTGGCGCGGCAACTCAATGCGCGCGGCGTGCTGTACGTGCACCTGGTCGACCACTCGGCGATGGGTGCGCCGGCGGTGCCCGATTCGATGAAGGCGACCTTCCGCAGCCAATTCAAGGGCGCTCTGATCCTGTCCGGCGGCTACGACGCCAAACGGGCGGAAAGCGACCTGGCGGCCGAACGCTGCGACCTGATCGCCGTCGGCCGGCCCTTCCTGGCCAATCCGGATCTGGTCGGCCGGTGGGAACGCGGCGCGCCGGAAAACCAGCCAGATCCGGCGACATTTTACGTGGCCGGGGCGAAAGGCTACACGGACTATCCGGCGCTGGACTAGAGCGCCGCCACTGGCGCGTCGGGGTGGCGTGCCCGCTGGGCGGCCGCGCGCCGCAACTGGCGCCGCCGCAGCAGAAGATACACGGCCGGCACCACGAACATGGATAGCAGCGGCGCCGTGATCATGCCGCCCACCATGGGCGCGGCGATGCGCTGCATGACTTCGGAACCGGTGCCGGCGCCCACCAGGATGGGCACCAGACCGGCGATGATGACCGCCACCGTCATCGCCTTGGGCCGCACGCGCAGCACCGCGCCTTCGGTGATCGCGGCATGCAAATCGTCTTCGTCGGCGCCGCCGGCGGCCACGGCCAGTTTAGCCTCCCAGGCGTTTTTCAGGTAGAGCAGCATGATGACGCCGAATTCTGCCGACACGCCGGCCAGGGCGATAAAGCCGACGGCGCTGGCCACCGATACCTTGTGCCCCAGCAGCCAGAGTAGCCAAACCCCGCCGCACAGCGCGAACGGCAGCGTCGCCATGATCAGCGCGGCCTCGTCAAAGCGCTTGAAGGTGAGGTAAAGCAGCACGAAAATGATCAGCAAGGTGGCCGGCACCACCACCCTGAGCCTGGCGCTGGCCCGCTCCAGATACTCGAACTGCCCCGACCAGGATACCGAATAGCCGGCCGGCAGGGCCACTTCGCGCGCCACTACTTGCTGCATGTCGCGCACGGCCGAACTCAGGTCGCGGCCGCGAATGTCGATGTAGACCCAGCCGGACAGACGCGCATTCTCGCTCTTGAGCATGGGCGGGCCGTCGCTGATGGCAAGCGTCGCCACGTCGCCCAGGCGGATGCGGGCGCCGCTCTCGGTCAGCAGCGGCAATTGGCGCAATTGCTCCACCGATGCGCGCATTTCGCGCGGATAGCGCACATTGATGGGGAAGCGCTGCAAGCCCTCCACCGTTTCGCCCACGTTGTCGCCACCGATGGCGGCCGAGACCACGCTTTGCACGTCGGCGATGTTCATGCCGAAGCGGGCGGCCGCGTCGCGCTCGATGTGGATGTCGATGTAGCGCCCGCCGTTCAGGCGCTCGGCCAGCGCCGACGACACGCCCGGCACCTTTTTGACGGCGGCGGCGATGGCGCCGGCGACGCGGTCGATTTCCACCAGGCTGGCGCCGGCCACCTTGACGCCGACCGGGCTCTTGATGCCGGTGGCCAGCATGTCGATGCGGTTGCGGATGGGCGGCACCCAGATATTCGTCAAGCCCGGCACCTTGACGGCCCGATCCAGCTCTTCCACCAGCTTGTCGGGCGTCATGCCGATACGCCATTGCGCGCGCGGCTTGAACTGCACCGTCGTCTCGAACATCTCCAGCGGCGCCGGATCGGTCGCCGACTCGGCCCGGCCGGCCTTGCCGAATACGCTCTGCACCTCGGGCACGGTCTTGATCAGGCGGTCGGTCTGCTGCAGCAGTTCGGACACCTTGCCGGCGCCGATGCCGGGCAGGGCGGACGGCATGTACAGCAAGTCGCCTTCGTCGAGCGGCGGCATGAACTCGCCGCCCAGGCGCGTCATCGGCCAGGCCGTCGCCAGCGCCACCAGCGCGGCCAGCAGCAGGGTCGCCCTGGGAAAGCGCAGCGCGCGCGCCAGCAGCGGGCGGTAGGCGGCCATCAGCAGGCGGTTCAGGGGATTCTTGCGCTCCTCGGGTATGCGGCCGCGTATCAGGTAGCCCATCAGCACCGGGATCAGGGTCACCGCCAGCGCGGCGGCGGCCGCCATGGCATAGGTCTTGGTGAAGGCCAGCGGCGCGAACAGGCGCCCCTCCTGGGCTTCCAGGGAAAACACCGGGACGAAGGAGAGCACGATGATGAGCAGCGAAAAGAACAGGGCCGGCCCGACTTCGGCGGCGGCGTCGCCGATGACGCGCCAGTGCTCGTCGCCGGCCAGCGCGTCGCCGGGATGGGCGTGGTGCCAGGCTTCGATGTGCTTGTGCGCGTTCTCGATCATGACCACCGCCGCGTCGACCATGGCGCCGATGGCGATGGCGATGCCGCCCAGCGACATGATGTTCGCGTTCACGCCCTGGTAATACATGACGATATAGGCCGCCAGTATGCCCAGCGGCAGCGAGACGATGGCCACCAGCGCCGAGCGGACGTGGAACAGGAAGAGCGCGCACACCAGCGCCACGACGATGAATTCTTCCAGCAGCTTGTGCTCCAGATTGTCGACCGCGCGCCCGATGAGGTGCGAGCGGTCGTAGGTGGGGACGATTTCCACGCCGGGCGGCAGGCCCGTCTTGAGCTTGGCGATCTTGGCCTTGACGGCGGCAATGGTCTCCAGCGCGTTCTTCCCGGAGCGCATGATGATGACGCCGCCGGCCACTTCGCCTTCGCCATCGAGTTCGGCGATCCCGCGCCGCATTTCCGGCCCCACCTGGACGTGCGCCACGTCGCCCAGGCGCACCGACACACCGGCCGCCGTCGTCGTCAGCGGGATCTTGCGGAAGTCGTCGAGCGACTGCAGATAGCCGGAAGCGCGCACCATGTATTCGGCCTCGCCCAGTTCCAGCAGGGCGCCGCCGGTTTCCTGATTGGCCAGTCGGATGGCGTCGATCACCTTGCGGTGCGGGATGGCGTAGGCGCTCAGTTTGTCGGGATCGAGCACCACCTGGTACTGGCGTACCATGCCGCCGATGCTGGCCACTTCGGACACGTTCGGCACCGCTTTCAATTCGTATTTGAGGAACCAGTCTTGCAGCGCGCGCAGCTGCGACAGATCCATCTTGCCGCTGCGGTCGACCAGCGCGTACTCGTAGATCCAGCCGACGCCGGTGGCGTCCGGCCCGAGCGCGGTTCTGGCCTGGGCCGGCAGGCGCGCCTGCACCTGGTTCAGGTATTCGAGCACGCGCGAGCGCGCCCAGTACGGGTCGGTCCCGTCTTCGAACAGGATGTAGACGAAGGAGTCGCCGAAGAAGGAATAGCCGCGCACCGTCTTCGCGCCCGGCACCGAGAGCATGGTGGTGGTGAGCGGATAGGTGACCTGGTTCTCGACGATCTGCGGCGCCTGGCCGGGGTAGCTGGTGCGCACGATGACTTGCACGTCGGACAGGTCGGGAATGGCGTCGAGCGGCGTCCTGGCCAGCGCCCACAGGCCCCAGGCGCTGACGACGACGGCCGCCAGCAGGACCAGGAAGCGGTTGACTATCGACCAGCGTATCAGTCTGGCGATCATTGCGCGCCTCCCTTGGCCGACGCCGCACTTGACGCACGTGGCGCACTTGGCGCGCGCGGCGCGATGGCGACGATGGCGTAGCGGCCGTCGGCGCCGGCGCGGATCTCGAAGGCGACCGTGGCGCCGACCACGACCCCGGGCGGGAAGCCGTCCGGCGGCGCCTTGAAGCCCATCGTCATCGCTTCCCAGTGCAGCGCCGGGATTGGCCCATGCGAGATCGTGATCTCGTCGGGGCCGATTTTTTCCACCTTGCCGCTGGCCCGGTAAGACGGGGAGCGAGCCGGTTCGGCCGCAGGCGCACTATCCATGCCGGGCGGAGGCGGAAGCGGGGGCGGGGCGCTCATGCGCGTGGTCGTGGCGCGCAGGCTGGCCTCAGAATCGAGCAGGAACTGGCCGGACAGGACCACCTTCTGGCCGGCCACCAGGCCCTTGCGTATCTCGGTGCGGGCGTCCGACTCGGCGCCGGTCTCGACGTCGACCGGCTGGAAACTCCCATCTTCATTGGCCAGCACGACGACGCTGCGCGTCCCGGTCCGTATCAGCGCTTCGGAGGGCAGCAGCAGCACGTCGCGGCGCGCGGCCGGCGCCAGGCTGACGCCGACGAACATGCCGGGCACCAGCCGTCCGCCCGGGTTGGCGAGTTCGATGCGCGCCTTCAGGGTGCGCGTGAGGGGATCGACTTCGGGCAGGATGGCGCCCACCGATCCCTTGAACAGGACGCCGGGCAGGGCGGCGGCGCGGGCCAGGGCGGGCGTTCCCGGCCGCACCAGGGCGGCCACGCTCTCCGGCAGTTCGGCGTTGACCCACACCGTGTCTGTTCCGTTGAGGCGGAACAGGGGCGCGCCGGCCACCACCGTCATGCCTTCGCGCGCGCTCAGTTCGGCGACCACGCCGGCTATCGGCGCCGTAACGCCGAGGCGGGCTTGCACCTTGCCGCTCGCCTCGACGGCGCGGATCTGCGCCGGCGCCATGCCGGCCAGGCGCATGCGCTGGCGCGCCGCGTCCAGCAAGCCGTCCGCGCCGGAGGTGCCGCCCATGCGACGAACGGCGAAAAACTCTTCCTGCGCCGCCACCCAGTCGGGCACGTACAAGTCGGCCAGCGGCTGTCCCTTGCGAACGCGCTCGAGCGGCGCGCGCACGTACAGCCGTTCGACATAGCCATTGCCGCGCGCCTGCACCAGCGCCACGTCGCGCTCGTTGTAGGCGACGGCGCCGACGACATCGACGGGAGTGGACAGCGTACCGCGCGCCACCAGCGCCGTGCGGATGCCCAGGTTCTGGCGCACGCGCGGGCTGATGCGCACCTTGCCCTCGTCGCCATCGTCGCCGGCATAGACGGGCACCAGTTGCATGTCCATGAAGGGCGATTTGCCGGGCCGGTCGAACTTTTGGCCGGGCGTCATTGGATCTTGCCAGTACAGCACTTTCTTGCCCGCGGGCGTGGCGTTGGCGGGGGCGGCGGCCTGCGCCTGGCCCTGACGCAAGCCGGCTGCGTACAAGCCGTAAGCGGCGGCGCCGATGGCGGCGCTGGCGGCCAGCGCCAGTAGGATGGCGTGTCGTTTCATTTTGCGTCTTTCTGAAAGGAGTTGGGGGCCGCGCTCGGAAGCAGGAAATTGAGCTGCGCCCACAGGCGCGCCGTGTCGGCATCCAGTTGCAGGGCGCGCAGGCGCTGTTCGGTCTCCTGGACGCGCGCCGCGAGGACGTCGGCCAGGCTGGCCTTGCCGCCCCGGTAGGCGGCCAGCAGCGCCGTCGTGCGTTCGCGCGCCAGCGGGATCAACTCGCGCTCGAAACGGGCCCGGCGTTCGCGCTTGCCGCGCCATTCCTCGCCCAGAACGGCGATCTCGGCGACGTGGGCGCGCAAGGCATCGTCGCGCTCGGCGCCGGCCTGCTCGGCCAGGGCCACCTTGGCCGCCAGTTCGTGCTCTTGCCGATGGCCCCATTGCAGCGGGATCGACAGGCCGACCGACAGCATATTGGCGTAGCCGGGACCGCGCTGCTGAAACGCCACTTGCACGCTCCAATCGGCGCTGCGCTCGGCGCGCGCCAGCTTCACTTCGCTGGCCGCGATGTCTTCCTGCCGGGACAGCGCCGCGATGAGGGGATGGTGCGCCAGATCGGCATCGTCCACCCCCAGGCGCAGCGTTTCCGTGTCCGGCTTGTCGGCCAGCGCCTGCCCGGCGGCAGGGCCGATCCAGCGCGTCAGCGCGATGGTGGCGCCGCGGGCGCGTTGCTCGAGCGCGCTGGTGCGATCCTCGACATCGCCCAGCGCGGCGCGCGCCGCCAGCACGTCGGCGGACGACCCCCGGCCGGCGCGATAGGCGCCTTCGGCGGCCCGCAACTCCAGCCCGGTTTGCGCCGCCAGTTCGGCCACCAGCGCCACCTTGCCGAGCGCGTAATAGCGCTCGAACCAGGCCAGCGCCGTGTCGCGCTCGATGGCGGCGACCATCTGCTCTTTCTCGGCCCGCGATTTGTCGGCCGTGCGCTCGAGACGTTCGGCGCGCAGGCGGCGCTTGTCGGCGGCCGTGAATTCCTGCGTCAGCCCGACCCGGCGCATGGTCATGAAATCATTGCCCAGGCTGAAACGGTCGGCTCCCGAGATGGGCAGATTGTCGACGCCGAAGGCGAGCACCGGATCGGGCAGTTGGCCAGCGGCCGCCGCCATCTGGCGCCATGCGGTGATGGCGCCGTCCTGGCCGGGCAGGCGCGGCGAGCGCGCCAGCGCCAGTCGCTGGGCTTCGGCCAGCGACAGCGGCGGGGTGGCCGCGGGCGCGGCGACGGTGGTGGCGGTGCTTGAGAAAGCGAGCGCGGCGCACAAGGCGGTCCGCAGCAAGGGGCGCGCCAGGCGGGGCGGCACGGCGCGCGTAAATAATGGGGATGGCATACAAGCTCCAGACGGCATTGAACAACATCGTCGGCCCGAAGGCGGACGATGACGGATCAGGCTATCGGGAAGATCAGATCTGGAAGCTGCAGTGGCGGACGGTCAGCGGCGGGGCGCCGGAATGGGCCAACAGCGGCGCGCCGGCCGCTTGGGGCAGCGGATCGACGGCGGTGGCGGGCGCAGCCAGGGTAAGGCTCAGTGTCGCCGCCACGAAGGGTTGAACCAAGGGCGGCGCGGGCTTGTCGAGCGATTGTTCCGCGCTGTGCGCGTGGGCGGCGCACAAAGCCGGTTGATCTAGGTCCGCATTCAAACGAATACCCATGGTCATGCCAGGGCAATCCGTCATCAGCGCATGGACGGCCTTCGTCGTCGACGCCTGGATCGGACAGGCATACGCGGCCAGGGCAAGCTGCGCGAACAGCAAGCCGCACAGCGCGATCAGCGCGGTGAGGAAGCGAAGTGGACGGGACAGTTTCATGGTGACGACGATTATACGACATTGAGAGTAAGCAGAACAAAACCGGCGCCTCGGACAGGCCATGGTTTTCGGAAATCCTCTTGAAAGCCGTGCTCGCTTCCCGGTGTTCAATGCGCCGCGTGAGCGAAAAAAAGCGCCCCGCGGGGCGCTTTCATCATCGCAGTAATATTTACTGGATTTTTGCTTTTTTCAGCAGTTCTTCGCGGAATGCAGCCAATTTCTTTTGCTGCAGCGATTCGGCAACCTGGCCTTTGACTTGTTCGAATGGCGGCACCTTGGTCGGACGCGATTCTTCCAGTTTAATGACGTGGAAGCCGTATTGCGTCTTCACGGGAACGTCGGTGTATTGACCCGGTTTCAGCGCCACGAAAGCGTCCGAGAACGGTTTCACGAAACCGGCCGGAGTGATCCAGTCCAGATCGCCGCCATTGGCGGCGGAACCGTCTTTCGAGACCTTGGCCAGTTCTTCAAACTTGCCGCCCGCTTTCAGCTTGACGATGATGGCTTTCGCTTCATCTTCGGTGGCCACCAGGATGTGGCGGACATGGTATTCCTTGTCGCCCAATTGCGCCTTGTACTTGTCGTATTCAGCCTTGATGTCGGCATCCTTGATGGGATTTTTCTTCACATAATCAGCCAGCATGGCGTTGATGATGATGCTTTGACGGGCATTGTCGACTTGCGCCTTGACTTCCGGACGGGTGCCGAAGCCTTGTTTGTCCGCTTCCTGGAGCAGCACTTCGCGGCCGATCAAGTCTTTCTTGATGGCTTCGCGCAATTGCGGCGAGTCGGGTTGCTTGCCTTGCGAGACGACTTGCTTGACGACGAGTTCAACGCGCGACGCGGGAATCGGCTTGCCATTCACGGTGGCGACGTTTTGCGCGAATGCGGGGATTGCGGCGATGGCGAATAAAGCGATTAACAGACGGGCTGGTTTCAAAGTCATTTTCACATCCTATAAAATATCAAGAGATCGCGTCCGCCGCGCCGGCTGCGGTATCGCAGACAGCGGGGCGGGGCGCCTGGACGGCTGTCGCCGCCACATCGTTATTGAATCTTGGCCTTTTTGATCATTCCTTCCTGATACTCTTGCAGTTTCTTTTGTTGCAGAGATTCAGAAATTTGCGGTTTGACTTCTTCCAGCGTCGGCAATTTGGCGGCGCGGATATCGTCAACCTTAATCACGTGAAAGCCGTTCGGCGATTGCACGGGGGTTTGGGAATACTGGCCCTTTTGCAAAGCGACGACCGCATCGGAAAAGACTTTAGGGAAAGCCGAAGGCACCGCCCAGTCGAGGTCGCCGCCATTGTTGGCCGAGCCCGTATCTTTCGAGGCTTTTGCCAGGTCTTCAAACTTGGCGCCGCCCTTGAGCTTGGCGATCACATCCTTCGCTTCCGCCTCGGTGGCCATCAGTATATGACGGACATGGTATTCCTTGTCGCCCGATTGCGCCGCGAAGCGATCGTACTCGGCCTTGACGTCGGCATCGCTGACCGGATTCTTTTTCAAGAACTCGCCCACCAGCGCGTTGACGACGATCGCCTGGCGCGCATTGTCGATTTGCAGCTTGACGGCGGCATCCTTGCCGAAGCCTTCTTTTTCCGCTTCTTGCATCAGCACTTCACGGCCGATCAAGTCTTTCCTGATCATCGCGCGCAATTGCGGCGAATCCGGTTGCTGACCCTGGGCCACAACTTGTTTGACGATGGCGTCGAGGCGCACCGAAGGGATGGGCTTGCCATTAACGACGGCGATGTTTTGCGCAAGAACAGGTACCGCGACTACGGCGAGAAGTGCGATCAGCAAGCGGGCTGGCTTAAAAGTCATTATTAAATCCTGTTAGGGAAAGGTCATGAAAAAGTACGTTGATGGAAAAGATCGTAAGCGCCTGTTTATTCAAAACGACTGCAATACCTACCGATACTCAGTCTGTCATCAAGCCTCGGACGGCGCCAGGGCGACGATGGCCAATGCATGAATCTCGGTATGCATCATATCGTGCACGGAATCATACACGAGTCGATGTCTTGTGACGAGCTTGAGCCCCTCAAATTGGGCCGAAACAATGCGCAAATTGTAATGGCCGCCGCCGGAAGCGGCCCCGGCATGACCGGCGTGGCGGGCGGAGTCGTCGTCGAGCACGCATTCCAGCGGCGCCAGCGCCGCCTCCAGGCGCGCGCGCATGCGGGCGATGCGGCTGTCGGGGGCGTTCATGCATCCTCCTTGATGTGCTTGGACAGGAACAGGGTCTGGCCGATGATGAAGACAAAAAAGATGCCGGTGGTGCCGAAAGCCTTGAAACTGACCCAGGCGGCCAGGTCGTTCTTGTAGATAACGAAGGCGACGAACAGGTTGAGGGCGCCGATGGCGGCGAAAAAGCCCATCCACGCGAACAGCAGCTTGTGCCAGACTTCGTCGGGCAGCTTGATTTGCGTTTCCATGGCTTTGCGCATCAGGTTTTTCTTGAAGAAGACATGGCCTATCAAGAGGGCCAGGCCGGAGATCCAGTAGATCAGCGTCGGTTTCCACTTGATGAAGGTGTCGTCGTGGAAGTAGATGCCGGCGCCGCCGAAGACGACGAAGACGACCAGGGACACCCACAGCATGCCGTCGACCTTGCGCCCGCGCAGCAGCAGGTAACTCACTTGCAGGGCGGTGGCGACGATGCCGACCAGGGTCGCCAGGATCATCGGCGCCTGCTGCACCGTGACGACGCCGCCGGAAATGAAGCCGGACAGGTATTGGGTCACCAGCTCGTGCGCCGTCGCCTGGTGGCCGTCGGCCAGCTTGTAACTGCCGAAAAACATCAGCAGCGGGAAAAAGTCGAACAAAAGTTTCATCGTATTTCTTTAGGCAGGGTCGAGTGGATCGAAGCGCAGGGACGCGGAATTGATACAGTAACGCAGTCCGGTCGGCGGCGGGCCGTCCGGGAACACGTGTCCCAGGTGGGCGTCGCAGACGGCGCAAATAATTTCGGTGCGCAGCATACCATGCCCGCGGTCGACGATTTCGGTGACGTTGGCCGGGTCCAGGGCCTTGAAGTAGCTGGGCCAGCCGCAACCGGAGTCGAACTTGGCGTCGGAGGCGAACAGGGGCGTGTTGCAGCAGACGCAGGTGTAGATGCCGTTTTCGTGGTGATCCCAGAACTTGCCGGAGAAGGCGCGTTCCGTGGCCGCGTGGCGGGTCACCTGGTATTGCATGTCGTCGAGCATGGCGCGCCATTCGGCGTCGGTTTTTTTCACTGTGGTCATCGTATCGATCTCAAGAGGAACAACTGACTTCAAGGTGGCTGGCCCAGTCCGGCGGCAAGGCCGCGTAGGTTTCGTGCTCAGGCTGTTCGTCGAAGGGGCGCTCCAGCACTTCCAACAGGCGCGTCACTTCAGTAAAGTCCCTTTTCTGCGCCTTTTCAATGGCTATTTGCGCCAAATAATTGCGCAAAACGTATTTCGGGTTGACCCGGTTCATCGCCAGGCGGCGCGCGCCGTCGTCGCGTCCCTCGCGCAGCAAGCGCTGGCGGTATTGCCCGGCCCAGGCGTCAAAGCCGGGCCGGTCGAGAAACAGGTCGCGCAGCGGCGCGTCGGCGGCAGCGTCGACGCTACGCAAGTCGCCCAGACGGCGGAAGAATAGCGTGAAATCGACATGATTGGCCTGCATCAGCGCAAACATGGCGTCGAACAGGGCGCCGTCATCGGCCTCGGCCTCGAGCAAGCCCAGTTTCGCGCGCAGCAATTGCTCCATCTTGGCGGCGAAGGCGGGCTGGTAGACGTCGAGCGCCTCTTGCGCGGCCTCCACTGCGCCGATCAGGGGCAGCAGGGCCTGGCCCAGGGCGTAGCAATTCCAGTGGCCGATCTCGGGCTGCATGGCATAGGAATAACGGCCCTGCTGGTCGGTATGGTTGCAGATGTGCCTGGCGTCGAAGGCTTCCATGAAGCCGAAGGGGCCGTAGTCCAGGGTCAGGCCGAGGATGGACATATTGTCGGTGTTCATGACGCCGTGCATGAAGCCGACGGCTTGCCAGTGGGCGATCATGTGGGCGGTGCGGCGCGACACTTCCGCCAGCAAGGCCTGGTAGGGATTGCTTTGCGCGCGCAGGGCCGGATAAAAGCCGTCGATCACATAGTCGGCCAGGGTCTTCAGTTCGACCAGCTTGTCCTGGTAAAACCAGTGCTCGAAGGAACCGAAACGCACGAAGGTGGGCGCCAGGCGCGTCACGACGGCGGCGCTTTCGACCGTTTCACGCAGCACGCCCTGATCGGAACCGGTCACGGCCAGCGCGCGCGAACTGGGGATGCCGAGCGCGGCCATCGCTTCCGAGCACAGGAATTCGCGGATCGACGAACGCAGCACGGCGCGCCCGTCGCCCATGCGCGAGTAGGGCGTGGCGCCGGCCCCTTTCAATTGCAACTCGAGGGGGCCGTCCGCGCCGGCCATTTGGCCGAGCAGGATGGCGCGGCCGTCACCGAGTTGGCCGGCCCAGACGCCGAACTGGTGGCCGGAATACACGGCCGCCAGCGGCTTGGCCCGTTCCGGCACCAGATTGCCGCTCAGGGTGGCGATGAAGTCTTCGTTCCCCAACTCATCCGGATCGAGCCCAAGCAAGGCCGCCGCCGAAGCGCTGCCCGCCACCAGGTAAGGCGCGGGCAGGGGGGTGGGCATCAGGCGCGTGAAAAACACGGGCGGCAAGGCCGCAAATGAGTTATCCAGAGGTAAATTGTGAGCAGCGATGGCAGTTCCGTTCTGTAATCGTTAGGGGCGCGCGCCGGGGCGGGCGCGAAAATAGGATTTTACCGCACCAAAGTAGTTTATTCGCGGCGGCCGCGATTTTGCGTCCAAGTTACATTTGCTCACCATCGCAGGCCACCTCGGGCGACACCGTATGCTGCGCCGCAACATCGAAAGGCATTGACTGTTTTCGCACGGCCGTACCAAACTCGTGTTCATTTTGATAAACTTGCAGGAGAGTCGATGTCGTCCTATCCGATGAGCCCCTTGATGGGCCAGATGATGAACCAGCCCTTGCTGATTTCCGGCATTCTCGCCTTCGCGGCCCGCCACTACGGCGGCAACGAAATCGTTTCCCGCAGGGTCGAGGGCGATATTCACCGCTACACCTACCGCGATTGCCACCAGCGTGCCTGCCGCCTGGCCAACGCCCTGCATGGACTGGGCGTGAAGATGGGCGACCGGGTCGCCACCCTGGCCTGGAACGGCTATCGTCACCTGGAAGCGTATTACGCCGTGTCCGGTTCCGGCGCCGTCTTGCACACCATCAATCCACGCCTGTTTGCGGAACAGATCGCGTATATCTGCGGCCATGCCGAAGATCAGGTCTTGCTGTTCGACTCGACGTTCTTGCCGATGGTGGAAGCGATCGCCGCCCAGTGTCCGACGATCCGCCATTTCGTGCTCCTGTGCGGGCGCGAGCACATGCCGGCCGACAGCAAGATCGCCGGCCTGCTGTGCTACGAAGACTTGATCGACAGCCACTCGGACGAGTATGAGTGGCCGCTGTTCGATGAAAATTCGGCCGCTTCCCTGTGCTACACCTCCGGCACCACCGGCAATCCCAAGGGCGCCCTGTATTCGCACCGCTCGACGGTGCTGCACGCCTATGCCTCGTCCATGCCGAACGCGCTCAATGTGTCGGCCGCCGACAGCGTGATGCCGGTGGTGCCGATGTTCCATGTGAACGCCTGGGGCTTGCCGTACTCGGCGCCCCTGTCGGGCGCGAAGCTGGTATTTCCCGGCGCGGCGCTGGACGGCAAGTCGCTGTACGAACTGTTTGAAAGCGAGCAAGTGACGTTTTCGGCCGGCGTGCCGACGGTATGGCTGGGCCTGATCAACCACGCGCTGCAAAACAAGCTGCGCTTTTCCAGTTTCCGCCGCACCGTCATCGGCGGCGCCGCCTGTCCGCCGGCGCTGATGGATACCCTGACCGAGCAATTCGGCGTGCAAGTGATGCACGCCTGGGGCATGACGGAAATGTCGCCGCTGGGCACCGCCTGCGCCTTGCAACTGCGGCACCTTGCCTTGCCGAAGGATGAGCAGCGCAAGATTTTGCAAAAACAGGGCCACGCCATCTGCGGCATCGACATGAAGATCGTCGACGACGAGGGCAAGCAATTGCCATGGGATGGCAGCAGTTACGGCCATCTGCTGGTCAAGGCGCCGTGGGTGATCGAGCGTTATTTCAGGGACGAGGGCGGCGACGTCTTGCAGGACGGCTGGTTTCCCACCGGCGACGTGGCCACCATCGACGCCGACGGCTATATGCAGATCACCGACCGCAGCAAGGATGTCATCAAGTCCGGCGGCGAATGGATAGGCACCATCGACCTGGAAAACGTGGCGATGGCGCACCCGGCCGTGCTGCAAGCCGCTTGCATCGGCGTGGCGCACCCGAAGTGGGATGAGCGACCCTTGCTGCTGGTGGTGTTGCGCGAGGGGCAAAAGCTCGATCGCGCGCAAATGCTGGCTTTCTTCGAGGGAAAAATCGCCAAGTGGTGGACACCGGACGACGTACTGTTCATCGACGCCTTGCCCTTGGGCGCCACCGGCAAGGTACAGAAAAACGTATTGCGCGAACAATTCAAGGCGCACCGCTTGCCGACGCTGTAAGGCTGTCAAGTTTGAACGTGGCGCCGACAGGCTCGCCTGCTGCATGGATGCGAACCCGCACCCGGCTTGCATTAAAATAATACGACCGTTCTTTTTTGCGGTATAGTGGACAATGCGTTTGCCAAATTGCTGTTTACACGAAAAGGAAGAGACATGAGCGCCGAATATCAAGTCAATGGTAGTGTTGCCCTTATTACTTTAGCGAATCCGCCCGTCAACGGCCTGGGCCTTGCGACCCGCACCGCCACCGTGGACGGCATCAAGAAGGCCCTGGCCGACGACGCCATCAAGGCCATCGTCATTACCGGCGCCGGCAAGGCCTTTTCGGGCGGCGCCGACATCAAGGAATTCAATTCGCCGAAGGCGCTGGCCGAGCCCAGCTTGCACACCTTGATCCGCGTCGTCGAAGAGTCGACCAAGCCGGTCGTGGCCGCCATCCACAGCGTCTGCATGGGCGGCGGCCTCGAGCTCTCGCTCGGCTGCAATTACCGCATCGCGGCGCCGGGCGCCCAGATCGCCTTGCCGGAAGTAAAACTCGGCCTGCTGCCGGGCGCCGGCGGCACCCAGCGTCTGCCGCGCGTGCTGGGCCTGGAAATGGCCTTGAACATGATCGTCTCCGGCGCGCCCGTGCTGTCCGAAAAGCTGGCCAAGACGGCGCTGTTCGACGAAGTCATCGGCGCCGACGCCGACCTGTTGACGGCGGCCATCGCCTTCGCCAACAAGATCGCCGATGTGCGGCCCTTGCCGAAAGTGCGCGAGCGCAAGGTTGATTACCCGAACCACGAAGCCTTCCTGCAATTTTCGCGCAATACAGTCAAAGCCATGGCGGGCCCGTTCCCGGCCCCGCTGCAATGCGTGGAAACGGTGGCCGCCTCGGTCACGATGAAGTTCGAGGATGGCTTGAAGTTCGAGCGCGAGCGCTTCATGCAATTGATACAGTCGAATGAATCGAAGGCGCTGCGCCACGCCTTCTTCGCCGAACGGGTCGCCAGCAAGGTGCCCGACGTGCCGGCCGACACGCCCACGCGCGCCATCAAGCAGGCCGCCGTGATCGGCGCCGGCACCATGGGCGGCGGCATCGCGATGAATTTCGTCAACGCCGGCATCCCCGTCATCTTGCTTGAAACCAAGCAGGAAGCGCTCGACAGGGGCTTGGCGACGATACGCAAGAACTATGAAAA
>DMYQ01000302.1:8404-18318 GCA_003482555.1 Janthinobacterium sp. | reverse complement strand
CCGGGCGCGATCCTGGCGTCGAACACCTCGACCCTGGACTTGAACCGCATCGCCGGCTTCACCAAGCGTCCGCAAGACGTGGTCGGCACCCATTTCTTCAGCCCCGCCAACGTGATGAAGCTGCTGGAAATCGTGCGCGGCGAACACACGGGCAAGGATGTGCTGGCCACTACCCTGGCGCTGTCGAAGAAATTGAAAAAGACGGGCGTCGTCTCCGGCGTGTGCGACGGCTTCATCGGCAACCGCATGATCGAGCAATACAGCCGCCAGGCCGGCTTCTTGCTGGAAGAAGGTTGCCTGCCGGAACAGGTCGACAAGGCCGTCGAAAAATTCGGCTTCGCGATGGGGCCCTTCCGCATGGGCGACCTGGCCGGCAACGACATCGGCTGGTATATCCGCAAGCGCCGCTACGTGGAGTCGCCGGAGATCAGTTATTCGAAGACGGCGGACTTGCTGTGCGAACTAGGTCGCTTCGGGCAAAAGACCGGCGCCGGCTGGTACGACTACAAGGCCGGCGACCGCAAGGCTTATCCTTCGGCCGTCGTCGACGCCATGATCGTCCAGCACTCGGCCGACCTGGGTCTGGAGCGGCGCAAGATCGGCGACCAGGAAATCGTCGAGCGTCTGGTGTATTCGCTGGTGAATGAGGCGGCCCGTATTCTGGAAGAGGGCATCGCCATGCGCGCCTCGGATATCGACATGGTTTACCTGACCGGTTACGGTTTCCCGCTGTTCCGCGGCGGCCCCATGTTCTATGCCGACACGGTGGGCTTGCCGAACGTACTGAACGCGATCGAGAAATACGCCAAGGGCCGCCACGGCGACGCCTGGACGCCGGCGCCGCTGCTGCTGAAACTGGCCGCCGAGGGCAAGACCTTCAACGGCTAGATGTAAAGGCTCGCGTTTGAAGACGGGCGTCTTTGCATTCGACGCCGTTTTTGGTTCGAATTTACTGAAAATGGCAGAGCGCCCGTGCTCGTACTTTCTGCAACTGAGAAGGCTAAGGATATCTTCTCGTCGGGGTCTAGACAATCGGGCCGCAATGTCTCGGATGTGCCGGACCAAACCATGTGAGGCGCGGAAATCGTCTCGATGACAGTACCTCACATGCGCGCACCTGTACGGTATCTATTTCTCTTTTAGATTTTTTTAATTTTACAAAATAATGAAAGTTTAACGCCACACTGTCACTGACGGCAATATTTCCGATATTGACAATGTGCCATGTGTTACCATGTGAAATCAACAACCAACACGGGACAATATGGCAAATCAAACATGGACGATCCTCTTCACCAACAAGGCCGGCGATTCTCACGAGCTCGAATTTTCCTGGCATGAGCAGCCAACATTTGAAAAAGCCGCTGCCTACATCGTTCGTCAACATCGAGACAGCCAGCAGCAACCGGAGATCATCGACATTGCTCGCACAGACCCGGCGCCGATGCAGACGCAGATGGAATATTTCGGCTACAAGATCATCGACATCAAATTGGTTGAAAATCCGGCCGAATAGGTCGAGCAGCCCCGCACGAAGTGAAAACTAGGTGACTGCACCACTTCACCTCAAACCTCTCAGAAATAGAAAATTCGGCCACGGCCAGCCCTAACCCGAAACTCAGGATCATTGCCCTGACCGATGAACAACTTTGAACGGTAGAACTGATGAAATTTCTGAAATGGGTCGTAATTGTTGTAGTTGCAATACCTGTCCTATTCTTTGTAAGCGCATTTATCCACACTAAGGCGGTCGGCCCAGAGGGACAGGCGATGAACAATACCGAAAGTCGGTTAAAGGCAAAAATGAAGGACCCGGAATCCATGGTTATCCGCTCCTTTTTCATCGTAAAGGTCAATAACCCGAGCGAGAAGACAACAACAATTGCGATTTGCGGAATTGTCGACGGGAAAAATGGTTTTGGAGGTTATACGGGAGGCACTCGCTTCATGTCTCGAAGTGTCGACAGGACTGACACTTTCGACACTTACGAGGTTGAAATGGAGAAACCAAATGAGAAGCGGACTTCCGAATCAGTACACATGCTCAGTTCTTTCGAGAGTGTCTACTGGAATCCCGCTTGTGTCGATACGGAGCATCCGGCGCTTACAATTGCAAAATAGGCTGCCATGACGTCTGTCCGGCCGGCTAAACGCCAGCGGCTACGCTGAGCCGATATCGCGGATCGCCTCAGCCACAGTGGCAATAACGGTTTCCTGATCCTGCGGTAAAGGGCGCAGGCTATTGCTGATGATGTCCTGCTTGACGGTGTGTAGGATACCGTCAAGATCGCAGCCGGCTTTGCGAGCCGCGTACAGAACAGCGGTAAGTGCGTGGGAATATTTACCTGCATTATCCATATGATGCTCTCTATAAGTTCTGGAATCGAAATACGGCGATTATGACACCCGAAATCATGTCCATGATTTCATATCCTGATTACGTCAGTCAATCGATATTGTCAAGTATGCACTAACGATAGCGGTCTGTCACCTTACTCAGGAATTTCATTTTCAAATAGTGTGAGCACTTCACCGTGAAATGCGAGTCGGCGCTGTCGATTGCAAGCTCATTTGCAGATACTGTGAGCACGGACGCCCCGCCATTTGCAGTAAATTCAAGCCGAAAACAGCGTCGAATGCGAGCACGCCCGATTTCATACGCGAGCCGTTTCGCATTAGCTACGGCGTCCGCCCGAAACGCCACGCCGGGACGTCATTCCCGCAAGTGGCAAACAGCTTCGATGTGGTTCCCGTCGGGATCGATCAAGAAGGAGGCGTAGTAGGACGGGTGATAGTCGCGCAAGCCGGGCGCGCCATTGTCGGTGCCGCCGGCCGCCAGTCCCGCGCGCCAGAAAGCGTCGACGGCGGCGCGGTTGGCGGCCTTGAAGCAGCAGTGTCGGCGCGCCGCGTCTTCGGGCCGCGGGCCGTAGCGCACGGAAAAATAGCTGCGGCCGGGATGGTCGCCGTCGCAGCGTTCGCCATAGCCTATCCAGGCGTCGGCTTGGTCGAAGCCGACCTTGACGACGCCGAGCGCGGCGAAGACGGCGTCGTAAAAGCGTTCGGCCAGGTGTAAATCGGAAACAGTGAGGGAGACGTGATCGAGCATGGGCGGGCAGCATCGGATGAGTGAAACGCCAGCATAACCCGGGCCGCTTGCGCCAGGCGGACTGTCTTTGCGCGCATGTGTAGGCGCGACGCGCGCGAGCGGCTACTATATGGCTCAATCTATAGCGGCCTTTCAGCCGATTTTCCGCTCACTTTTTGACCAAGCGCCCACGATGATCGAGAAAAAGCTGCCCGAACTGTTACTGCTGGAGCGTCTGATCGAGGAGGGCCGTCCGCACCTTGAGGTCGGCACGGCTTGCACGGTGAGCGCCGGCGGGCGGGCCTTGCCGGTGTATGCGCTGGCGCTCGGCAATCCCGACCCGGCGGTGCCGGCGGTCGGATTCTTTGGCGGCATCCACGGCCTGGAGCGGATCGGCACGCAAGTGCTGCTATCCTTCCTGCAAAGCCTGCTGGCCCGCCTGCGCTGGGATCATGTGCTGCACCAGCAACTGGCCGCCGTCCGCCTCGTATTCATGCCGCTGGTCAATCCGGGTGGCATGTGGAATTCCACCCGCTGCAATCCGCAAGGGGTCGACTTGATGCGCAACGCCCCCGTCGAGGCCCTCGAAACAGTGCCATTTCTGCTGGGCGGGCAACGCTACAGCGCGCGCCTGCCCTGGTATCGGGGGGCGCTGGGGGCGCCGATGGAGGCCGAGAGCCGCGCCGTGTGCGAAGTCGTCGAGCGCGAACTGTTGCCGCGCGACTTCAGCCTGGCCCTCGATTGTCACTCCGGCTTCGGCTTGCGCGACCGCATCTGGTTCCCGCACGCGCACACGACGACGCCGATCGCCCACCTGGCCGACATCGGCGCGCTGGAAGATCTGTTCAGTCAGAGCCATCCAAACCACAACTATGTGTTCGAGCCACAAAGTCGCCAATACCGCACCCACGGCGACCTGTGGGATTATCTGTATCTGAACGCGATCGGCCGCGGCGAGCGGGTATTCCTGCCGCTGACACTGGAAATGGGTTCCTGGTTATGGGTGAAGAAAAATCCCACCCAATTGTTTTCGCGCCTGGGCATGTTCAATCCGAAGCCTATCCACCGCTTGCAGCGGGTGCTGCGCAGCCACACCGTGTGGCTGGACTTTCTGGCGCGGGCAGCCTGCGGCGCGCAACACTGGTTGCCGCGGGGCGCAGACCGAAGCGCCCGACAAGCGAGCGCGCTGGAACGCTGGTACCGGCCATGACGACCTGGATATTGCTGCGCGGCTTGATGCGCGAGCGCCGCCATTGGGGCGACTTTCCCCGCCTGCTCCAGGAAGCATTGCCGGACGCGGCGATCGTCACGCCCGACTTGCCCGGCAATGGAGAGCGCAATGGGATGCGCAGCGCCGGCAGCGTTGCCGGGATGGTGGAGTTTTGCCGGCAGGATGTGGCGGCGCGCGGCCACGCCGGCCCGCTGCACTTGCTGGCTCTGTCGCTGGGCGCCATGGTGGCCGTTGAGTGGGCCGCGCGTTACCCGCATGAAATCGCCGGCGCGGTGTTGATGAATACCAGCATGCGCCCGTTCAGCCGCTTTTACCGGCGCTTGCGCTGGCAAAACTATGGCGCCATCGTCGCGGCCCTGGCCCTGGGGGGCATTGCACGGCAAGAAAAGCTGATCCTGTGCCTGACCAGCCGCGACGCAGCCGGACGCGAAGAGTTGCTGCAAAGCTGGATCGGCTACCAGCGGCGATATCCGGTCGCGCGCGCGAACGCGCTGCGCCAGTTGCTGTCGGCCGCCCGTTACCGCGCACCCGCGCAAAGGCCGGCGCCGCCCATCCTGGTGCTGGCGGGCGGCGGCGACCGCCTGGTCGACCCGCGCTGTTCCTGGCAACTGGCCCAGCGCTGGCAAACGGAATATCACTGCCATCCCAGCGCCGGACACGACTTGCCGCTGGACGAGGGCGCCTGGGTCGCGCGCATGGTGTCGCAGTGGAGCGGGGCCGCGCCCGGCATGGGAAGGCGCGACCAGCAATGATAAGTTAGCGACACCGATCTTGCCCCTGTTGGGCCCGACGCCGTGCATCCAAAAGCGTCAGCGTGAAACGACGCCAGAGCAGACCTGGCTGACTAGCGCCTCGCCGTATTGTTCGTCGATCGGTTTTTGTCCGGTCAACATCTTGAAATATAAGGCGCCGAAGATGGAATCGAGCAGCAGTGCCGGGTCCGTGCCGACGGCCAGTTCGCCCTGTCGTATGGCTTGCATGATGTCGGACGTCATCCCCGCGCGCCGCACGGCGATGTGCTGGTCATAGAGCGCGCGTAACACCCCGGGGTCGCTTTGGCCTTCGGCGATGAGCTCGCCAACCACCTTGCCAAACAAACCGTTCAGCTGGCGGATCAAGCCTGTCGCGCGGGCGCTCAGGTTTTGTTGCAGCGATTTTCCCGGCGAGCTGATATCGGTCTGGACCAAGCGCTCGTGAAACATGGCCATGACCAGGGCCGCCTTGCCCGGCCACCATTTGTACAGTGTGGGCTTGCCGACCTTGGCCCGCTTCGCCACTTCTTCCAGCGTCAAATCGCGCACGGATTTTTCCTGCAGCAGTTCAAAGACCGCGTCCATGATGGCTGTGTGCGACGCCGCGCCAGTACTTGGAGGGCGTCCTCGCCGTGGCGAGTCGATATCGAGGGTGGACATGGCGTCATTTTATCTGAACGCGGCGTAAAACAATTGACAGTTTTCTTCTTTAACTTTACTGTCCGTATAGTTAAATAAAATTTTAGCTCAAACTCGATCCACCTTTGACCACCTTTCTCTCATGACTAATCACTTTACATACGCCGGCCAGCGGCACGCCTGGTTGCAAACTCATTCGGTCTCGGACGCCGACCGCGCCGCCATGGCCGCATTGCGGGAACTCACCGCCGCGCATAAAGGCAAGCTGCGCGGCATAGCGGCGCGCGCGCCATTCGACGACATCATGCTCCGGGTAAGCGCGCCTGCGAACATGCGCTATCAAGAGGACACCATTGGCGGCGTTCACGGTTGGTGGTGCCATCCCGAAGGCGCCCGGGAAGGCGCCGCGATCCTGCATTTGCATGGCGGCTGGTTCAGTTGGGGCAGTGCGCGGACGTTCCGCAACCTGGTCGGGCATATCGCGCAGCGTGCCAATGTATCGGCCTTCATTCCCGACTACCGGCTGGCGCCGGAACATCCTTATCCGGCAGGCATGATGGACGCCGTGGCGGTATTTCGCGGCTTGAGTGTGGAGCATGGTTTGACAGTGGCCGTGAGCGGTGACTCGGCCGGTGGCGGGTTGGCCTTGTCATTGTTGTCGATGCTGGCCGCCGAGGCGCATGGCACACAGCCGGTGGCGGCGGCCGTCATTTCTCCGGTGACGGACTTGACGCTGAGTGGCGCAAGTTGGCGGACGCGTGCCAAAGCCGATCCATATTTTGTGCTTGACCAAGGCCGCCATCAGGTTGAGGCATATTTGAATGGACAGGATGCGGCCGCCCTCCAGGTATCGCCCTTGTTTGCCGATTTGGCCGGCTTGCCGCCGATCCGCGTCCATGTTGGCGACGACGAGGTGCTGCTCGATGATGCGTTGCGTTATGCCGAGCGGGCGGCGGCGGCCGGTAGCGACATCGGCGTGGAGGTGTGGATGGGAATGGCGCACGGCTTTGCCGGCGCGGTTGGGCGCATGGATGCCGCGGGATTGGCGCTCGATGCCATCGCCGGCTTTCTTGCGCAGCAACTATCGTAGCGCAGTCCCGGCGCAAGCAAAAACGCCGCTTGCATGAGTAAATCAGCGATAGCGACGGCGAGCCGTTTTTTGTAATAGCGCGTCCGGAAAGGTCGAAAAAAAGCCGCTATCGCTAGCGGCTTTTCGATTTTTCGCGCCCTTGGAAGGCGCGTGCGGCCGATTAATCGGTCGCGTAGATATCGTTATCCTTGGTCTCGGCCACGAACAGGGTGCCGATCACCACGGTGACCAGGGCAACGATGATCGGGTACCACAGGCCATAATAGATATCGCCCTTGAAGGCCACCAGCGCGAATGCCGTGGTCGGCAGCAAGCCGCCGAACCAGCCGTTACCGATATGGTAGGGCAGGGACATCGAGGTGTAGCGTATCCGGGTCGGGAACATTTCGACCAGCATCGCGGCCACCGGGCCGTACACCATCGTCACGTACAACACCAGCACGAACAGCAGCAAGATCACCATCGGCTTGTTGATCTGTTCCGGATCGGCCTTGGCTGGATAACCGGCCGCCTTGATGGCCGCGGCGGTCTCTTTCTGGAAGCCGGCTTCCAGTTTTTTGCTGGCCGGGTCGAAGCTCAGCTCGTCGGGCGTCATGACGGCGTCAAACGATTCGAGTTCCCGGGCGCCGATGCGGATCTTGGCGATGCTGCCGGCGGGCGCGTCTTCCTTGGTGTAGTTGACGGAACTGGCCGACAGCATCTGGGTGGCGATGTCGCAGGAAGACGGGAATTTCTTTTGCCCGGTCAAGTTGAACTGGAAATGGCAAGAGGCGGGATCGGCCACCACCACCACGGGCGAGCTCTTCAGCGCCGTTTCCAGGGCTGGATTGGCGAAGTGGGTGAGGCCGCCGAAGATCGGGAAATACGTCAGCGCCGCGATCAGGCAACCGCCCAGGATGATGTATTTGCGCCCGATCCTGTCCGACAGGCCGCCGAAGAAGATGAAGAATGGCGTCGCCAGCAAGAGCGCGATGGCGATCATGATGTTGGCGGTGGCCATGTCGACCTTGAGCGTCTGGGTCATGAAGAACAGGGCATAGAATTGCCCCGTGTACCAGACCACGGCTTGGCCGGCGGTCAGGCCGAGCAGCGCCAGGATGACGATCTTCAGGTTTTTCCATTGGCCGAAGGCTTCGCTGAGCGGCGCTTTCGAGGTCTTGCCGCGCGCCTTCATCTTGGCGAAGGCCGGCGACTCATTCATCGACAGGCGTATCCACACCGACACGGCCAGCAGCAAGACCGAGACCAGGAAAGGCACGCGCCAGCCCCAGGAGGAGAATTGATCTTCGCCGATGGCTTGACGGGTGCCCAGAATCACCATCAGGGACAGGAAAAAGCCCAGGGTGGCGGTGGTCTGTATCCAGGCAGTGAAGGCGCCACGCTTGCCTTCCGGCGCGTGTTCGGCGACGTAGGTCGCCGCGCCGCCGTATTCGCCGCCCAGCGCCAGCCCCTGCAGGATGCGCAGGGTGACGAGGATGACCGGGGCGGCGATGCCGATCTGGGCGTAGCCCGGCAGCAGGCCGACAACGAAGGTGGAGCCGCCCATGATCAAGATGGTGATCAGAAAGGTGTACTTGCGTCCGATCATGTCGCCGAGGCGGCCGAACACCAGCGCGCCGAAGGGGCGCACGATGAAGCCGGCGGCAAAGGCCAGCAGGGCGAAAATGAAGGTGGTGCTGGGGTCGCCGACGAAAAATTGCTTGGCGATGATGGGGGCGAGCGTGCCGTACAGGTAGAAATCGTACCATTCAAAGATGGTGCCGAGCGAGGAAGCGAAGATGACCTTGCGTTCCTCGGGCGTGAGCGGGGTGCCCTTGGGACCGACTTTGCGCCCCTCGCCCGTGGCGCCGGATGGTTGTGCCATGTGTGTCTCCTTATTCTTATATACACTGCTATCAGCAGAGGTCTTGTTACTTTTTAAGCATTTCAGTGTGACCTGTGAAGCTTACAGGAAGCTTGCTAGAAATTGAAGACTCGCCAGTAAAAAAATTGCCAGATTACATCATTGCAAACACGGCTATAAAATTTGCGAACGACCGTACTAAAATGTGCTATTCTCGTTTCACAGAGTGACCTTCACAGACACACCCCACGGCGCGCCGCCGCCGTCAATAATTTTTTCCAGGAGACTGTAATGATAGATGCCGTCATCGTATCGACCGCCCGCACCGGTTTGGCCAAATCGTGGAAGGGCGCTTTCAACATGACCCATGGCGCCACCCTCGGCGGCCATGTATTGCAGGCGGCCATTACGCGCGCCAACATCGAGGCCGGCGAAGTGGAAGACGTGCTGATCGGCTGCGCCAACCCGGAAGGCGCCACGGGCGGCAATATCGCGCGCCAGATCGCGCTGCGCGGCGGTTGCCCGGTGACGACGGGCGGCATGACGGTGAACCGATTCTGCTCGTCCGGCCTGCAAACGATCGCCCTGGCGGCGCAGCGCATCCTGGCCGGCGAAGGCGACATCTACGCGGCCGGCGGCGTCGAATCGATTTCTTGCGTGCAGCAAGAGATGAATATGCATATGTATAAGGAAGTCTGGCTGTCGCAGCACAAGCCGGAAGTGTATTGGCCCATGCTGCAAACGGCTGAAACGGTGGCCAAGCGCTATCACATCAGCCGCGAACGGCAGGATGAATACGGCGTGCAAAGCCAGTTGCGCGCCGCCGCGGCCCAGGCCGCCGGCCTGTTCGACGCCGAAATCGTGCCCATGACCACCACCATGGGCGTGGCCGACAAGGCCTCGGGCATGCTGCTCACGCGCGAAGTGACGATTTCGGCCGACGAGGGCATCCGCGCCGACACCACCCTGGAAGCGGTGTCGAAGATCCGTCCAGCCGTGCCGGGCGGGGTGATCAGCGCCGGCAACGCCAGCCAGTTTTCCGATGGCGCCTCGGTCGCCATCGTGATGAGCGGCAAGGTCGCGGCGGCGAAGGGCTTGACCCCGCTGGGCATCTTCCGCGGTTTCGCCGTGGCCGGCTGCGAACCGGACGAGATGGGCATCGGCCCCGTGTTTGCCATTCCCAAGCTGCTGAAAAAAGCCGGCTTGACGGTGGCCGACATCGGCCTGTGGGAATTGAACGAAGCGTTCGCCGTGCAAGTGCTGTATTGCGCCGA
>DMYQ01000302.1:7140-8298 GCA_003482555.1 Janthinobacterium sp. | reverse complement strand
GGCCACCCTTACGGCGTATCGGGCGCGCGCCTGACCGGCCACGCGCTGATCGAGGGCAAGCGCCGCGGCGTCAAATATGTCGTCGTCACCATGTGCATCGGTGGCGGGCAAGGGGCGGCGGGCTTGTTCGAAGTCGTGTAAACTTCATCAACGGGCGCTCAGACAGAGCGCCCGTTTTTCATTCAGACTGAAAAAATCCATGCAATCCACCATTCTTTCCCGGCGCGACCTCGAGTTCATGCTCTACGAGTGGCTGAACGTGGAGGCGCTGACGACCCGGACGCGCTTCCAGGATCACAGCCGCGCCACCTTCGATGCCGCCATCGACACGGCCGAAAAGATCGCCAGCGACTTGTTCGCGCCGCATAACAAGAAGAGCGACCAGCAAGAACCGCGCACGGTGGCCGGCGATGCTTGCCTGGAAGTCAGGATCATCCCCGAAGTGAAGCAGGCGCTGGATGCCTTTTCCGCCGCCGGCCTGATGGCGGCGTGCCAGGATTACGAGTTGGATGGCATGCAACTGCCCTCGGTCCTGGAAAAAGCCCTGTCGGCCTACTTCACGGCCGCCAACGTCGGCACGGCTTCGTATATCTTCTTGACCGTCAGCAATGCCAACACCCTGCTCAAGTGCGGCACGCCGGAGCAGGTGCGACGCTACGCCCGGCCCATGTTTGAAGGTAAATTCTTCGGCACCATGTGCCTGTCGGAACCGCAAGCCGGTTCCAGCCTGGCCGACATCGTCACCCGCGCCGTGCCCGATCCCGTCGCGGGCGTGGATGGCGAGCGACAATACCGGTTGAGCGGCAACAAGATGTGGATTTCGGCCGGTGAACATGATTTGGCCGGCAATATCGTGCACCTGGTGCTGGCCAAGATTCCCGGCCCGGACGGGCGCCCGATCGCCGGCGTCAAAGGCATTTCCCTGTTCATCGTGCCAAAGTTCCTGGTCGGCTTGGATGGCGCCATCGGCGCGCGCAACGATGTCGTGCTGGCCGGCTTGAACCACAAGATGGGCCACCGCGGCACCAGCAATTGCCTGCTCAACTTCGGCGAGGGTCGCTTCACGCCGGAAGGCAAGGGTGGCGCCATCGGCTACCTGGTGGGACAGCCGCACCAGGGCCTGGCAAACATGTTTCACATGATGAACGAGGCGCGCAT
>DMYQ01000302.1:6318-7057 GCA_003482555.1 Janthinobacterium sp. | reverse complement strand
GACTACGCGCGCGGGCGCCCGCAGGGACGCCACCTTGCCGCGAAAGACCCGGCCCAGCCGCAAATTCCTATCATCGGCCACACGGATGTGCGGCGCATGTTGCTGGCGCAAAAGGCTTACGTCGAGGGCGGACTGGCCCTGGTGCTGTACAGCGCGCGCCTGGTGGACGACGCCGCCACGGCGGAAACGCCGGCCGCGCGCGAGCGGGCCAGGCGCCTGCTCGACTTCCTCACGCCCATCACCAAGTCCTGGCCCGCCCAGTGGTGCCTGGAGGCAAACAGCCTGGCGATCCAGGTGCATGGCGGTTACGGCTACACGCGCGAATATAATGTGGAACAGTTTTACCGCGACAATCGCCTGAACGCCATCCACGAAGGCACGCACGGCATCCATGGCCTGGACTTGCTGGGCCGTAAAGTGACGACCGAGGACGGCGCGCTGTTCCAGACTTTTGGCGCGGAATTGGCGGGGGCCGTGGCCCGGGTGCGGGCGGCCGCCATCGCCGACGTCGGCGTCCAGGCCGAACTGCATTCCCACGCGGAGGCGCTGGCCGCCGCCTGGCTGCGGGTGGAGCAAGTGACGGCGGCCCTGTATGGCGCGGGCGACATGAACAAGACCCTGGCCAATGCCAGTGTCTATCTGGAAGCGCTGGGGCACACGGTGCTGGCCTGGATCTGGCTGGAGCAGGGCTTGCTGGCGGCGCGCGCCTTGCCAGAGGCGGGGGGGGGCGGCGGGGGGG
>DMYQ01000302.1:0-6195 GCA_003482555.1 Janthinobacterium sp. | reverse complement strand
AGGGCTTGCTGGCGGCGCGCGCCTTGCCAGAGGCGGGCGAAGCCGACGGGGATTTCTATCGGGGAAAATTGCAGGCTTGCCGCTATTTTTTCCGCTGGGAGTTGACTAAGGTGGGGCCGCAGCTCGATTTATTGCAAAGTATCGACACCACGACCCTCGACATGCGGGACGCCTGGTTTTAGCGGCATCATTTTTATAGGGAAGACATGATCAAGCACATCGTTTTTTGGAAATTGAAAGACCATGCGGAAGGCAATCCGCGCGCCGTCAACGCGCTCAAAATGAAAGCCATGCTCGATTCCTGCGCCAATCTGGTGCCGGGCATGCTGACCTTCGAGGCGGCGCTGGCCCAGCCGGGCCTGGAAGCCACTTACGACGTGGTGCTGTATTCCGAATTCGCCAGCAAGGAAGCGCTGGACGCGTATCAGGATCATCCTGAGCATATCGCGATCAAACCCTTCATCGGCGCCGTGCGTGAAGCCCGCCAATGCATGGATTACGACATTTAAAAGGACAAGCAGCATGCGTACAGCACAAGAATTATTTTCCCTGGTCGGCAAGACGGCCCTCGTCACCGGCGCTTCGCGTGGCCTCGGCCTGCAAATGGCGCTGGCGCTGGGCGAGCAGGGCGCCAGGCTCGTGATTTCTTCGCGCAAGCAGTCGGACCTCGACGAGGCGGTCGCCTTCCTGGTCGAGCACAAGATCGACGCCTTCGCCGTGGCCGCCGACCTGTCGCGCGATGAAGCGGTCGGGCAACTGGTCGAGGCCGCCATGGACCACCTGGGCCACATCGATATCTTGATCAATAACGCCGGCGCCAGCTGGGGCGCGCCCGCCGAGGATTATCCGGTCGAAGCGTGGGACAAGGTGATGAACTTGAATATCCGCAGCATCTTCCTGGTGTCGCAGGCGGTCGGCAAGCGTTCGATGATACCGCGCAAGTCCGGGCGCATCATCAATATCGCCTCCATTGCGGGCCTGGCCGGCAATCCGCCCGGCCCGATGAAGACCATCGCCTACAATACCTCGAAGGCGGCGGTGATCAATTTCACCCGCACCCTGGCCGGCGAGTGGGGCGTGTATGGCATCAACGTCAACGCCATCGCGCCCGGTTTCTTTCCTTCGAAGATGACCAAGGGTTTGCTGGAAAAAATCGGCGTCGAAGAACTGTCGCGGGAAGCGCCGCTGGGCCGCATCGGCGACGATGAAGACTTGAAGGGCGTCACCGTGTTGTTCGCTTCCGATGCCGGCAAACACATCACGGGGCAAACCCTGGCCGTCGACGGCGGTGTTTCAGCCGTTTGAACGCCCGAACCACGCAGCACACCCGGGAGAATATATGAACACTTATCAACGTATCGTACTGGCGGCCCGCCCGCGCGGCGAAGTCAAGGCGGACAATTTCCGCCTCGAAACGGTGGCCATGCCGCCCGTCGGCGACGGCCAGGTACTGGTGCGCAACCACTATCTGTCGGTCGATCCTTACATGCGCGGGCGCATGAGCCAGTCGAAAAGTTATGCGGCGCCCCAGGCGCTCGACGACACCATGATAGGCGGCACCGCGGGGCTAGTGATCGAATCGCGCCATCCGAAGTTTTCAGTGGGCGATTTCGTGGTCGGCATGCTGGGCTGGAGCGAGGTCGGCGTCGCCGATGGCGCGCAGCTGCGCAAGGTCGACACCAGCCATATCCCGCTGCACGCTTATCTGGGGGCGGTCGGCATGCCGGGCATGGCGGCCTGGTATGGCTTCAATCAAATCATGCAGCCGAAAGCCGGTGAAACGCTGCTGGTGACGGCCGCCAGCGGCGCCGTCGGTGGCGTCGTCGGGCAACTGGGGAAATTGCGCGGCTGCCGGGTGGTCGGCGTGGCCGGCGGCCCGGAAAAGTGCGCCTACGTGGTCGACGAGCTGGGCTTTGACGCTTGCATCGACTACAAGGCGGGCAATCTGGCCGCCGACCTGGCCGCCGCCACGCCGAGCGGCATCGATGCCATCTTTGAAAACGTCGGCGGCACCATCTTCGACACGGCCCTGGCGCGCAGCAACGCCTTCGGCCGCGTCGCCCTGTGCGGCTGGATCGCCGGCTATAACGGCGAAGACACGTCGATCAAGAACTTCCGCTACCTGCTGACGAACCGCTTGACGGTGCGCGGCTTCATCGTCACCGAGCACATGGAGTTTTGGCCGCAGGGCTTGTCCGAACTGGGCATGCTGGTGGCGGCCGGAAAAATCACCTTCCGCGTCTCCATCGCAGAGGGATTGGCGGCCGCTCCCGAAGCCTTCATCGGCCTGCTCAAGGGCAAAAACTTCGGCAAGCAATTGGTGAAATTAATTTGAGGAAAATAAGTTGAGGAAATTGAGTTGATGAAAAATTTTCAAGATAAAGTTGCCGTCATCACGGGCGGGGCCAGCGGTCTGGGCCTGGAGTTCGCCAGGCTGGCGGCGCGCCTGGGCATGAAGCTGGTGCTGGCCGATGTGCAGCGCGACGCCCTCGATGCCGCGTGCGCGGAACTGGCGGCCGGCGGCGCCGACGTGCTGGCCGTGCCCTGCGACGTGCGCAAGGCTGAAGAGGTGCAGGCGCTAGCCGATGCCGCGATGGAAAAATTCGGCGCCGTGCATTTGCTGTTCAATAATGCCGGCGTCGGTTCCGGCGGCTTGATCTGGGAAAACACCGTCGCCGATTGGGAATGGGTGCTGGGCGTCAATCTGTGGGGCGTGATCCACGGCGTGCGCATCTTCACCAAGCTGATGCTTGCCTGCGCGCAGCGGGACGCCGCCTACGAAGGCCATATCGTCAATACCGCGTCCATGGCCGGCTTGTTGAACGCGCCCGCGATGGGCGTCTACAATGTTTCCAAGCACGCCGTCGTTTCGCTGGCGGAAACCCTGTACCACGACTTGCAACTGGTCGGGGCGCCCATCGGGACGTCGGTGCTGTGCCCGTATTTCGTGCCGACCGGTATCAACCAGTCGCACCGCAACCGGCCAGACGATGTGCGCATGAGCGCCCGTCCAAGCGCCAGCCAGTTGGCGGCGCAGGCGCTGACGGACAAGGCTGTCGGCTCGGGCAAGGTCTCGGCCGCCGCCGTCGCGGACCTCACTTTCGAGGCGATCCGCCAGGGCCGGTTTTATATTTACTCGCACCCGCAGGCGCTGGGCGGGGTGCGCGAGCAAATGGAATCCATCGTCACGCAAAGCAATCCGCCCGATCCCTACCGGGACACGCCGCAAATCACAGCCATGCTGCGAAAAAAAATGGAGGGCGGATGAAGGGCGGGTGAAAAGCGGATGGAGGGCGCGCGCCAGCCGGATAGCGGGGCGGGCCGTGTCGTGCGACAATTGCGGCTTCCTTCACTGAGAGCCGCCCAATATGAGCATAGATAGCCAGCACGACATCCGCCTGGGGGATTGGGACGCCTTGCGTACCGATGCCCGGAGTATCCGCTTCGACGTGTTCGTGGATGAACAAAAAGTGCCGGCTGACATAGAACTCGACGCCATGGATCCGGTATGCCTGCATGCCGTGGCCTACGACGCGGCCGGCCTGGCTATCGGCACGGGCCGTTTGCTGCCGGACGGCCACATCGGCCGCATGGCGGTGCGCAAGGTTGCGCGCGGCACCGGCGTCGGCGCCGCGCTGCTGCAGGCGCTGATGATGCACGCCAAGCAACGCGGCGACGTGCGCGTGCTGCTGAGCGCGCAAACCCAGGCCGTAGCGTTTTATGCTGCGCATGGTTTTACCCGCGATGGCGCCGAGTTTTTCGAGGCCGGCATCGCCCACATTCAAATGCAATTGGTGTTCTGAGTGAGGCATTGGGGGCAGTATCGGCTGTTCACGCAGCCGGCCCCGCATGACGCCTTTTGCCATGGCCGTCCATATCACAGCCGTATATGGGCCCGGCTCCGTTCTTGAAGACGAAAAATCGTATGACTGTAAAAATTTCTGACATGCCCAATGTCAAGCCGGAGCAATGGAATACTCCGACGCTGGCTCAACTCGACCCGGTGGGCGATCCAAGGCATCCGCCGCGCATTCTGCTGTTGTATGGTTCCTTGCGCGAGCGCTCATTCAGCCGCTTCTTGACGCAAGAGGCGGCGCGCATCCTGGAACACTTCGGCGCGGAAGTTAAAATATTCGATCCCATGGACTTGCCGATGGCGGGGAGCGTTCCCGAGACCCATCCGAAAGTCATGGAGTTGCGCGCGCTCTCGCTGTGGTCCGAAGGACAGGTTTGGTGCAGCCCCGAACGGCATGGCGCGATCACCGCGGTCATGAAGAACCAGATCGACTGGATTCCGCTTGAGCAAGGCGCAATGCGGCCCAGCCAGGGACGCACCTTGGCGGTGATGCAAGTTTGCGGCGGTTCGCAATCGTTTAACGTGGTCAATACCCTGCGCTTGCTTGGCCGCTGGATGCGCATGGTGACCATCCCGAACCAGTCGTCGGTGCCGAAGGCTTACCAGGAATTCGATGAGGCTGGCCGCATGAAACCGTCCGCCTACTACGATCGCGTGGTCGATGTGATGGAAGAGCTGTTCAAATTCACGCTGCTTTTACGCGGCCGCACCGACTACCTCACCGATCGATACAGCGAACGCAATGAGCGTCAAATGAAAACGATTTCGGCTCAGGTTGCGAAAATCTAGCAGGTCTTTTGCCGCAAGGCCGATTCAATGCCGGCGCGGCGGCCCGCGGCGGTAATGGCGCGCGCTGAATAAAGCATCCCGATGGGAGATTCAGCGCCGCCATGACCATTAGCGTATCAGCACTTCGTGCAGTTCTCCGGGCGCGTCGGCATACAACTTGACCACGGTCGAGGTGCGCGTGCCGTAGCCGGGGGTCTCGATGCGCACGGCCGACAGCAGCCGTTCCAGGTCGAGCGGCACGCCGGTCTCGGGCAGGCGGCAGTCGGGCGCGCGGGTGGTATCGGCCAGCATCTCGAAATACGCTTCGTCGGGCGCGCCCTGGCACAGCAGGCTGGCGAACTGGGCCTTGGTCTTCAGCACTTTCGGCCAGGGCGCGTCGAGCAGGGCGTTGGACAGGCCGTAGATGCCGGGCGCCAGGGCCAGGCCATTGCGTTTGTCGTCCTGGCCCCGGTTCGAGTACCAGATCAGGCTGGCGCTATCGCCCAGCACCAGGTTGTAACCATTGTAGTCGGCCCTGCTTTCCGCGATGCCGGCGATATAGTCTTGCGCCGTCATGTCACCGGCCAGATAGTCGGCCACCAGCGCGCCGCGCGAGGGGGCGTCGGGGCGCCGGTCTTGCGGACTGCGGATATTGGTGATGGCGGCAAAGCGCGAGCCGTCCGCGCCGCCCCGCGTGATGCCCATCCAGCTGCCGCCCGCCTGCAAGTCGCGCCCCCCGTACACATTCGGGTGCTCGGGCCAGGCTTCGGCCGGGGCGCTGGCGCGGGCGTAGAATTCATCGCGGTTGGCGGCGGCCACCAGGGGGATTCCGGGAATGACTTTCCAGGCGAAAACGATCAGGCACATGGGAGTATGTCCATAAAAATTTCAGTATGGCGCGCGCCGGTCGTCAAGGCCGGCAAGCCGGCCTGTTCCACGGCGGCGGCCAGGACGGCGTCAAAGCCGGGCGCCGTCGCCGCATAAATTTCCATCCAGGTTTGGGCCCCGTCGCGCGCGCCGGGACGGCGCTTGAGTTGCGTCGCCACCCCGTGGGCGGCCGCCAGGCGCGCCTGCATCGCCGTCACCAGGCCGTGCAGGACGATCGCCTTGTCCTCGCCGACTTGGTAGTAGATATATAAATCGCGCATGGTCGCTTACAGATCGAGTGCGTCCAGCACATAGGGCATGGGCAGGAGGCTCAGGGGTGCGCCGTCGACCGAGCCGAGCCGCACGGAACCGGCCTCGATGCCGCCTTGTTCGATGGCCGCCAGTTTCATCTCGACCAGGGCATCGACACCGCCGCTGCCGTTCGGCGCCGCGTTGACGATCATGCCGCACGGTTGCTCGGGGTCGGCCACGGCAAACACTTCGTCACCGGCCTTGGCGGCCGGATCGGCGATGCCGACCAGGGTGGTGCGACGCTTGAGCTTGCCAAGATACTGGCTGCGGGCGACAATTTCCTGACCCGGGTAGCAACCCTTCTTGAAATTGACGCCGCCCAGCAGTTCAAAATTGATCATTTGAGGAACGAATTTTTCTTGCGTGGCGGCGCTGATGTACGGCACACCGGC
>DMYQ01000093.1:7843-9364 GCA_003482555.1 Janthinobacterium sp. | reverse complement strand
ATCATTCTCAACCTCGCCGTCGCGTTCGCGCTGTGCCTCTTCCTGTACCGCCAGCAGAACCGGCACGCCACCTTCACCGCGCGCGTGTTCACCGGCCTGGGCCTGGGCATCGTGCTGGGAGCAGCCCTGCAAGCCATTTACGGCGCCGGCTCGCCCGTCGTGGCCGCCACCGGCGAGTACCTCGACATTGTCGGCAGCGGCTACGTCAAGCTGCTGCAAATGATCGTCATGCCGCTCATCATGGTGTCCATCATTGCCGCCATCTTGAAACTCAAGGATGCCACTTCGCTGGGCAAGATCAGCGCCCTCACCATCGGCACCCTGATGCTCACCACCATGGTGGCGGCCGGTATCGGCATCTTGATGGCCAAGCTGTTCGGCCTGAGCGCCATCGGCTTGACCTCGAGCGCGGCCGAGGTGGCGCGCGGCCAATACCTGCAAGGCACGCTGGCCACGGCCAAGGCGGTTTCCCTGCCCAATATGCTGCTCAGCTTCATCCCCGCCAATCCTTTCCTCGACCTGACCGGTGCGCGCAAGACTTCGACCATCGCGGTGGTGATTTTTTCCATCTTCATCGGCGTCTCCGCCACCGGCATCGCCGCCAAGAAGCCCGACGTCTTCGCTTCGTTCGAACACTTCGTCAAGGTCGCCCACACCCTCGTCATGCGCATGGTCACGCTGGTGCTGCGCCTGACCCCGTACGGCGTGTTCGCCCTGATGACCCAGGTCGTCTCCAGTTCCAGCTACGCCGACATCTTGAACCTGATCGGCTTTGTGGTGGCTTCCTATAGCGCGCTGCTGCTGATGTTTGGCGTCCACCTGGGCCTGATTGCCGGGGCCGGCCTCAATCCCGTGCGCTACGTCAAGAAAATCTTCCCCGTGCTGGCCTTCGCCTTCACTTCGCGCACCAGCGCCGGCGCCATCCCGATGAGCGTGCAGACCCAGACTTCCCGCCTCGGCACGCCCGAGGGCATCGCCAATTTCGCCGCTTCCTTCGGCTCGACCATCGGCCAGAACGGCTGCGCCGGCATCTATCCCGCCATGCTGGCCGTGATGATCGCCCCCACCGTCGGTGTCGACCCGTTCACCTTCGCCTTCATCTTGCCGCTGCTGGCCATCATCACCATCGGCTCGGTCGGCGTGGCCGGCGTCGGCGGCGGCGCCACCTTCGCCGCCCTGATCGTGCTGTCGGCGATGGACTTGCCGGTGGCCCTGGCCGGCCTCTTGATCTCGATCGAGCCGCTGATCGACATGGGGCGCACCGCCCTCAACGTGTCCGGCTCGATCACGGCCGGCACCCTCACCAGCCGGGCGCTGGGAAGCACCGACCTGGCCATCTTCAACAGCGACGCCGTGCTCGACCTGGACGAGGTCGAAGCCGCCTGAGCGCCGTCCCGGCGACGCCATCCTCCCCCGGCTCCAGCGGCGCCGCCCTCCCCCGGCGCCGCTGCCCGCATTTTTTCAAAAAAGCGCTGAACCAGCGCGACACCAACCTGTCTAATTTTTTGCCATCAAGATGCG
>DMYQ01000093.1:699-7790 GCA_003482555.1 Janthinobacterium sp. | reverse complement strand
GAGCAGCAGCGCTTCACGTGGCGCGATCTGGTGCAACAACCGATCAGCAAGCTCGACGACGACGCCTTTACCCGCGTGCGCATCATCCTCATGAACGGCATCGAAAACGAATCGGTGCGCTTTCAGCACATGGCCGCCCGCATGAACGGTGAATTGCGCCTGGCGCTGGCCCAGGTGCGGCGCGCCGAGCAGCACCAGGCCACGCTGATCAACTGGCTGCTCGGCTCCGACCACTCGCCACTGGAAACCACGATCGCCTACGAACAGGCGGCGATCGAAGTGACGGCGGCGGTGGCGCAGCGCGAACCGGACGCCTATCTGGCCCAGGCTTACCGCTTCGGCCTGCTGGAACACTTCGACCACCTGTACCGCTATTCGGCCCTGCTCGACCGGCTCGAGGGCAAGGACGCCAACAACATCCTGCAAAGCTATACGGACATCCAGCCCGGCCGTCCCACGATGCTCGAGCACCGCGCGCCGCGGGACGACTTGCGCGAGCCCTACCAGCGCGCCACGGCCAAGCCCCTGAGCAAGATGCACGCGCTGACCCTGTGCGGCGCCGAACACCAGGCGCGCGACTACTACATGAACATCGGGCCCCTGTTTTCCGACCCGGTGGCGCGCCAGTTGTACGCCGAAATCGCCTCCATCAAGGAACAGCACGCGACCCAGTACGGTTCCATCCTCGATCCGACCGAAAGCTGGCTGGAACAATGGCTGCTGCACGAAGCCAATGAAGTCTACAACTACCACAGTTGCGTGCTGCAAGAAACCAATCCCTATGTGAAGGGCATCTGGGAGCGTTTCCTCGACTACGAACTGGGGCATTTCCACCTGGTGGGCGAACTGTTCAAGCGCCACGAAGGGCGCGATCCGGCCGAAATCTTGCCGGCCCACTTGCCCGACCCGATCGACTTCAAGAGCCACCGCGAATTCGTGCGCCAGGTGCTCAGCAACGAAGTCGATTTGCGTGCCAACGGCAGCCGCTTCGTCGACAAGCCGAACGAGAGCCCGCAATCGCGCAAGTACCGCGAGCACATGAATCGCGACGGCTCGCCCAGCGAATCGGTGGCGGCTGGCTACGCCTGGGTCCCGGGCACGGAATTGAACCGCACCGTCATCGCCATCGACTAAAGCCCAGGAGGCACCATGACACAGCCAGAACCGGCCGGTTTGAACCGCACCGGCATCCAGATGTCGCCGCAGGACAGCCGCGCCATGCAAAACTTCGGCGGCGGCGGGCCGGATGCGTTTTTCGACGATTCCGGCATCGCCGATTTACGCAGCGACTACATCGTGAACGCCGAGCAACTGGGTTCCGTGCCCTTGCCGGTGGGGCCCAAGGGCGCCATCAAACCCGGCCTTTCCATGCTCAGGGGCGACAGCCCGCACGTGCTGATCGACAAGCTGGGCGAGCGCCTGGCCTTCGAGCGCATCGCCACGCGCCTGTACGACGCCCTCATCACGAAATGCGAAGCGATGCTGGACGGCTCGATCAGCATGAGCATCGTGGACTTGCAGGAAATTCGCGACGACGAGGCGCGCCATTTCCTGACCGTGGCCCAGGCCATCGAATCGCTGGGCGGCGACGCCACCGCGCAAACTCCGAGCGCCGACCTGGTCGGCGTCGAGTCCATGGGACTGGTGCAAGTGCTGAACGACCCGCGCACCACGATCGCCCAGTCGCTGCACGCGATCCTGACGGCCGAACTGGCCGACCAGGCGGGCTGGGAAGCGCTGATCGCCCTGGCCGAGGAACACGAGCAATACGACATGATCGGCGACTTCAGCATGGCGCTCGACGAGGAGCGGGGCCACCTGTTGATGGTGCAAAGCTGGTACGAGGAAGCGATCGGCATCCCCTCGGCCTGGGATTTCGAGGACGACGAATACTTTGACGAGCCTCTGCCTTGACGCCGCGGTTGAACTTTTAGCCACATGGCAAGCCTAACCGTTCCCTGAACAAAGAAAGGAACAATCATGACAGCCATCTTCTCGAAAAGCATCCTGGGCGCGGCTCTGGTAAGCGCGATGCTGGTCGCGTGCCACAAGACACCAACCGACCAGTCAGGTGCGGCGGCCACCAGCGGCAGCACGAATACCAGCGGCGCCAATGGAACGAGCTCGGGCACCAGCGGCACCGGCGGCACCAACACCGGCACTTCGCCCACGACGACACCGGGCAGCGGCATGGCGCCGGACAGCACCACCAATCCCGCCTATCCCGCCAATCCCGCGCCGGCCACCGGCAACCCGACGCCGGACACGCCTGCCAACGGCCGCACGGGGAGTTGAAACGGCACGCGAGTCAAAACCCGGACGCACAAGCGGCCGGGCCGGGATTTTCCATGCGCCACTGAGTCAAGAGGGCGGACGGGACGCCCGGACGGGACGCCCGGACGGGACGCCGCATCCCGTGGAATGCGGCCCCCACCACAGCCAGCGTTCGGCCTGCATCATTGCCGCCCGGCTGTCGGGGTGCTTGGCCGCCCCCGCCCCGTCACCAGCAAAAATAGCCCCGCGAGCAGGCGATACACGAGGCGCAGGAACAGCAAGGTCAGCACGGCTTCGAGCAGGGTCAGGAAGAAAGCCACCAGCACCGGCCAGCGCCCCGCGCGGCGGTGGAATTTGGCCAGCGCGCGATCGCGGGAGATCTCTATGCTGTCATAGAAAGTCGGCACCACCAGCAGGGTCAGGATGGTCGACGTGATCGTGCCGCCGATGATGGCGATCGCCAGCGGCCGGTAAAACTCGCCGCCCTCGCCCAGCCCCAGCGCAACGGGGAACATGCCGGCAATGAGGGCGAAGGTCGTCATCAGGATGGGACGCAGGCGCAGGCGGCCGGCGTGCATCAGCGCGTCCTCGCGGCCATAGCCTTCGGCTTCGCGCTTGCGCGCCGCGTCCAGCAGCAGGATCGCATTCTTGGCCACCAAGCCCATGAGCATGATGATGCCGATAAAGCTCATCAGGTTCAGGGTATTGCCGGTCGCCAGCAGCGCCAGCACCACGCCGATCAAACTGAGCGGCAAGGACAGCATCACCGCCACCGGCGCCGTGAAGGAACCGAACTGCATCACCAGGATCAGGTACATCAAGCCTATGCCCATCACCAGCGCGATCAACATTTCGGTAAACAATTCCTTCTGATCCTGGCCGGCGCCGCCCAGCGCCAGGCCGTAGCCGGGCGGGAAGTCGATGGCATTGGCCAGGGCCATGGCGTCGGTCGTCACTTCGCCGTTCGAGCGGCCCTGGGTGTTGGCCGACACCGTGATGGTGCGCTTGCCATTCTTGTGCGAAATCGCCGACGGCCCCTTGCCCATCGTGATCGTGGCGATCTGATCGAGCGGCACCATTTGATTCGTGCCCGTCACGGCGATCGGCAAGCGCTCGATGTTTTGCAGATTGACCCGGTCGGCCGGATCCAGGCGCACCGCCACGTCGCGCGATTCGCCCGTCGGGTCGACCCAGTCGCCCACCTCGACCCCGGCGAAGGCCACGCGCAGCGATTGCGCCGCGTCGTTGACGGAAATGCCCATGGAATTGGCGAGCCCGCGATTGAGCTCGATCTGCAACTCGTCCTTCGGATCTTGCTCGGACAGGCCGACATCAACCGCGCCCGGCACCAGGCGCAGTTTTTCGATATAGGCGCTGGTGATTTCCATCAGCTTGCGCGAATCGGGGCCGGTGAATTCCACCTGCACGGGTTTCTGGGCGCCGCCGCTCAAATCATCCATCACCACATATTCGGCGCCCACCAGGCGCGTCAATTTCTCCCGCAATTCGACCGCGATCTGCTTGGCCGAGCGGACCCGCGTCTTGCGCTTGCCGATATCGACATAGATGCGTCCGCCGCCCGCACTGATGGTGCTATTGGTATCCTTGGTTTCGGCCATGTCGCGCGCCAGCTCGGCCGCCTTTTCCATCTTCAGGCGCGCATATTCCAGGCTGCTCGAGGATGGCGTGCGCACGTCGATCAGCACGAAGCCCTGGTCGGACGCCGGCAAGAAGCTGGAACCGCCAAACTTGGCGTGCACCGCCAGCGCGCCGACGAAACAGCCGACCGCGATGAGGGCCATCGAGCGGCGGTGGTGCAAGGCCCAGGCGATGACCTGGCCGTAACGGTCGGCCTGGTGGTCGAACCACTGGTTGAAACGGTCGAGCACGCGGCTGATGCCGGTTTTCGGGGCCGTGTGGTGGTCGACCGGGTCGCCCCAGTAAGCCGACAGCATCGGGTCGAGCGTGAAGGAAATGGCCAGGCTGACCAGCACCGAGCACGTCACCGTCAAGGCGAAGGGGCGGAACCACTCGCCGGAAATGCCCGGCATGAAGGCCACAGGAATGAAGACGGCGATGATGGAAAAGGTGGTCGAAGCCACGGCCATGCCGATTTCCGCCGTGCCTTCCAGCGCGGCCTTGCGGCGATCCGAACCCATCTGCATGTGCCGCACGATGTTTTCGCGCACCACGATGGCATCGTCGATCAACACCCCGATCGCCAGCGACAGCCCGAGCAAGGTCATGAAGTTGAGCGTGAAGCCGCACAACCAGACGGCGATGAAGGCGGCGATCACGGAAGTGGGCAGGCTGAGCGCCGTGATCAGGGTCGAGCGCCAGGAATTGAGGAAGGCGTAGACCACGAAAATGGTCAGCACGGCGCCGAACATGAGCGACTCGATCACATTGTTCAAGCTGCGCTGGGCGTCGTCGCCGCCATCGCGCGTGATGTCCAGGGTGGTGCCCTTGGGCAGGCTCTTGCGGATGTCGTCGACGGCCAGGCGCAGCTTGGCCGCCACCGCGACGGCGCTGGCTTCGCGCGTGCGGGTGACCGACAGGCCCACGTTGGGCTTGCCGCTGCGTATGCTCACGCCATCCTTGTCGGCGAAGCCATCCTGTATCGTTGCCACCTGGGCCAGGCGCACGATATCCTCGCCCTGGCGCTTGACGACGACTTGCTCGAATTCGAGCGGCGAAGCGATCCGGCCCACCAGGCGGATGCTCTCTTCATCGAGCACGCCGCGCACCTTGCCGACCGGGGCATTGGTATTTTGGTTGCGCAAGGCTTGCACCACGTCGTTGACCGAGACGTTATATTCGCGCAGCTTTTCGGCCCGCAGCAGCACGCTCAGCTCGCGCTTCAGCGAACCGCTGACCTTGACCACGGACACGCCGTCGACGGCGCGCAGCTTGTCGGCCAGCTCGTCCTCGGCCAGGCGCGAAATCTCGGCGTGGCTCTGGCTGGTCGACGACAGCGCCAGTTGCAGCACCGGCTGGGCCGAGGGATCGATGCGCTGCAAGATCGGCTCGCGCATCTCGACCGGCAGCTTGTAGCGCACGGCGCCGATGGCGTTGCGGATTTCATCGGACGCTTCGATCAGGTTTTTCTTGAAGCTGAACTCGATGGCGATGGTGGCCGAGCCCTCGTTGGCGTCGCTTTCCACCTTGCTCACGCCGCTGATGCTTTGCAGCGATTTTTCCAGGCGGTTGACGATTTCGCGCTCGACCGTCTCGGGCGAAGCGCCCGGATAGGGAATGCTGACGACGATGGTGGGAATTTCCACGTCCGGATTCTGGTTGACGCGCAATTTTTTCAAGGCCAGCAGGCCCAGGCACATCATCGCCAGGATCAGCACGATCGTCGCGACCGGCCGCTTGATGCTGAAGTCGGAAAGGAACATGGCTCAGTTTCCCCGCTTGCCGGCGGCTGCCGAAGCCACCGTCTTTTGTACGGCCAGTTCGACCTTTTGACCGTCCTTGAAGCTCGGACTCGGGCTGCGCAACACCGCGTCGCCGGCCGCCAGGCCGGAGCGCACTTCCCACTGGCCGCTGCGCGGGTCGCGCACGCCTATCGTCAAGGCCACCTTGCTCAGGGTTTTTCCCTTCAGGCGCCAGGCGTAAGCCTTGTCGCCGGCCTGCACCAGGGCCGCGTCCGGTATCATCACCGCGCCCACGCTATCGGCCTCGATGCGCCCTTCCGCATACAGGCCGGCCACGCGCGGTTGCGCCTTTTCGGCGAAATCGACCAGCACGGCCACCTGGCGCGTGACGGCGTTGGCGGACGGATCGACGCGCCTGACCTTGCCGGCGAAGTCCTGGCCCGGATAACCGTTGATGCGGAAGCGCACCGGCTGCCCCACCTTGACGATACTGATCTTGTCGGCCGACACCAGGCCCTCGAAACGCATGCTGGTCGGATCGATCACCTTGATCAATTCCTTGCCGATCTGGACCGTGTCGCCGTTCGACACCTTGCGCTCGCTGACGATGCCGTCGAACGGCGCCCGCACGCCGGTGCGCTGCAATTGCTGGCGCGCCTGCACGGCCCGCGTCTTGGCCGCCGCCAGATCGCTTTGCGCATTGTTGCGGCGGATTTCCGCGTCTTCCAGGCCTTGCGCCGACGCCATGCCGGAAGCGCGCAGGGTCTTCATGCGCTGAAACATGCGTTCCGACTGATCCAGGGTCTGGCCCGCCGCGCGGCTGGCCGCCTCGGCCGAATTCATGCTGTCGCGGATGGCCGTGTCGTCCAGGCGCACCAGCAAATCGCCCTGCTTGACGCTTTCGCCGTTTTCCTTCAGCACTTGCACCACGACGGCCGACACCTCGGCGCGCAAATCGGCGTTGCGCTCCGGTTGCACGGAACCCGTGATGACCGGGCCGGAAGCCAGCGCATTGCTTTGTATGGTCAGCAGGTCTTCCGGAGAAATGAGCAAATTACGCTCGGCGAGCGCCGTCTTGCCGCCGGTAGCGGCCTGGACACCGTCCTTGGATTCCTTGCCGCAGGCAGCCAGGGCCGAGGCGACGGCAAGCACGAATAAGGTTTTGCGCAACATGGGGGGAAATCTCCGAAAATAATTGAACGGCCGAGCTTTTATTTACTAAAACTGCAAGTCGCTGAGTATCCCCGAGTCGATATGAGGCTGTCAATCCGCCTGTCGCCGAGGCGCGGTTTTGGATGACTGAAACGCGGATTTTGCCGACTGAGGCGTATTTTTTGGCGGCCTGGACGGCGCCAGGACGGGGACGGCGCCGGGAGCGCGGCAGGGAGAGCGGGGCGCCGCTGGAAGAGCGCCGCCCGACAGCTAGTGTAGTGTTGC
>DMYQ01000093.1:0-542 GCA_003482555.1 Janthinobacterium sp. | reverse complement strand
CAACGCGCAACACTACACTAGTGTTGCGGGAAACTAGACTGGGCTTGGCGCTCAGCCGCGGCCGAGCACCGCGTTGATGGCGAAGGCGATGGCGACGCCCGTGCACAGGCCGCCGGCGATCTCGACGATCGTGTGGCCCATGCGTTCGCGCAAGGTGTGGTGGCCGTCGTCGGCCTTGGCGACGCGGTTGATGGCGGCCGCCTGCTTGCCGACGTGCTGGCGCAGACTGTTGGCGTCGATGATGACGATGAAGGCGAGCGTGACGGCCACGCCGAAGGCGGGCGCGGAGATACCCTCGCGCAAGGCGATCAGGGTGGCCATGCTGGCCACGACGGCGCTATGATTGCTGGGAAAGCCGCCGTTGCCGACCAGCCCGAAGGCCCACTGCCGCGTGCGCGCGCTATTAATCAAAAACTTGATCGGACCGACCAGGGTCCAGGTGACGAGGGGCGTGACGAGGTAGGCGATATCCATGACTGTGATCCTAAGTGAAAATGCTGCGCAATCCGCAATTATCGCAGATACGCGCCCCCTTCGGAACG
>DMYQ01000348.1 GCA_003482555.1 Janthinobacterium sp. | reverse complement strand
TACAGCGCCACCGTCACCCTGCCGCAAAAGACCCTGAAACACCTGTTCAACATGGTGCATTTCTCGATGGCGCAGCAAGACATCCGCTACTACCTGAACGGCCTGCTGCTGGTCTTGGACGGCAAGAACGTGATTGCCGTCGCCACCGACGGCCACCGCCTGGCCTTTTGCCAGGTCGAGACGGAGCAGGAATTCCCGCGCCAGGAAGTGATCATCCCGCGCAAGACCATCATCGAGCTGCAACGCTTGCTGGAAGAAAACGACGAGCCGGTGCAACTCGACATCGCCGCCAACCAGGTCAAGCTGACCTTTGCCGACATCGAACTGGTCTCGAAGCTGGTCGAGGGCAAGTTCCCCGACTACACCCGGGTCATCCCGAAGGGTTACAAGAACGACTTCACGATAGGCCGCGACGAGTTGCTGCGCTCCCTGCAAAGGGCCGCCATCATGACGAGCGACAAGTTCAAGGGCGTGCGCTGCATCATGAGCCCGGGCAGCATGAAGATCAGTTCGACCAACGCGGATCAGGAAGAAGCCGTCGAAGAACTGGAAATCGACTACGGCGGCGATTCGGTCGACATCGGCTTCAACGTCACCTATCTGCTCGACGTTCTGAACAACCTGAAATGCGATCAAGTCAACATCGCGCTGGGCGATTCCAATTCGTCCGCGCTCATTTCCATCCCCGACAATGCCGACTTCAAGTACGTCGTCATGCCGATGCGGATTTAAGTGAAACAGCGTCCGGGGCCGGCCACCCGCCGGCACCCGGGCGTCAGCAATTCCCGAATTCATCAGTAATCGCTATTTGAGAAAGCAGTCCATGTCCGAGAGCCCACAAGAGAACCCGATCCAGCCCAAGGTGGAAGAATACGGCGCCGCCTCCATTCAAATTCTGGAAGGTCTGGAAGCGGTGCGCAAGCGCCCCGGCATGTATATCGGCGACACCTCGGACGGCACCGGCTTGCACCATCTGGTGTTTGAAGTGCTGGATAACTCGATCGACGAATCGCTGGCCGGGCATTGCACCGACATCCACGTCACCATCCACTCCGACAATTCGATTTCGATCACCGACAATGGCCGCGGCGTGCCGACCGGCGTGAAGTTCGACGACAAGCACGAACCGAAGCGCAGCGCAGCTGAAATCGTCATGACGGAATTGCACGCGGGCGGCAAGTTCGACCAGAATTCCTACAAGGTGTCGGGCGGCTTGCACGGGGTCGGCGTGTCTTGCGTGAATGGCTTGTCGAAACTGCTGAAGCTGACCATTCGCCGCGACGGCAAAGTGCATTACATGGAATTCGTGCGCGGCGTGCCGCAAAACCGCGAAATCGAAACCATCAATGGCATGGTCTGCTCGCCCATCAAGGTGATCGGCGAAACCGACAAGCGCGGCACCGACGTCCACTTCTGGGCCGACGAACAGATTTTCACGCACGTGGAATTTCATTATGAAATCCTGGCCAAGCGCATCCGCGAACTGTCCTTCCTGAACAATGGCGTGAAGATCAAACTGACCGACCAGCGCAACGGCAAGGAAGAGATTTTCGCCTTCGAGGGCGGCACCCGCGGCTTCGTTGAATACATCAACAAGGCCAAGACGGTGCTGCACCCGACCATCTTCCAGGCCACCGGCGAGCGCCTGTCGGATCAGGGCACGAATATCTCGGTGGACGTGTCGATGCAGTGGAACGACGCCTACAATGAGCAGGTGCTGTGCTTCACCAATAACATCCCGCAGCGCGACGGCGGCACCCATCTGACCGGCTTGCGCGCGGCCATGACACGGGTGATCAACAAATACATCGACGAGCACGAATTCGCCAAGAAGGCGAAGGTCGAGATCAACGGCGACGACATGCGCGAAGGCTTGACCTGCGTGCTGTCGGTCAAGGTGCCGGAGCCGAAGTTTTCCTCGCAAACCAAGGACAAGCTGGTGTCGTCCGAAGTGCGCGGCCCGGTCGAAGAAATCGTCGCCAAGACCCTGTCCGACTATCTGCAAGAAAAACCGAACGACGCCAAGATCATCTGCGGCAAGATCGTGGAAGCGGCGCGCGCGCGGGAAGCGGCCCGCAAGGCGCGCGACCTGACCCGCCGCAAGGGCATCATGGACGGCCTGGGCCTGTCGGCCAAGCTGGCCGATTGCCAGGAAAAAGATCCGGCCCTGTGCGAACTCTACATCGTCGAGGGTGATTCGGCGGGCGGTTCGGCCAAGCAGGGGCGCGATCGCAAGTTCCAGGCCATCTTGCCGCTGCGCGGCAAGGTGCTGAACGTGGAAAAGGCGCGCTTTGAAAAGATGCTGTCGTCGGAGCAGATCACGACCTTGATCGCGACTCTGGGCACCTCGATCGGGCCGGACGAATTCAACGTCGACAAGTTGCGTTACCACCGCATCATCATCATGACCGATGCCGACGTCGATGGCGCCCACATCCGCACCCTGCTCTTGACGCTGTTTTACCGCCAGATGCCGCAACTGGTCGAGCGCGGCCACATTTACATCGCGCAACCGCCGCTGTACAAGGTCAAGGCCGGCCGCGACGAGCGTTATCTGAAGGATGACGTGGAAGAAGCGAGCTACATGATGACGGTGGCGCTGAACACGGCCATGCTGATGCCACGCGAAGGCGCGGCCGGCATTTCCGGCGAGCCGCTGGGCGAACTGGTGCGCCAGTTCAACCTGGCCAATGCCATCATGATGCGTTTGACGCGCGTCATCGACCGCGCCGCGCTGACCGCCATCATGACCGGCGTGCAACTGAACCTGGACAACGCGGAAAGCGCGCAAGCGTCGGCCGCGGCGCTGCAAGAAAAGATCGGCGACCCGGCCGTGCATGTGGTCGTGCGTTCCGACGAACTGTCGGAAAAGCACATGCTGCGCATCGAGCGCATGCATCACGGTAACATCAAGGTCACCGCCATCGATGCCGACTTCGTCCAGGGTTCCGACTACGGCGTGCTGGCCGGCGCGGCCGCGACCTTCCAGGGCTTGATCGGCGAAGGCGCCTTCATTCGCCGCGGCGAAGGCGAGCGCATGAAGGAATCGGCCGTGGTCGACTTCCACCACGCGATGCAGTGGTTGCGCGACGAAGCCGAGCGCACGGTCTCGAAGCAGCGCTACAAAGGGCTGGGCGAGATGAATCCGGAACAGTTGTGGGAAACCACGATGGATCCGACCGTGCGCCGCCTGTTGAAGGTGCAGATCGAGGATGCGATTGCGGCCGATCAAATCTTCACCACCTTGATGGGCGATGATGTGGAACCGCGCCGCGCGTTTATCGAAAACAATGCTCTGCGGGCGGGCAATATCGACGTGTAAGGCCCTCGGCTGACATGGCACGTGAAAACTGTGCCAAGTTAGTGAAATTGTGGTGTCACCGCTGGTGAAATAATCGTAGGACGTGAAAAAGCCAACCTTCAGGGTTGGCTTTTTCACGTTTGGAATCTGCTGGCTTTCACGGGTCGAGTGAGCGTCCTCCAACGGCCATGGCGGTCGGCGCGTCCGGATAGCTTATTGGCCGGCGACGGGCGCCACATTCATCTCGGGGTGCGGGACGCTTAATTTCCCGCCTGCCGAGCCGGTGTAGAGCACCAGCAGTTTCACCGGCTTGCCGTCGAGCGCGCGGCCATTGTGCGGCGTGTTGACCACTTCGGCCAGCATCTCTCCAGTGTGCACAATCTTGGTTTCGCCGGTCTGGCGGCGTACCTCGAGAGTGCCTTCCAGTACGTAGGCAAAGGACGGTACCGGATGCTCATGCCAGCCCGTTTCCCCGCCCGCCGCCAATTCAACCATGAGGGTGGTGACTTCGGCCTGGCCTGCCGGATAGACCACCGCTTTGCCGTCCCAGCTGTTGCTAGTCTTTTGCAGCGGCGTGACCTTGACCATGGCCGAATTATCCAGGGCGCGGGCGCTGAAAGGCAGGGAAAAGGCAAAGACGGTTGCGGCGATCAATATGCGTTTCATTAAAATCCTCGGTGATGGGTTGGTGTCAAAATACTACGACATTGTACGTGCTCCCGTTCCGCAACGGCCAGGCCCATCCGGCGCCGCCCGACAGCCGGTTGTAATCCCGCCACGCTTTGAGAACCCGCCGCTCCAAGGATCACGCCGTGAAAACCGATGAAACATCGTCCTTGTTCAGTTCGCTGAAGCTTCATCGGTGCTGTCTTTCATATATCGGCGCCAACTGACGGCACATATCGGCCAATACGACATGCCGCGCCGCGCGCAATATGCGCAGCTCGCCGCCGATGTGCGCGCGACCGCCCTCCGGATCCGGACAACTTGCGATGTCGGCGTCGGCCCGTGCCTCGATGTGCGCGATGATCTTGTCCGCCTCAAGTGGCAACATGTTGAGCAGGCGGTCAAGCTCACGTGTCGCCGTTCTTTCCGTCAAACCCAGCCCCTCGCCCACGGCCAGAATATGCGCGCGCCGGACGCCGCCAAAGGTTTTCGCGTCGCCCAGCGAGAATGCCAGTTCGGTATGCGGCCACCTGGCGTTGTCGGCGGCGAGAGCCTTGGTATCGTAGACGGCCGTGCACAGCATGTCATACGCGGGCGCGACGTTGATGCCGCCGGAATCGACAGTGAAGGAAATGTTTTTCATATGGTTGTCGCCATTGCCGACCAAAACATTGAAGACCACCCAGCGGTAAAGTTGCAGCCGGGCCGCC
>DMYQ01000043.1:4999-6870 GCA_003482555.1 Janthinobacterium sp. | reverse complement strand
ACGAAGCCGCCCGTGAACAGGGCCCAGTCCCAGAAATTGCGCCAGCGGGGATCGGCGATCTTGCCGCGGTAGTCGAAGCCGACGGGGCGGAAGAACAGCGAGAACAGGAGCAGCATCAGGGCGATGTAAAAGCCGGAAAAGGCTGCGCCGTAGACCAGCGGCCAGGCCGCGAACAGGGTGCCGCCGGCGGCGATGAACCAGGTCTGGTTGCCCTCCCAGGTGGGGCCGATGGTGTTGATGATGACGCGCCGCTCGGCATCGTTCTTGCCCAGGAAGGGCAGGCTCATACCGACGCCGAAGTCGAAGCCGTCGGTCAGCGCGAAGCCGATGATGAGCACGCCGACGAAGCACCACCAGATGACTTTCAAGGTTACATAATCGAATAACATGGCCATTCCTTATTGTGCTTGTTCCCAGTGGTATCTGCCGGTGTGCAGGCTGCTTGGCCCGAGCCGGGCGAATTTGATCATCAAGCTCATTTCAATGACCAGCAGCACGGTGTAAAAGCCGATGAAGCCGGCCAGGCTGAAGTACAGATTGCCCACGCTCAGGGTCGACGCCGACAGGTGGGTCGGCAAGATGCCGGCGATGGTCCAGGGCTGGCGCCCGTATTCGGCCACCACCCAGCCCAGCTCGGCGGCGATCCAGGGCAGGGGAATGGCGCACACGGCCAGTTTCAGCAGCCAGCGGTGGGAAGCGAGGCGCTTGCGTATCAGCAGGTAAAAGGCGGCGCTGAAAATGAACAGGAACAAGAGGCCAAGGCCGACCATGGCGCGGAAAGACCAGAACAGCGGGGCCACCTTCGGCACCGTGTCGCTGACGGCCATCTTGATTTGCGCCTCGCTGGCGTCGATCACATTGGGCGCGTATTTTTTCAGCAGCAAGCCGTAACCGAGGTCGACCTTCAAGCCCTCGAAGGCGGCGCGCGCGGCCGGCGATTTGTCGCCCGATTTCAAACGGGTCAGCGCGGCGTAGGCCAGCATGCCATTGCGGATGCGCACTTCATGGATGGCCTTCAATTGCTTGATGCCGGTCACCTGTTTGTCGGCCGAGCGGGTCGCGATCAGGCCCAGCACGTAGGGAATCTTGATGGCGTAATCGGTGCGTTCGGCCTTGTCGTCGGGAAAGCCGACGAGAGTGATGCCGGCCGGTGCCGGCTCGGTTTCCCATTCCGCTTCGATGGCGGCCAGCTTGACCTTGTTGACTTCGCCGGCCGTGTAGCCGGACTCGTCGCCGAGGACGATCACCGACAGGGTCGAGGCCAGGCCGAAGCCGGCCGCGATGGCGAAGGAGCGCAGGGCGAAGGGGATGTCGCGCGCCTTGAGCAGGTAGAAGGACGAGATGCCGAGCACGAACATGGAAGCCGTCACGTAACCGGCGGCGACGGTGTGGACGAACTTGACTTGCGCCACGGGGTTGAAGATGACGTCGACGATGCTCACCAGTTCCATGCGCATGGTTTCGTAGTTGAATTCGGCGCCCACGGGATTGTTCATCCAGCCGTTGGCGATGAGTATCCACAGCGCCGACAGGCTGGAGCCGAAGGCGACCAGGAAGGTGACGCCCAGATGCTGCACCTTCGACAGCTTGGCCCAGCCAAAGAAGAACAGGCCGACGAAGGTCGATTCGAGGAAGAAGGCCATCATGCCCTCGATCGCCAGCGGGGTGCCGAAGATGTCGCCCACGTAGTGCGAGTAATACGCCCAGTTGGTGCCGAACTGGAATTCCAGGGTGATGCCGGTGGCCACGCCCATGGCGAAGTTGATGCCGAACAGCTTGCCCCAGAACTTGGTCATGTCGCGGTAGACTTCCTTGCCGGTCATGACATACACCGATTCCATGATCACCAGCATCCAGGACAGGCCCAGGGT
>DMYQ01000043.1:1722-4889 GCA_003482555.1 Janthinobacterium sp. | reverse complement strand
GACCTTGACGATCAGCGCGAGCGCGATGGTCACTTTGAGAGAGGTGCGGGGCAGCCTCGGCAGTATCATTTTTGATCCTCATCCACATCCGCCAGCGCAGTGTCGGCGGTACCGCTGTCGGCGGCGCGGCCGAAACGCAGCTTGCCGCGCACGCTTTCGCCCACGTCGAGCAATTTCTTGACGGTGGAACCCATCTTCATCAGCGATGCCAGGGTTTCCGGCGACAGGCGCTGGACGTCGTCGAACCAGGAACTCGATAGTTCGATCAAATCGTACATTTCACGCAGGCGCTGCTGGGCCACCCGGTCGGCTTCGCTGCTCGGCGTTTCCAGCAGGGCGTCGCGCAACATCGACAGGGTGGGTTCGACTTCGCGCCGGCGCCGTTCTTCCAGCAGGGCCTTGAAGATGTCCCAGATATCCTTGGGCGGTTCGAAATATTCACGCCGGTCGCCCGGTTTGTGCAAGAGCTTGACGAGCCGCCAGGATTGCAATTCTTTTAATCCCATCGAGACGTTCGAGCGTGAAAAAGACAGGTGCTCGGCAATTTCATCGGCGTTCAGCGGCTTCGCCAGCACGTAGAGCAGGGCGTATATCTGGCCGACGGTGCGGTTGATGCCCCAGCGGCTACCCATTTCGCCGAAGTGGAGGATGAATTTTTGGGCCAGAGGGCTGAGATTGGTCATGTTTATTGAATTTTCAGGAATTACTGAAATTATAGAACGTTTACGAACTTTTGACTTTTTGCCGTTCGGTTTTGTCAATCGGTCCAAAGTGCTAGTGTTTGAAGAAGGGCCGCGCATCGATGCTGGCGCTGGGCGCCACCCGTGCGCGCTATTGGGCGGCGAATTTGGCTGGCGTGGTGCCCAGCATGCGCCGGAACAGGGCGATAAAACTGCTGACGCTGTCGTAACCGAGGGTCATGGCGACCGTGGTGACGGCACCGCCCCCGTTGAGTAATTCCATGCCGCGCTGCAAGCGCGCCATTTGCCGCCATTCCAGCAAGGACATTCCCGTTTCTGCGCGAAAATGGCGCGTGATGCTGCGGCGCGACATCGCCAATTGCCCGGCCCACTCGTCCAGGCTGGTATCCTCGGCCGGGTCGGCGAGAATGGCCGCCGCCAGCCGCGCCAGGCGCGGGTGGCGCGGCATCACCAGGCGCAGGGGATCGGGAACGGCGGCGCCCAGCTCATCGATCAGCACGCCCAGCAGGCGCGCCGCGCGCGCGTCCAGCGCCTGTCCCGGCGGCCATTCGCGCATGCGCGCGAGCACGGCCCTCAGCAGCGGCGAGGCGTGCAGTACCACCGGTTCCGCCGGCAACTGCCGGCAGAGCCCGGCCTTCAGGTACAGATTCAAGCCGACCATGCCGTCCGGCGCCTTGCCGACATAGGCGCTGGCGCCATGTACCACGCCTGGTGGTACCCAGCCCATGCGCCCGGGCGGCAAGACGGAGCGGACGGCGCCGGCTTCGATCACGATCAAACCTTGCAGGGCCAGATATAACTGGCCTTCGGGATGGCTGTGCAAGGCTTTTCCGGTCGCGCTGGAGGCCATTTGCGGCAGCAGCAACATGGGCGCGGCACCGGGCCGGATGTCCAGGCGGCTTTCCGGGACGAGTATTGCGTGGGAAGTCATTTTTTTGGCCCATATGCATTATTAATTGTCATTTTAACGTTAGCGGGACAGTCACGCCCCTGTCACACTGAATTTTTATTCACTGGGGGCATCATGACAATGCGGGAAAATGTTTTGGCCGCGATAGAGGTGGATCTGATCCTGGCCGAGTTGCGGGCGACCGGTGCCTGGCTCAAGGCGCAATTCGGCCAGGCGGGGATAGAGCTCGACGATATGTTTGCCGCATTCCGTCGCGTCGATGGCGCCGCCGCCACGGCGTTGCGGCGGCGCCTGGCCGCGCTGTACCCTGCCATCGGCTGGCTCGATATCGAACTCGACGAGCCGGAGGAGGGACTCGGCCGCGCCGCACGGGGAGATTTCTGGATATGCGATGCGATCGATGGCGCCGTGCAATACGTGCGCGCCATTCCGAACTGGTGCACGAGCTTGACCTTGCTGCGCGACGGAGAAGCCGTCTTCATGGCCGTGTACGACGCCATGCACGAGGAAATGTTTCATGCCCAGGCCGGCGGCGCCGCTTTCCTGAATGGCGTACCGATCAGGGTGAATGGCCGCAACAGCCATCACAACGGCGTGCTGGCCACCAGTCAGCCGCCGTTCGCCGCGAAATATCCGCTGGCGCTGGACTACGCCGGCAAGTCGCTGACGGCGGTGCTGGCCGGCGTGGTGGCGGTGCGTAATCTGGGGCCCACTTCCTTGCAACTGGCGTATGTTGCCTGTGGTCGCCTGGACGCCTTCTGGGAATACGGCCCGGACGGCTGCAATTGCATGGGCGCGGCCCTGCTGGTGGCGCGGGCTGGCGGACTGGTGAGCGAGGCGGGCGGGGCGCGTTACACCTTGGGTTCGGCCAGCATCGTGGCCGCGTCCGCGGGCGCGCACGCCTCACTGTCGCTGCGTCTGGATGAGGCGGTGAGCGCTTAATGTGCTGGTAAGTCGTTGCTGGCAAGTCGTTGCTGGTAAGTCGCGGTGGCGGGGTGCGTGGCCCGGCCTGAGGTGGACGGGCCGCCGATCCCGATCTGCCATCGGCTGCCGGAAGCGAATGTTTCTCCGGGAAAGGGCGGCCATGGACGCCGTCTTTATTGTTTGTCGTCGGTTTTATGGCTTTGCTTGCCGGCCTTGGCGTGTTGTTCGGAGCTTCCGCCGCGCGTGGATGTGCCACTTTTGCTGTCGTCGTCGCGATGGGCCGACTGCCGGCTTTCCCCGCCCTTGCGGCCAATTTCGGCCATGTGTTCCCGGTCCCGGCTGACCGCTTCGCCGCCTTTCTGGCCGGCGCGGCGCGCTTCTTCGGAATCGAACTCGTGGGCGGTGCCCTTTTGATGGGCGGCTTGTCCACCCTTGCTGGCGATTTCGCGTTGTTGTGCTTCATCCATTGCGGCAAAGCCCCGTTTGCTGGTTCCCGTTTTTTGACCGCTGGTGCTGTCTTCCTTCTGGCCGCTTTGTCCATCCGATCCGCCGCCGCCCTTGCCTTGATCGCCACCTTGATTTGTTGCCATGTCCATCTCCTTGTACGCGATAGTGGTATGAGTCCTTCATTT
>DMYQ01000043.1:0-1627 GCA_003482555.1 Janthinobacterium sp. | reverse complement strand
TTCCCAAACGCTCAAGCCTTGGCCGCGCTGGAAGATTCGGGGCCGGGCGCAGCTTGCCGAATGGTTGCACCCGCTTGTTAGAGAAGCGTGATCGCCTTTAGTTCCGCCGCGCGCGCCGCGGACGAGAGGAGCGCTCAGGGCGCGTCGCGTTTGGGCTGGGTGCCCGCCTTGGCGCCGACGGGTGCCGGCGCGGCGTCGAAGCCGGATTCAAATTCTTCCTTGCGCTCCTGTATGCGCTGGCCCAGCCGGGCCATGTCGAGCCCCGCGTTTCTGGCCTTGACGAACATATCGCCTTCTTCCGTCTGGATGTGATGCTCGACCTGTTCCGACAGTACCGTCACGGTGGCGTTGAATTGTTCGTCGCCGGGTAGCATCGCTTCCAGTTGGGCGATCAAGTCCTTGGCGCCGGCGTGTTCCGCTTCCGCCTCATCCATCAGCTCGTCATCCTCGATGGCGGCGCGCACGGCGGGGTAAAAAATCTCTGCCTCGACGAGGGCATGGACGCTCAGCTCGAAACAGATTTGCTCCACCAATTCCGCCTTGAGGTCGTCCTGTCCCTGCTTGTCGCGCAATTCTTCACATTCCTGAAACAGGCGCCGCACGGTTTGATGGTCGGCGCTCAACAGGGTCAGCGCGTCGGGCGCCGCATTTTCCTTGTTCATGGCTTCACTCCTTGGGGTGGTTTGGGCGCGCTTGCCAACGGCCCCCGGCGCGGCGCCGCGCCGGCCCCGAACCGCGGGCAAGCGCCGTCCCTCAGTGGGCTTGTTGTCCCTGGCCAGGGTTTTGGCCGAGGCGGCTTTGCGACATGCCGTCGACGCCGCGCCGTGCCGCCTCGTTCATCTTTTCAATGACGGCGCGCTGGCGCTGGGTGGCTTTCTCGGTTTCTTCGGAGGCCGCGCGCACCAGTTCGTCGGCGACGGCGGAGGCGGTGCGGCTCGCTTCCGGTATATGCGATTCGGCGGTCTTGGTCAGCTCGACATTGGCATTGGCCAGCAGATTGGACAGGTGTTGCTGGTAAGCGCGCAGCCTTTCCGCGCAGGGTTGCATTTGCGTGGAGAGGATGGAAGCGAATTCGCCCGCATCACTGGACGACAGCAATTGATGGGTGGTCGTGGTGATGTCTTCGATCAATCCCTGCGCCAGTTGCAAATTCAAATTGCCGATTTTTTGCGCAGTGTCGAACATTTTCCTGGATAAATCATGCGCGAAGGACAATTGCGCATCCATGTGGGATTTGATTGCAGGGGTGATGGCTTGCGTTAACATATCAATACCTCGATAAAAAAAACCCTTTTAAAAGGTCACCCGGATGGACGCGGGTGAAGCTGTGCTTGAATCAAGCAAAGGGATAGACGCTTATCGAGTGGGCAAGTTCCATCAATGTTCGCATTTTTGATAGAAATGATGACGCCGCTTAAAGCGGCGTCATCGGGGAGAGCGGTCGGACCGGGGCGCGGGCGAATTACTCGCTCGCCACTTGCAAGACCAGCTTGCCGAAGTTTTTACCTTCAAACAGCATCGACAGCGCCGCGGGGAAGTTTTCTATGCCTTCAACGATGTCGACCTTGCTTTGCATCTTGCCTTCCCTGAGCCACGCCCCCATCGCCGCCACGCCCAGGTGGTAACG
>DMYQ01000145.1:7658-8802 GCA_003482555.1 Janthinobacterium sp. | reverse complement strand
CCGCGGCAATCTGCCGGCCCAGTTGACCCTGCACGATCGCACGGGACATGGACGCCGTGCAGCGCGAACTGCGCGAAGTCGAAGGCGTGTCGGTGCTGATCTACGACCAGACTTGCGCCGCCGAGAAGCGCCGGCGCCGGAAAAAGGGCGACTACCCCGACCCGGCCAAGCGCATGGTCATCAACGAGGCCGTGTGCGAAGGTTGCGGCGACTGCGGCGTGCAATCGAACTGCGTCTCCATCTTGCCGAAGGAAACGGATTTCGGCCGCAAGCGCACCATCGACCAATCCTCGTGCAACAAGGACTATTCCTGCGCCAAGGGCTTTTGCCCGAGCTTCGTCACGGTCGAAGGCGGTTCCCTGAAAAAGACCAAGACCGGTGTCGCCAAGGATAACGGCGACGACGGCTTCGGCCCCTTGCCGGAACCCGTTCTGCCGGCCTGCGAAGCGCCGTACAACATCCTCATCAACGGCATCGGCGGCACCGGCGTGATCACCGTCGGCGCCCTGATGGGCATGGCCGCCCACCTCGAGGGCAAGGGCGCCTCGGTGCTGGACATGACCGGCATGTCGCAGAAAAACGGCTCGGTCACCTCGCACGTCAAGGTCGCCAAGTCGCCGGCCCACATCCGCGCCCAGCGCATCGCCACCGGCGAGGCCGACCTGATACTCGGCTGCGACATGCTGACCGCCGGCGCCCAGGACGCCATCTCGAAGATGCGTCCGGGCCGTACCATGGCCGTCATCAATCTGCACGAGCAGCCGCCCGGCACCTTCGCCCAGAACGCCGACTGGCAGTATCCCGCCCAGGAAGTGCGCGCCCTGATCAGCGAATCGGTGGGCGGCCATAACAGCGCCGACTTCATCGACGCCACCAAGCTGGCCACGGCGCTGATGGGCGACTCCATCGCCGCCAATCTGTTCATGCTCGGCTACGCCTGGCAAAAAGGGCGCATTCCGCTGACCGAAGCGTCGCTGCTGCGCGCCATCGAGTTGAACGGCGTCGGCGTCGCCTCCAACAAGAAGAGCTTCCTGTGGGGCCGGCGCGCCGCCGTCGACTTGAAACGGGTCGAAAAGATCGCCACCCCGACCCAGGCCATCGTCGTGCAAATGCCGCAAAGCCTGGACAACGTGATCCAGAAGCG
>DMYQ01000145.1:4978-7569 GCA_003482555.1 Janthinobacterium sp. | reverse complement strand
CTTGATCAAGGCCGAATTCGGCTCCTGGGTGTGGAGCGCGTTCAAGCTGCTGGCCAAGGCCAAGGGCTTGCGCGGCGGCGTCTTCGACATCTTCGGCTATACCGAGGAGCGCAAGATGGAGCGCGCCCTGATCGTCGAATACCGCCAGACGATCGAAGCCCTGCTGCTCAAGCTGAACGCCAATAACCACGCGCTGACGCTGGACGTGGCCAATCTGCCGGAAAAAATCCGCGGTTACGGCCATGTCAAGGAAAAGGCCGTGGCCGAGTTCCGCGTCGAGAAGGCGCGCCTGCTGGCGGCGCTGTCCGGCGGCGACCACAAAAACGCCGCCTGAAGCCAGCCCGGGGGGACGGGCCGGGCCGACAGCCCGCCCCCTCCCCTGCGCATCCATCTTAACCATCTCCTGCGTTTTACTTGACGTTTACGTTAACGTCATATAACTTACAACGACTCAGATCGCGCCCAATCAAGGACATCATGAACGACCTTTCCACCGCCATCATCCTTCCCGCCGCGCCGGAACAGCCGAAACTGGCCAACAAGGTGCGCTTCGTTACCGCCGCTTCGCTGTTCGACGGCCACGACGCCTCGATCAACATCATGCGCCGCATCTTGCAGTCGAACGGCGTCGAAGTGGTCCATCTGGGCCATAACCGCTCGGTCGAGGAAGTGGTCACGGCGGCCCTGGCCGAAGACGTGCAGGGCATCGCCATCTCCAGCTACCAGGGCGGCCATGTCGAGTACTTCAAGTACATGATCGACCTGCTCAAGCAGCGCGGCGGCGCCCACATCAAGGTGTTCGGCGGCGGCGGCGGCGTGATCGTGCCCGATGAAATCGCCGATCTGCACGCCTACGGCGTGACGCGCATCTTCAGCCCGGAAGACGGTCAGCGCATGGGCCTGGTCGGCATGATCCAGTGGATGGTGCAACTGTGCGACATCGACCTGTCGACCTATTCGCCGACCACCCTGGCCCCGCTGCGGGAAGGCGACATGGCGGTGCGCCACCGCCCGCTGGCGCAGCTGATCACGGCGCTGGAAAACGACAAGGCGGCGCCGGCGCTGCGCGCCGAACTGCTGGCGGCGGCGGCCAAGCTGGCCGTGCCGACCCTGGGCATCACCGGCACCGGCGGCGCCGGCAAGTCTTCGCTGACCGATGAATTGATACGCCGTATCCGCCTCGACCAGGGCGACACGCTCAACATCGCCATCATCTCGATCGACCCTTCGCGCCGCAAATCGGGCGGCGCCCTGCTGGGCGACCGCATCCGCATGAACGCCATCAATCCCTGGGGCGCCCAGGGCCAGGCGCGCGTGTTCATGCGCTCGCTGGCCACGCGCGAGGCAGGCTCCGAGATTTCCCAGGCGCTGCCGGACGTGATCGCCGCCTGCAAGGTGGCCGGCTTCGACCTGGTCATCATCGAAACCTCGGGCATCGGCCAGGGCGACGCCGCCATCGTGCCGCACGTGGACGTTTCGATGTATGTGATGACGCCGGAATTCGGCGCCGCCTCGCAGCTGGAAAAGATCGACATGCTCGATTTCGCCGACTTCATCGCGATCAACAAGTTCGACCGCAAAGGCTCGCTCGACGCCCTGCGCGACGTCGCCAAGCAATACCAGCGCAACCGCGAAATGTGGAGCAAGCGGCCCGACGAGATGCCGGTCTACGGCACCCAGGCTTCGCGTTTCAACGACGACGGCGTCACCGCGCTGTACCACGGCCTGCTGCCAAGACTGGCGCATTTCGGCCTGCGCACCAAGGCGGGCAAGCTGCCGGCCGTCGAGGTCAAGTATTCCAGCGCCAAGCACGTGATCGTGCCGGCCGCGCGCAGCCGCTACCTGGCTGAAATCGCCGACACGGTGCGCGGCTATCACAAGTTCACGCGCAAGCAGGTGCTGCTGGCGCGCGAACGCCAGCAACTGACGGAAGCGAAGCGCATGCTGGCCGCCGCCAACAAGGCCGTGCTCGACTTCGACGGCTTGATCACGGAGCGCGAGCATGGCCTCGACGCCAATTCGAAGAAGCTGCTGGCCATGTGGCCGGACATGCAGGCCGCCTATGCCGGCGACGAATACGTGGTCAAGATCCGCGACAAGGAAATCCGCACGCGCCTGGTGCAGCACACCCTGTCCGGCACCAAGATCCGCAAGGTGGCGCTGCCGCGCTATGAAGACCACGGCGAAATCCTGCGCTTCCTGATGCTGGAAAACGTGCCCGGCTCCTTCCCGTTTTCGGCCGGCGTGTTCGCCTTCAAGCGCGAGGGTGAAGACCCGACCCGCATGTTCGCCGGCGAAGGCGACGCCTTCCGCACCAACCGCCGCTTCAAGCTGGTCTCGACCGGCATGGACGCCAAGCGCCTCTCGACCGCCTTCGACTCGGTCACGCTGTACGGCGCCGACCCGGCCGAACGGCCCGACATTTACGGCAAGGTCGGCAATTCCGGCGTCTCCATCGCCACCCTGGACGACATGAAGGTGCTGTACGACGGCTTCAATCTGTGCAGCCCGAGCACCTCGGTGTCGATGACCATCAACGGCCCGGCGCCGACGATACTGGCGATGTTCATGAACACGGCGATCGACCAGCA
>DMYQ01000145.1:0-4660 GCA_003482555.1 Janthinobacterium sp. | reverse complement strand
ACGTGCGCGGCACGGTGCAGGCCGACATCCTGAAGGAAGACCAGGGCCAGAACACCTGCATCTTCTCGACCGAGTTTTCGCTCAAGGTCATGGGCGACATCCAGGAGTATTTCGTGCACCACGAAGTGCGCAATTTCTATTCCGTGTCGATCTCCGGCTACCACATCGCCGAAGCGGGCGCGAACCCGATTTCGCAGCTCGCCTTCACCCTCTCGAACGGCTTCACCTTCGTCGAAGCCTACCTGGCGCGCGGCATGCACATCGACGATTTCGCGCCGAATCTGTCCTTCTTCTTCAGTAACGGCATGGACCCGGAATACACGGTGCTGGGCCGCGTGGCGCGCCGCCTGTGGGCCATTTCCATGCGCGACAAATACGGCGCCAACGACCGCAGCCAGAAGCTCAAGTACCACATCCAGACGTCGGGACGCTCGCTGCACGCCCAGGAAATCGACTTCAACGACATCCGCACCACCCTGCAGGCGCTGATCGCGATCTACGACAACTGCAACAGCCTGCACACCAACGCCTACGACGAGGCGATCACCACGCCGACCGACGAATCGGTGCGCCGCGCCCTGGCGATCCAGCTGATCATCAACCGCGAATGGGGCCTGGCCAAGAACGAAAATCCGAACCAGGGTTCCTTCATCATCGACGAGCTGACCGACCTGGTCGAAGAAGCGGTGCTGCAGGAATTCGAGCGCATCGCCGAGCGCGGCGGCGTGCTGGGGGCGATGGAAACGGGCTACCAGCGCGGCAAGATCCAGGAAGAGTCGATGCTGTACGAGCACCAGAAGCACGACGGCACCCTGCCCATCATCGGCGTCAACACCTTCCGCAATCCGAAGGCCGGCGAGACGCCGCAAAAGATCGAGCTGGCCCGTTCCACCGACGATGAAAAGCAGTCGCAGCTGACGCGCCTGGCCGACTTCCACGCGCGCCACGCGGACGCTTCGCCGGCCGCGCTGGCGGCGTTGCAGCAAGCCGCGATCGACAATGAAAACGTGTTCGAGCGCCTGATGGAGGCGGTGCGCGTGTGCTCGCTGGGTCAGATCACCAGCACCCTGTTCGAGGTCGGCGGCCAGTACCGGCGCAATATGTAGTCAGTAATCAGTAAGCAGTAAGCAGTGAGCAGTAAGCAGTAAGCAGTAAGCAGTAAGCAGGTCGGCGCGGCGGCAGGCGCGCCTCCCGCCTTCCCCACCCCGCGCCGCGGTTCAGGCGGCGCCGTCGTCGTCCGGTTCGATGGCGTCGATCAGATCGGGTTCCGCCGCCAGCCATTCCGCCAACTGATGATCTTCGATCTCATAGACGCCGCGGGCGGCCTGGTAAATGATTTGCTCGGCCAGCAGGCGCTCGACGGCGACCTGCACCTGGCGCGCCGTCAAGGGCTCGCCCTCGATGCCGAGCGCCTGCGCCAGACGCGCGCGCGTGTCCTCGTTGTACAGGGGCGCGCGCGCGATGATGGCGCGCATCACGGCCCGATCCAGCGGCCGCATCTGCAGCAAGCGCTGCGCATAGCCGGAAGCGTCGCGCGATTCGGCCAGCACGCGCCGGGCCACGCCGCCGATGTCGGTGCCGCCCATTTTCATCAGGCGCTCGACGGCGTCGTGGAACAGGCCGGGCGTGTGGCTGAGCGAGACGAAGGCGGCGTTGGCTTCCTCGAGCGCCATGCCGCGCCCGGTCGCCTTTTGAAATGCCTCGCTCATGAAGACGACGAAGGGGGCGTCGAGGTCGGGGAAATCGGTGCTCTGGCTGAACTGGAACAGCGGCGCCCTGATCTGGCTGAACATCATTTGCAGGCGGTTGCGCGAAGAACCCGTGAAGACGGTCTTGACGGTTTTCTTGCGCACGTCGAGCGTGGTGCGCAGCGCCGCCACCAATTCCTGGAATTCCGGCTTGGCGAGGTGCTGGATTTCATCGAGCGCGATCAACACCTTGCCCTTGGAGGTGGCGACGACGGCGTCGATCAGCTCGGGCAAGCTTTGCAACTGGGCCTGGGCGGCGCCGCTCCTGGCGTTGAATTCCGCTTCCGCCTTGAGTTTACCGAGCGGGCCCAGTTCGAATTCCAGGCTGGTCTTCTTGAGCGGGCGAAACAGGCGCTCCTGCAGTTTTTCGCCCAGGCTGCGCGGCTTGGCCGCGTCGGCCAGCGCCATCAACAGCGCCGCCAGCGGATCGGAGCGGTTTTGCCACATGCTGCAATACACGGTGCGGTAGCCGGCGGCTTCGGCGGCCGGCAGCAAGTCTTCCAGCAAAAACTCGGTCTTGCCCTTGCGCCGGGGCGCGAACAGCACCAGCGAAGAAATCAAGCCGGCGCGCAAGGTGTCCAGATAAGAGGCCGCCAGCGCGGCGCGCGGATAGTGCCACAGGATTTCAGTCTGCTTCTTTACCATGGATTACCACCATCGACTGTAATTACAATAAGCCATTGTAATCCATTGTAAAGGGCTGGACTTAGACCAGGCACGGTCCCACGGTCACGCCCGCCAGCAAGACCGGTTGCCACAGGACTTGCAACTGCGCGGGCGGCGTGCCGGCCAGCAGCGCCAGCAGCATCTCCACCATCTTGGCGCCGGCGCGGCGCGGCTCCGGCTGATCGATGGTGGTCACGTTCGAGCCGACCAGGGTGTCTTCCACGCTGCCCCAGACGATCACCGACATTTCCTTGCCGATGTCGATGCCGGCGTCGAGCAGGGCCCGCACCGCGCCCACGCCGGACAGGTGATTGTCGACGATGACGGCGGTCGGCCGCGGCGAACAGGCCAGCAATTGCTGCATGGCCTGGTAACCGGTGCGCCGGTCCAGGGTGTCGGCGATCAGGTGGCGCGGGTCGACCCGCAGGCCGGCGCCGGCCATGACGCGCACGAAACTGTTGCGGCGCTGGCGGGCGAAATTGAGTTCCAGCGAAGCCCCCACCAGGGCGATGCGGCTGTGGCCCAGGCCCAGCAGGCGCGCCAAAGCCAGCGCGATGCCGGCCTCGTTGTCGTAGTCGAACCAGGCGTAAGGCGTGTCGATCTCGGTGCGCCCGTGCGCCACGAAGGGAAAGCCGGCCCGGCTCAGGTAGGCGATGCGCTCGTCGCGCACCAGGGTGCGCCCCACCACCAGGCCGTCGACCCGGCGTCCGCGCACCATCTGCTCGTACGAGGGTTGCTCGTTGTGGGGCGACACCGGGGCGATGATCAGATTCATCTTCGACAGTTCCAGGGCCTCGGACATGCCGCCCACGACGCTGAGGAACATGGCGTCGCCCAGGTCGGTGGGCAGCAGCGGATAAATGATGCCGACCACATTGCTGCGCCCGACGGCCAGGCTTCTGGCCATCGGATTGGCTTCGTACCCGACTTCCTTGGCGGCCGCCAGCACCCGTTCCCGGGTGCGGAAATTGACTTCAGGATAGCCGTTCAAGGCCCGGCTCACTGTCGTTTTCGACATGCCGAGTGCAACTGCGAGGCTCTTGAGATTCATGTGGGAACAGTCATGATGAAAGCGCGGTGTGATTAAAATATAAATACCGGTGCGCCGATTATAGCCGACCCGCCGGCCTTCCCCGGCCCCTGTCGGCGAGTCCATGCCGCGAAAAACAACGTTCTTGGCGCCTCGCCCCTACTGGAACTGTTCGTTGCCAACCATGCCGATCTTGCTCACCCCAAGGCGCTGCGCCGTCGCCATCACGCCGGCCACGACCTTGTAGGCGACCAGCTTGTTCGGCCGCAGATGCACTTCCGGCTGATCCGCCTGCGCGGCCACGCCGCCCAGCTTTGCCTCCAATGCGGAGCGGCTGGGTACGACTTCGTTGTCCCACAGGATGGTGCCGTCGAAATCGACGTCGATGGTCACGACCACGGGTTCCCTGGTGGGCGGCGGCGGTGTGCCGACCGGCATGTTCAAGTTCACCGCGTGGTTTTGCTTGGGGATCGTGATGATCAACATGATGATCAAGACCAGCATCACATCGATCAGCGGCGTCATGTTCAGTTCCATCATTGGTTCCGGATCGGCGTTGCCGCCGCCGGCACCCACATTCATACTCATGCTGTCTCCCTGTAAAAGTTCAAGCGCGCTTCAGGCACTTTCAGGCGCCCTTGTCGGGCGGCTCGGTGATGAAGCCGACCTTCTGGATGCCGGCGCGCTGGGTCGTGAATATCACCTTGCCGATGTATTCGTAGCGGGTTTCCTGATCGCCCCGAATATGCACTTCCGGCTGCGGCAACTTGACGGCTTCCTCCTTCAAGACGTCGAACAGCGCGCCCGTGTCCTTCAGTTTCTTTAGCCCCAGGTAAATCTCGCCATCCTTGTTGACGACGACATTGATATTGCTGGGCTTCGTCTTCAGGGCTTGATTCGCTTCCAGGGGCAGATTGATCTTCTGCAGCTTGAGCACGACCGGGCTGGTAATCAAAAAGATGATCAGCAAAACCAACATGATGTCGACCAGCGGCGTCGTGTTGATTTCGGACATCACCGCATCTTCCTCTCCGCTGTCGGAGCCGACGCTCATCGACATTTCAGGCCGCCTTCTTGGCGCCGGCGGCGCGGCCCGCTTCGCTGGTCGACATGGCGCCGGAGATCAGCACCGAGTGCACGTCGGCGCTGAAGGCGCGCACGTCTTCCATGGCCGATTTGTTACGGCGCACCAACCAGTTGTAACCCAGAACGGCAG
>DMYQ01000173.1:5628-8988 GCA_003482555.1 Janthinobacterium sp. | reverse complement strand
GGCGACTTGAACTGGGACGGCTTGCCGTTCACGCAAGAGCAGTTCGACACCATCACCTCGATCGACAAGGCGGCGTGGACGGACGAGCTGAAGCTGCACACGGAGTTGTTCGAGCGCCTGGAATACCACTTGCCGCAAGAGCTGGCGGCAAGCAAGGCGCAGCTGGAAAAACGTCTGGCCGAGTAATTCGGCTAGCCATGAAAAAAACGGCGCGTTCGATACGCGCCGTTTTTTTTACGACGATTAAAGCGTCAGCGTCCTGGCGACGATTTGTTGCACGTCGATGGACGGCGCGCCGCCACCGTCGCTGGCCGTGTAAACCGCCGTCACGTTCAATTCCACCGTGCTGATGATTTCCAGTATCCCCGCCGTCAGCGGCAGGGGGCCGGCCGGTGGCGCCCCCAGCAGCAAGGCCGTCAGGCGGCAACAGTCATCCATCGTCGCGTTATGCGCCGGCAGCAGCAGCGCTTCCAGCGTCTTTGCTGCCTGCACGGCCGGTTCGCGTCCGCCGACGGCGCCCGCCAGCACCAGGGGAATGGCGCGCTTGAGCAGCGGCGCCGGCTTGCCCTGCCAGTTGTGGATGTTGATCTCGGTGGCGTAACGTCCCGGCCGCAGCGGCGCGCAGGCGCAACACGGGTCGGCTTGCTCGCCGCACAGGAAAGGCACGCTATAGGCATACAGCTTGAAGTCGGAGGCGGTCACGACGGCGGCGGGGCGATCCGGCTGCACCAGGCCGATGCTGGGCGGCGCCAGCGAACCGGGGTCGCTNNGGGCCGTCGATGCCGACATCGACGTGCAGCGACCAGCTCAGTTCGCGCATGCCGGTGCAGGCGCCGCCGTAACTGGCCTTGGCATAAAACGTGTAATTGCCCTCGACCCTGAGGAAGTCCGGCAGCGGCCGGCCGAAGGTGGCGGTCCGCTCGAAGGCGCCGTCGGTGCCGGCCGTGTCGTTCGACAGAGCTATCGTGCTTTGCACATAATTTACCACCGGCTTGCCGCTGGCCTTTTCGATCGTCTGCAGGCTGGCCTGGCGCGCCGGAATCAGGTCGCCGTCGATGCCGCCCGCCGGTCCCAGCCCGGCCGCGCTGAGCACGTTGCCCACGCCGGTGTCCGGCGCCGTGATGGTCATGCTGGCCTGCATGTCTTCCGGCCAGCCGCCGTTGTCGTAGCGCACCAGCACCATGGGATTGATGGTGTCGCCCGTATACCGGCGCTGGCGGTCGGGGAAGCGGCTCATGCGCGGCCCGCCGCTGGGAATGACGTTCAAGAAGTAGCGCAGCGCCGGCCCGGAAGCGGCGCCCGTCGCCGCCACCCGGGGAATGCCGCCGCCGGGGCGCCTGACGTTGACATGCCACAGCCCATCGCGCTCGCCGGCCGCGGGCAGGGCGATGCGCAGGAAGCCCCAGGTTCTGCCGCTGGCGTCTTCCACACCGGCCGTCGCTGCCGTCAGGACAACGCCGCCCGGCGTCGTCACTTCCAGCAATAGTTGCGCGGCAGCCGTGTCCCAGCCGGTCACGGCCGTGATGGCGCTCTCGCCGCAGACGCGGAAGGGCACGGGAATGCCGGCCTCTTGATCGGCCGCCAGGTCGAATTCCGGATCCATCAAGATGCCATGCTCGAAGATGTTGCCGAAAGCGGAAGAATAAAATTTTTCCAGGGCCAGCCCGCCGCCGGCGCGCGCATACAGGCCGCCGTGCGCTGCGGCCAGGCTGCTCAGCAGCATGCCATCCAGGCTGGCTTCGCTGCCGAAACCGATGGCGTGCACGGCAATGCCGGCCAGACCCGCTTCCACGTCGGCGATCATGGGCGCCGTGTTTTGCAAGCCGTCCGTCATCAGCAGGATCGCGCGCGGATTGGTGCCGGCCACGGCCAGTTGCGCGCGCGCGGCATCCAGGCCGGCGCCTATCGAGGTGTTGCCGCCGGGCGTGAGGCCGGGCAATTTGCCACCGACGTAGGGCGGCGGGCCGATCAGCGCCTGCTTGGTGGCCGCCGTAACGGGCGCGAGTGCAAAATCGATGGGGGCGCTGGCCGCGCTACTGAAGGAGACCAGGCCGACGCGGTTGCCGGTGCCGCTGTGTACCAGTTGCACGAACAGGGACAGGGCGTCGCGCGCCGCCTCGATCTTGCCGCGGCCGGTGCCGTCGTCTTGCGCCATGCTGCCGGAGCGGTCGAACACCAGCATCACGTCGCGCGTGAGCGCGGGCGGCGGCGCCGGCGCGATCGCTTGCAGGATGGTGGCGCTGGGAAAATAGCTGAGGTGGCCGCCGTGGCAGGGGTCGCCGTTCGACAGTACGCCGGCGATGCGGCCGGCAGTGTCGAACAGGCCGGAGCCGGAACTGCCGCCCGAGACGCTGAAATTGGTCGGCACCGTGATCGAGGCGCTGGCGCTGCCGAGCACCGTGGCAAAGCCCTGGGCGTGCGGCAGCGAGAGTTTCTTGACCGCGCCGTTCGGGTGGTGCACGCCGAACACCTGTTCACCCGGCAGCGGCAAGTCGTGGCGCATCTGGATGGCGGGGATGCCGGGCGGCGCCTGCTCCAGTTGCAGCAGGCTGAAGTCGCCCACGCCGTCGTAGTGATGGGCCAGCACCGTCTTGACCTTGAAAAATTGCGGGTTGTAGCCGGCCGGCCGGCTGCCGTCGCATTCGCTGCGGTAGTCGAAGGTGACCGAGCTGCTCAGGGCCTGTTCCGGCGTGTGGCAGTGGCCGGCCGTGATGACCTTGTCGGCGTCGATCAGGGTCACCGAGCAGGTCGACAGATTGGCCCCTTCCACCGACAGTATCATGCCGACGCTGCGGGCCACGCCGGCGCGCGCGTCGGCGCTGGCGCAGGCGGCGTTTTCCCAGTTCGGCGGATTGCTGCAATACCAAAAGGGATCGTAGGTCGGTTCTTCGTAGGCGCCCTGATAAAAGGGATCGGAATTGGAAAAGCTGGGGTGCCCGGCCTCGCCGGCATGCCGTTCGCCGCGCCCGTACTGGTCGAGCTGCACGCTGCCGCCGGGCGGCCCGGCCGGAATGTAGTGGATTTGCACGCCGCCGGGAAAGGCGTAGATGTTTACGGGGCGGGTCCAGAAAGCCGGTCCGTCGGCCGCCGTGAAGATGTCGACGTCGTAACCGAGGCTGACCTGCAACTGGTCGCCCGGCTGCAGCGCCAGGTTCTGGAAATGCAGCAGCAGCAGCTTGGTGCCGCCTGGCGCCGGCGAGGCGGGCGGATTGAATAGCGTCAGCCCGGCCGTGATACTCAACGGTGTGGCGAGCACTTGTACGGTGCCGGTGATGTGCGACATGGCGCTTCTCCTCGATGTTTGTCCGGGAACCCGTCAGCGCCGGGCCGCGATTTGCTCGACGCGAATCGACACCCCGG
>DMYQ01000173.1:0-5489 GCA_003482555.1 Janthinobacterium sp. | reverse complement strand
CAGGCCGGCGGCGGCGCGCCCAGCAGGCGTTCCAGGATGTGACAGCAGTCGTCCATGGTGGCGCTCTGGGCCGGCAGCAGCAGGCGCTCTTCCGCCCTCGGGCCGGCCGTGAGCGGTTCGCGGCCCGCCGCCGCGCCCGCCAGCACCAGCGGCACGAAGCGCTTGATCAATTCCACCGGCTTCAGCGAATAATTATGGATGGCAATCTCGGTGGCGTAAGAGCCCGGCCGCAGCGGCGCGCAAGCGCAGTCGCACTCCGGCTGCGTGCCGCAGACGAACTTGAGCGAATACACGAAAGCGGGGCAGGCCGGCACGGTGATCTGCACCTTCTTGGTGGCCACCACCATGCCGTCCGCCACGACGTCGATGCTGCCGTTGAAAACCTGGTCGGTGGCGGCGTAGGCGATGCCGGTGAAGCGCACGCGAAAGCTCAGCACGTGTTCTTCGTCGCCGGACAGCGGGCCGTAAGCGGCGGCCGGGTTGATAGCCGTGACGAAGAGCGCCACGCTGGCCGAGGGCACCAGCTTGACGTTCTGCAAGCCGCCGACGGCGCTCTTGACGAGGGCGATGATAGTGTTGACGAGATTGCCGGCGTTGATGCCGACGGCGAGCGCGCCGCCGGTGGCGGCCGTGATGCGGCTGGCCTGTCCGGCTGCGCCGCCGGGTGCGCCGCATTGGGCCACGTAGCCGGTGGCGCCTATCGTGGGGTCGCCGTCCAGGCCGGGGTTGGCGGTGGAGATGGCCAGCACCGCGATGCCCTCGTTGACCAGTTTGGCGGTGGCGCTGGCCTCGGTGACCGTGGGCGCGCCGGAGACGGCGCTGCAAATCGGGTCGTGGCTGGGGACGTCGCCGAACCAGACGATGATGCGCTTGCTGCCGGCGCGCCAGCCGATGCCGCCGCCGGGCGCCACGGCCAGGCTGTCGAGGGCGAACAGGGCGGCCTCGGGCGAGTCGCCGCCGCCGCTGGCGCTCCAGGCGTTGATGGCGGCCGCGACGGCCGGCGCCACGTTGCCGGGATTGAGCTGGTGCTGGAAGCCGTACGGGTCGCCGGAGGCGAAATCCTTGTAGTTGCCGACCCCGAAGACGATGTCCACGCCCAGTCCGTTGAGCGCCGCCAGCACATTGGCGCTGCCGGCCTGGACGGCGCCGAGAATGCCGCCCATGGACGCGGTGGTATCGGCCAGAAAATACACGTCGGCCTTGATAGGGCCGGCGTTTTTCGGGATGGTGACGGTGATGGTTTCGTCGAGAATCTGGCCCGGGTTCAGGGTCAGCACGTTGCTGCTGGGATCGATGGTGACGGGCGCCAGAGGAGCCGCAGCGGCCGTGTGCAGCAGCGCGCGGGCGCGTGCGAAGTCGCGCCGCAGGGCCGGCCCCGCGTCCAGTTCGACGCCGTCCTGGTCGAGAAACACGGTGTGCGCGGGCCCGTTGGCGTCGTCGGCGGCGACCACCGTGTAGCGGTACACGGTCGCGCCCGATTCCGCATCGAGTATTTCCGCGCAGTCGACTACCAGAGGTGTTTCGATGCCATGCGTGGCGACAGCGATCGCCGCCGCCCCGTCGGCGTAAGATTGTCCGTTCATCACCCATCCCCCATGTGGAAGCAGCTTGTCAAGCTTAGGGAAAGATGGACGAAAAGGTTTGTCTCCGCTCAATGAATGAGGGAAAAGGTGCTGCAAAACCAACCCCGGCCGCCAGCCGGGGAGGGGTAAGCCGTGCCTCAGCTTTGTTTCAGCAAAGGCCCCAGGTAGCGTCCCGTCACGCTGGCCGGATTGGCCGCCACGTCTTCCGGCGTACCGCTGGCGATGATCTGGCCGCCGCCGGCGCCGCCTTCCGGGCCCAGGTCGACCAGCCAGTCGGCCGTCTTGATGACGTCCAGATTGTGCTCGATGATGACCAGGGTGTTGCCCTGATCGCGCAGGCGGTGGATGACCTTCAGCAGCAAGTCGATGTCGTGGAAATGCAGGCCGGTGGTCGGTTCGTCGAGGATGTACAGGGTGCGGCCGGTGTCGCGCTTGGACAGTTCCAGCGACAGCTTGACGCGCTGCGCCTCGCCGCCCGACAGGGTGGTGGCGCTCTGGCCCAGGCGGATGTAGCCGAGGCCGACGTCGAGCAGGGTTTGCAGCTTGCGCGCGATCAGCGGCACCGGCTTGAAGAAGACGTGCGCCTCTTCGACCGTCATGGCCAGCACTTCGGTGATGTTCTTGCCCTTGTAGTGCACTTCCAGGGTTTCCCGGTTGTAGCGTTTGCCGTGGCAAACGTCGCAGGGCACGTACACGTCGGGCAAGAAATGCATCTCGACCTTGATCACGCCGTCGCCCTGGCAAGCCTCGCAGCGCCCGCCCTTGACGTTGAAGGAGAAGCGCCCCGCGCTATAGCCCCGTTCCTTGGCCGTCGGCACCGTTGCGAACAGGTCGCGGATCGGCGTGAACAGGCCCGTGTAGGTGGCCGGGTTGGAGCGCGGCGTGCGCCCAATCGGGGCCTGGTCGACGGCGATGACCTTGTCGAAATGTTCCAGGCCGCTGATGGAATCGTGCGGCGCCGGTTCGCTTTGCGAGCCGTACAGGTGGCGCGACAGGGCCGGGTACAGGGTGTCGTTGACCAGCGAAGACTTGCCGGAACCGGACACGCCCGTGACGCAGGTGAGCAAGCCGACCGGCAGGCTGAGGGAAACGTTTTTCAGGTTGTTGCCGGTCGCGCCGGTGATCACCAGTTGCTTGTCGGGATTGGACGGGTGGCGCTTTTCCGGCACCGCGATCTTCAGGGTGCCGTTCAGGTATTGGGCCGTCAGCGAATTCTTGTTCGTGAGGATATCTTCCAGCGTGCCTTCGGCGATGATCTCGCCGCCGTGCACGCCCGCGCCCAGGCCCATGTCGACGATATAGTCGGCGGTGCGGATGGCGTCTTCGTCATGTTCGACGACGAGCACGCTGTTGCCGATGTCGCGCAAGTGCTTGAGTGTTTCGATCAGGCGGTCGTTGTCGCGCTGGTGCAAGCCGATGGATGGTTCGTCGAGCACGTACATGACGCCGGTCAAGCCGGAGCCGATCTGCGAAGCGAGCCGGATGCGCTGCGCCTCGCCGCCCGACAGGGTATCGGCGCTGCGGTCCAGCGACAGATAGTCGAGGCCGACATTGTTCAAGAACTTCAGGCGCGAAATGATTTCCTTGACGACGCGGTCGGCGATTTCCTTCTTGGCGCCGGTCAAGGTCAATTCCTCGAAAAACGTCAGGGCCTGGCGCAGCGGCTTGGCGGCCACCTCGTAAATCGCCTTTTCCTGGGCGCCATTGCCGACCTTCACGAAGCGCGCTTCCACGCGCAGGCGCGCGCCCTGGCAAGATGGGCATTGCTTTTCGTTGATGAACTTGGCCAACTCTTCCTTGACGGCCATCGAATCCGTTTCGCGGTAGCGCCGCGCCAGATTGTTGACCACGCCCTCGAAGGTGTGTTCCTTGATCACCGTGCGGCCCCGTTCGTTGACATAGGCGAAGGGAATCGCTTGCTTGCCGGAACCGTAGAGCACCACTTGCTGCGCCGCCAGCGGCAATTGCTCGAAAGGCAGGTCGAGTTCGAACTCGTAAAACGAGGCCAGGTTCGACAGCATCTGGAAATAGAACTGGTTGCGCCTGTCCCAGCCCTTGACGGCGCCGGAAGCGAGCGACAGGTTGGGGAAGGCGACGATGCGTTTCGGATCGAAAAACTCGATATGGCCCAGGCCGTCGCATTCCGGGCAGGCGCCCATCGGATTGTTGAAGGAAAACAGGCGCGGCTCCAACTCTTGCAGCGAATAGCCGCAGACATTGCAGGCGAACTTGTTCGAGAACATGGTTTCCTTGGCGCTATCCATTTCCAGCGCGACGGCGCGGCCGTCGGCCAGGCGCAGGGCCGTCTCGAAACTTTCCGCCAGGCGTTGCTTGATTTCCCCGTTCACCTTGACGCGGTCGACGACGACGTCGATGGTGTGCTTTTCCGTCTTTTTCAGCTTCGGCAAGTCGTCGATTTCATAAATCTTGGCGGCGTGGGTGCCGCTTTGCACGCGGAAACGCACGAAGCCCTGGGCTTGCATCTGCTCGAACAGGTCGACGTGCTCGCCCTTGCGGTTGGCGACGACGGGCGCCAGTATCATCAGCTTGGTGTCTTCCGGCATGGCCAGCACGGCATCGACCATTTGCGACACCGATTGCGCCGCCAGCGCGTTTTCCGGGTGATCCGGGCAATACGGCGTGCCAACGCGGGCGTACAGCAGGCGCAGGTAATCGTGGATTTCCGTGACGGTGCCGACCGTCGAGCGGGGATTGTGCGAGGTGGCTTTTTGCTCGATCGAAATGGCCGGCGACAGCCCCTCGATCAGGTCGACATCCGGTTTTTCCATCAACTGCAGGAACTGGCGCGCATAGGCGGACAAGGACTCGACATAGCGGCGCTGGCCTTCGGCATACAGGGTATCGAAGGCGAGCGAAGACTTGCCGGAGCCGGACAGGCCCGTAATGACGATCAACTTGTTGCGCGGCAAATCAAGATTGATGTTCTTGAGGTTGTGCGTGCGTGCACCGCGGATGCGGATCTGTTCCATGAGTGTTTGCCTAGCTTTCAAGAGTGGTGCGAGGCCGGCGCGCGCCAAAACCAGCGATAACGGGGCCAAAACGGGTCAACCTCATACTATAGCCGGGTTTCGATGCCCGCGCGTTCGTGCCCGACGATTGCCTTCCGGGCATGTCAAGGAGCGCGCGTTGACGGGGATCACGGCAATGACTACAAAGTACTGTATATAATATCAGTATTCCAGTCCCGTGTTGTATTTCCGGTGCGGTTGCTTGTGCGGTTTGCTGTTGGTTCGTTGTGGGCTCGGCGGTCCTTGTTGGGTGCCGTCCGGCATAGATTTTTAGATCGCCCGGGGCGGGCCCTTGGCTTATAATCGTGGTTTAGTAAACTACACCGCCCGTCCGCACACAGCGGCCGCAGTTCTTCAGGAGTTATTCATGGCATCAGTCAACAAAGTCATCATCGTCGGCAATTTGGGCCGCGATCCGGAAATCCGCTACATGCCAAGCGGTGACGCAATCGCCAACATTGCAGTTGCAACATCGTACAAATCGAAAGACCGCAACACCGGCGAGCAAAAGGAAGTTACGGAGTGGCATCGCATCTCCTTCTTTGGCCGCCTGGCTGAAATCGCCGGTCAATACCTGAAAAAAGGTTCGTCCGTCTACGTCGAAGGCCGCCTGCAAACGCGCAAGTACACGGACAAGGATGGCGTCGAAAAGTATGCGACCGACATCGTTGCCGAGCAAATGCAAATGCTGGGCGGACGCCAGGGCATGGGCGGCGATTCGATGGATGACGGCGGTGGCGCCGGCTCCTACGAGAGCAGCCAGAACAGCCGTCCGGCGCCAGCGCCGCGGCCACAGCAGCAGCAAGCGCCGGCACCGCGCCCAGCGCCGAAGCCAGCGCCGAACTTCTCGGACATGGATGACGACATCCCGTTCTAA
>DMYQ01000044.1:1352-3891 GCA_003482555.1 Janthinobacterium sp. | reverse complement strand
TACGTGGCGCGGCGCGGCGGCGCCCGGCTGGTGCTGACACTGAAAGGCGTGGCCAACACCGTGCGCTGGTCGCCCGACGGCGCGCAACTGGCCCTGCTGGCCACCTTGGACGCGCGCAAGCTGACCGGCGCCGTCGAGGCGGGCGCGCGCCAGGTCGGCGAAATCGGCGGCGCCGACGACGAGCAGCGCATCGCCGTGGTGGCGGCGGACGGCGGTCCGCTCAGGATGGTGTCGCCGGACGACACCTTCGTCTATGAATTCGGCTGGACGCCGGACGGCGCCGGCTTCGTGGCGACCAGCGCCAAGGGCAATGGCGACAATAACTGGTGGGTGGCGCAACTGAGCCACGTGGACGCCGCCAGCGGCGCCCTGCGCCTGATCGCGGCGCCAGCCATGCAGATGAACCTGCCGCAAGTGTCGGCCGACGGCAAGACGGTGGCCTTCATCGGCGGCCTGATGAGCGACTTCGGCTCCATCGGCGGCGACGTCTACACGGTGCCGCTGGCCGGCGGCGTACCGCGCAACCTGACGCCGGGCGCGGCCGCCACCTTCAACGGCCTGGCCTGGCGCGGCCAGGGCTTGCTGACGACGGCCCAGATCGGCGACCGTCAGGCCGCGCTGGCGCTCGACCCGCTCAGCGGCGCCACCCGCAGCCTGTGGTCAAAGCCGCTGACCAGCGCCGGCGCCGACGGCCGCCTGTCTTTCAGCGCCGACGGCAGCATGGCGGCGGCGGCCCAGGAAGACTTCCGCCTGGCCCCGCACATCGTCGCCGGAACCCTGCCGCGACTGCGCACCATCAGCCACGACAACGACGCCTTCGAAGCCCAGGTGTCGGTGCGCAGCGTCAACTGGCAAAGCGACCAGCACCAGGTGCAGGGCTGGTTGCTGGGGCCCCTCAAGGTGGAACCGGGCAAAAAATATCCGATGGTGGTGGTGGTGCACGGCGGCCCGGCGGGGGTGGCCACGCCGCACTACGTGGCGGGCGGGGAGCAGGGCAATCCCCTGCTGCGCGAACTGAGCGCGCGCGGCTATTTCGTCTTCCTGCCGAATCCGCGCGGCAGTTACGGCCAGGGCCAGGCCTTCACCCGCGCCAACGTGCGCGACTTCGGCGGCGGCGACTTGCGCGACATCCTGGCCGGCGTCGACGCGGCCGCCCGGGTGGCCCCGGTCGATCCGCAACGCCTGGGTCTGATGGGCCATTCCTACGGCGGCTTCATGACGATGTGGGGCGTCACGCACAGCCAGCGCTTCAAGGCCGCCGTGGCCGGCGCCGGCATCGCCAACTGGATCAGTTACTACGGCCAGAACGGCATCGACCAGTGGATGCTGCCCTATTTCGGCGCCTCCGCCTACGACGACCCGGCCGTCTACCGGGCCGCCTCGCCGATCGAATCGATCAAGGCGGCGCGCACGCCGACCCTGGTGTATGTCGGCGAGCGCGACCTCGAATGCCCGCCGGCGCAATCGGTGGAGTTCTGGCACGGCTTGCGCGCGATGGGGACGCCGGTATCGCTGGTGATCTACGACGGCGAGGGACACGCCTTGCGTTTGCCGGAGCACCGGCGCGACCTGCGCCGGCGCACGCTGGCCTGGTTCGAGCGCTATCTGGGAGCGGGGGGATGAGCGCCGCGATGAACGGCGCGCAGAACGGCGCGCGGAACGGCGCGAAGAATATTGCGATGCGCGGCGAACCAGGGCGCGGCGCGCCGGTGCTGGTGCGGGCGGCGCGCCCGGACGACCGCGCGCGGGTGCAGATGATCGCCAGCGTGGCCATGCGCGAGTTCGGCATCGAAGCCGATTTCGATGAGCTGGACCGGGAGCTGGGGCGCTTCGGCGACGTCGGCCCGGGCGGCGCCGCGCAACTGGTGGCGCTGCGCGACGGCGTCGTCGTCGCTTCGCTGATCCTGTCGCGCACGGGGCCGCGGGCGCTCAAGCTGTCGGCCTTTTATGTCGATGGCGCGGTGCGCGGCAAGGGCATCGGCCGCATCCTCCTGCAAGAGGCGATCGCCTTCGCCACGCGCGACGGCTGCGCCAGCATCTATCTTGAAACGTGGGACCGCATGGCGGCGGCGGTCAGCCTGTACACCTCCTTCGGCTGGCGCCGCGGCGAACGGCTGCCGGCCAGCAGCGGCGCCGAATGGTCCTTCGTGCTGGAACTGGGTGCGGGCGGGGCCGCGTGAGGCAGGGCCGCCTGACTCCGTCGGACGCGCCCGCCTACCGCGCGCTGATGCTGGAAGCTTACGCCTTGCATCCCGACGCCTTCACATCCAGCGTCGCCGAGCGGGCCGCCCTGCCGCTGGCGTGGTGGCAGGCGCGCCTGGATGAGGCGCCGCTGGCGCGCGAACTAGTGCTCGGCGCCTGGAGCGGCGCGGAATTGGCGGGCGTGGCCGGGTTGAGCTTCGACGCGCGCGACAAGGCGCGCCACAAGGCGACCCTGTTCGGCATGTACATACCGGCGCGCTTTCGGGGCGGCGGCCACGGCCGCTCGCTGGTGCTGGCCGCGCTCGACGGCGCCCGCGCCCGCGCCGGTGTCGAACTG